>CAZHVR010000017.1:0-13050 GCA_964536225.1 uncultured Pirellulales bacterium
GTACCGCAGGACCAATCATCACAATATTCACGTCCGCGGCTACAAGGAGGAAGGAACCACCACAACGCCTTTCGATATGTTAGTCCGCAACAACCTCGACCGATATGACTTAGTGTCAGACGTGGTTCACCGCGTGCCAAAACTTGGTTATATGGCGGCATACACGAGGCAGTTCGTGCGCGACAAGCTTATCGACCACAAGCATTACATCGTCAAGTACGGCGAGGACATGCCGGAGGTCCGCAACTGGAAATGGAAGCCGAGGAAGTGATGAAAATACTCTCGGTAAATACGGGCAGCTCTTCGATAAAATGCGCGTTGTATGAAATGCCGCAGGAGCAGCTTTTGATGAAGGGCGAGATTGAGCGTATAGGCCAAAGCCCCGCCCTTATCAAGTTCGAAATCGGGGGGAAAAAGCACAATTTGAAACGTGACATAGCCGATTATCATCGGGGGGTGGAATTTTTTCTCGGTGTGCTGACTGACAACGAGACCAAAGTCCTTAAAAGCAGGGACGAAATCGAGGTCGCAGGTCACAGGGTGGTTCACGGGGGCAATAAATTCTCCGAGGCCGTTCTGGTTGATGATGAGGTTATGGCCCTGATTAAGAAATACGCGGAATTCGCACCCCTGCACGGTTTTGCCAATATCGCCGCGATTGAATCGTGCGGGAAGCTGCTGCCGAAGAGCCGCAATGTCGCGGTATTCGATACCGCCTTATATCAGGCAATCCCGCCGAAGGCGTATCTTTACGGCCTGCCGATTGAAATGTGTGAAAAACACGGCATTCGCAGGTACGGTTTTCACGGCATAAACCACGGTTTTGTCGCAAAAGAGGCCGCCCGTGTTATCGGTAACCCTTTCGAAGAGCTGAAGATTATCACCTGTCATCTGGGCAGCGGCTCATCGATTACCGCGTTTAAGAACGGTTCGGCAGTCGATACCTCAATGGGATTTACGCCGCTCGAAGGCGTGCTGATGGGGACGCGTCCCGGCGACCTCGATTCGGGCATACCGATTTATATTATGAAGCACTTAGGAATGAACGCGGAGAGGATTGAAGAGCTGCTCAATAAGGACAGCGGCCTGAAGGGGCTTTGCGGCAAAAACGATATGCGTGACATTTTGTCGCTGTCGGAGAAAGGCGATGAAAAGGCCCGAAACGCCCTCGATGCGTTCGTTTATAGAATCCAGAAATATATCGGCTCATATACGGCCGTGCTCGGCGGTGCCGACGCGATTGTCTTTACGGCGGGCATAGGCGAACGAAGCGCTTTTGTACGTGAAAAAATTCTCGGCGGTTTCGACTATCTCAAAATAAAAGTCGATGAAGAGAGAAATGAGAATAATGAAGCGATATTCTCAACGGATGATTCCTCTGTTTATGCCCTGACAATACCGGCAAACGAGGAGTTTGAAATCGCACGTGAGACATTCGAATTAATTTCTCGTGTATGAGTTTCGGTCAGTCATACAGGGGTTGCGTGAGGGGAAAACAGGGGCTTAGGCGGCCTGGTTTGCGGTCAGGGTGGATATTTGCAGTGTGCAGTTAAGCAGGTCGGCGTTTGTCCTGCTTTTTTCAATGTATAAGCTTTGAACGTGCAGAGGCGTTGCGGATACCCTTGCCTGGAGCAGAAAATCAACGAGCTGGTCGAGAGAGATATTTTCGAACCGCAGCTCCGCAACGGTCTGGTTGTATTTCGAATCGACCGGCAGGGACTGTTTCTTCATATAAGCGACGTTGCCGGAGGTTCCGGACTGGGCGGTGATTTTATCAAGCTCGGTCAGGGGGTCGGATTGTCCTTCCTGCCGGTCAAGGCCGTCGAGACGGGAACGAAGGGCGAGATACTGCCTGCTTTTGACCTTCAATTGCTCAAGGGCACACTGTTTTTCAGGCACAACGCGCATAAGGATATTTGTGCGTTCGACTGCGGGTTTTATCGCAAATGCGAAGAAGCCGGCGGTCGAGGCGACGGTTATTGTGACAAGCATCCACTTTTTTCTAATCGGCGGTAATTTCATTGTGTTTTTTCTTTCGCCATAGCGATAACGATAGTGAAGCTGACGGATTTTTCCGCGGCCAGCCGCTGGATATCTTTTACGTCAACCGATGCGAAACGCGGGACTTGCTGAAGCTGTTGCTGCCACTGGTACACCGGAGCAAACGTGGCGGCGATTCCTGTGATTCTGACCGAATCGTCGGACATTAACAAACTGCCTACGGTGATATCGGCCTGTTCAGGGGCGGTTTGTGTCAGCTGCTGTATAATTTCGAGGGGGCCTGCGTTCATATCGTCTGTGCCGTCGAACGACGTGCAGCCGGTTTGCAGGGAGGCAATTTTTTGTTCAAGCTGCACGAGCGGGTTTACTATGTTTTTTTCGTCGGGCAGCGTTTGCTGAAAGATCTCGACGGTCTGCTTTTCTATTTTGCCGTTCTGGTGTTCGAGCTTCCAGAGGCGAACGAATAAGGAAGCAATCGCGACGAGTATTATAGCCGCGGATAGTTTAATAATGGTTTTGATTTCCTTTTTAGCTTCGAATCGCTGTTGTTTTTCATTTTTGAGGGCATCGAGAAAATTCAGGCCGGCCGCGTCATCCGGTATCAGCGCTCTTAAGGCCAGCCCCTCGGCCACGGTAACAGCCGTATTCACGTCGCAATTGGGGTCGTGCTGCATTCCGGCGAAGGGGTCAACGACAGTCATACGACAGTGAAGGGCGTTTGCTAATCCGGTCTCGACGGCTTTCAGATTGTCAAGCTGCGTCACAAGGTAAACTTTTGTGTCCGGCGGTATGTCGCTGTCGAAAAATTTTTTGTAAGTGAGGCGAATTTCAGAATCAACAGCGGCAGTCAAGTTGTTGTCATCGCAGACGGGAATTTTTCTGGCAAAGACGACGGAGCCGTCGCGGGTGATTGTTATTGTCAGGTATGCTTTGTCTATGTGGACTATCAGGGAAATGCCTTCGTCCGATTGCGGATAGTTTGCAGTGACGGCGGCGCTAACGGCGAACAAGGCGGTTTCGGCAAGCACCGGACGGATGTCCGCCTGCAGGATGGTATTCAATCTCTCGTGTAATCGTTCGCGGTCAACACTGATGAGCAGGGCGTGTATTTTGCTGCCTGTTTGATGTGCGGGGATATGGATTTTGGTTATGAACCGTTCGGCGTTCGGAATGGCGTCATCGGTTGACGATTGTTCGATTGTAGCGGCATCAGTTTCGATGTTATTCAGCAGGAGCGCCCGGCCGGGGATTGAGACCGCGGTTTCAGCGCGGCTGTCAAAGCCGTGCATTGTAAACAGCTCTGTAAGTATGTGGGAAGGGGAATCAACGGCCCGTCGCATTTTTGCGGCCAGGGTCTTTTCGACAAAAAAGCCCCCATCCGTGCGGCTGACCTGCACCGCACACAAATGGTCGGGTCCGATATCTATGCCTATGGAGCGATTATTCATATTATAAGTTTCGGCCTTTTTCCTGGGCCTCTTAACGGCCTATATTAAAGCTCCTTATACGAAAGGACGTCAATCGCACCCGTCTGGGAATCGGGTTTTATGACCGATACGATAGTAACGGACGTACGTCCCGCGGTCGCCTGTGAGACCGCCTGGTAGCAGGGGGCTACCGGTCTGACTGTGGCGGTCCTGCTTATGGCTGTATAAATCTCATCGGTCATCGCGGGCAGCGTGCGAATCTCTTCGAGGTTTTGAAATGGCCTGACGTTTCTTCGCTCGACGATGAGTTTGGCAAGGGCGGCATCCATTTTTTCCGACATCGATTCCAGGACCAGCTCCGGGGCGGTGTTGATATTAATTGTCCCGTCGCCATATATGGTCAGAAAGGGTTGCAGTGCCTCGAATATATCCGGCGTTACACCTTTGACTAATAACAACTGGTCAATCGAATCGAAAGGTGCGTTTGCCGACTTGTATGGGGGCGACAGGGCGGTGTAATAATCGGATTCGGCACCGAGGTTGTGGTTTTTGACAAAGTCAAGACAGGTAACGTGCTCATCGGCGTCAATCCAGTCGATGATTGAAGCAACGATGTCACAGGTGACTGGTTTTTCAGGTTGGCGTCGATTTAGCAGTTCGATTAGCCGAAGCAACTGGTTTATTACGGCACGGTTCTCCCGGCCGTCGGGTGTTTTCAGGGCGTTGATGTTTATCCTGCCGGTTTCGTCGGTCAACGTGACGGTGCAGGGCACATCGTCCAGCTCGAAGTTTATCGGCCTGCTGAGCAGTGTATCGGAGTTTTTTTCAGCCGAAGCGCCCGGGTTGTTTTTAACGGTTGCAACGGCGAGATTCAATCCCGCCAGGGCGCAGGCGCGGGCCCGCCTGGAATTGGTGAAGCTTTCGGCCGCCCGCAGCGTCATTTGTGTCCGGCGGTTGAAGCCCAGCACCATTGCAGTCATCAGGATGACGATGCAAAGCACCACGACAATTACGAATCCGTTTGGCCTCGTTCTTTTAGCTTCGCCGGTCATTTTGTTTCCTTCAAGGCGGTTTCCACGCGGACGGTCTGCCGATTGTCGCCGGCAAGGCACACAAACGCGGTAGTAGAGCATTGCTGTTCGCCGAGTTCTGCCTGCTGATATTTGACGGTTATTCTGACCGCCGAGGGCAGGTTATTTTGCGAGCCGGAATCCCACCTGTCGAGCCATTGCCGGCCGTCGAAAAACTGCAGCCCGATGTCTTTGATATTTTCGGCGATTTCCTGCCACTTCAAAGAGGCATCGGCGGATGTTTCGACGTATCTTCGCTGGCTCAAAAGCAGGGTGTTTCTGTCCGGGTCGAATTTGTAGCTGACTTCGAGCAGGCCGGCGTTTTCGTCTTTGGCACAGGCAAATGGTTTAGTGGTCAGGAAATGCAGCATATTTGCGGCGGGGCTGTATTCGAAACAGCCGGTTTTTGATTGTACCGGTGCAAACACACAGCGTATCTGTCCGGCGATGTTATCAATAAGGCGAAGCTGCTGCCAGTCGAGCGTCATTTTGTCTGTGCAGGATTCGGCTGATTTCGAGGCGGCGAAGAAGCCCGCGTTGACCATTGAGATAATGACGACGACCATCGCCATAGCGATGAGCAGCTCGACGAGCGACAGGCCTGATTTTGTGCGTTTATTTCTCATTTCGCCGTCCGCTTTGCAATGTAGCTTGAGATTCTAAGGTTTTTAACGCTGCTGCCGCGGTTCCAGGCAACGTCAACGGTTACTTTACGCAATCCTTTAATATCATCCTGCGGCATGGGCCTTCCGAGAGAGCTAAAGGCAGGGGATTCGACATCTGCTATTTCGGTTCGCCATTTGAAGCCCGTTTGTTCCGTGCCTGATTCGGTTCCCGGCTGCGGGTAGCCGAGGGCCAAAATCTCGGCCATCTTTTGTTCGGCAAGCAGGGCGGCCTCGGTATTTTGATGTGCCGCGTCAGCGAGGTTGATGCTGGTGGTATGCAGGGCCAGAAGCGTCAGCAGGCAGATTGAGACAATCGCCAGGGCGACGGCCGCTTCGATAAATGTAAAAGCGCCGCGAAAGCGCAAATTGCGTTTATTTCGCACGGTTGTAACCGGTCTTTGCATATCGCTCTCATTCAATGAGGTTCCAGCTTTCGATATCAGCATTGTCGTCCGTTCCGCCGTCTTCGCCGTCCCTGCCGAATGATTCGAGGTCATAATCTTTTGAGTGCACACCCGGGCTAATGTAGATGTATTTGTTGCCCCAGGGGTCGAGCGGGACCTTATCGAGATAGGCGTCGGAGTTATAGCCCTTTATGCCGGGGTCTTTGACGAGGATTTCGAGGCCTTCGGATGTCGTGGGAAATCTTCCGGTGTCTGCCTTGAAAAGCGCCAGTGCCGATGCGATATTGTGTATTTCCACGGCGGCCTTGGTGTGCCTGGCCTGCTCGGGCCTGTTGAGTATGCGGGGCATAATCGTGGTTGCCAGCAGGCCCAGTATCACAATCACTATCATCAGCTCAATGAGCGTGAATCCCGTTTTTCGAGTTGTTCGTATTTTCGTATTCATATTAAGTTCCTCTCTTACAATGCCTGATTAATTTCGAGAATAGGCAGCATAATGGCAAAGACGATGAAGCCGATGACCAGCCCCATAATCAGCAGCACTGCCGGTTCGAGCAGCGAGACGGCGGTTTTGAGTGTGTTTTCGACCTCGCCGTCATACATATCGGCTACGTTGGCCAGCCCGGTTTCAAGCTCGCCGCTTAGCTGGCCCGTGGCGATTATGTGTGAGACAATAGGCGGGAAAAGGCGCGTTTGTTTTACGGCCTCTGCCACGTTGCCGCCTTTGCTGACCGAGTCCTTAACCGAATCCAGCGCCGAGGCGAGAACAGTATTGGCGACGACGCCTTTGGCGATTTCGATGGCGTTCAATATCGAGACGCCGCTTGCCAGCAGTGCCGAAAGCGTCCGGGAGAGCCGTGCCGTCTCGATTTTAAGCAGTAACTTTCCCAGAACCGGCAGCCGGAGCTTAAAGCGGTCGAATGCAAGCCGGCCCCGTGCCGTTTTGCACTTTTTGCGAAGCATAAACAGTCCGGCAATCGTAAGAATCAAAAGCAGAATAAAATACGTCCCGGCAAAATGACTTATGCCTATGAGCAGTCGCGTCGGCCAGGGAAGCGCCCTGTTAAGTTCGATAAATACCTTCGTGATGTCGGGTACGACAAAAGAAAGCAGGAAAGCGACCACTGCTACGGCGACAATGACCATCATCACGGGATACGCCATTGCCGCCCTGATTTTCGCCGTCAGCCGGACCTTCTTTTCGAGCATATCAGCTAATCGCAGCAGCGTTTCTTCGACGGTACCGCCTGCTTCGCCGGCCGCGACCATACTGACAAACAAAGGTGAAAATATGTCCGGGTTTTTACTCAGGGCGAAAGACAGTGAGCCGCCTGCGTCAACGTCGTACGCAAGCCGTGTTATGATTTGTGCGAGCCGGCGTTCTTTTGCGGTGGTGTTGGCGACGGGCGATTCCGGGGTCCCTTCCAATTGCTCGGCAATCGCTGAGAGGGCGGGAACCAGCGGCATCCCCGAACGCAAAAGCATCGCAAGCTGGCGTACGAGCCGGGCGAGGTCCGTGGTCCTTACACGCGAAAACATCCCGTCGGCGTGTTGGTCCGGTACGGGGTCAAGCTTTTCACTCGGCCGGATCTCGGTTGGTTCCGTTATATCCAGCACACTGTATTCGAGCTGTGTCACTTCCGGTCGCCTTTATTCCATCTGCATTGTTTCAGTTGTTACCCTGCACACCTCTTCGAGGGTGGTCAGTCCATCTGTAACCTTGCGAAGACCATCCCGCCTCAGTGTCGTCAACCCTTTTTTAATTGCGGTTTGTTTGACTATGTGCGTGCTGCTGCGGGCCGTAACGAGGTCCCTGATGTCGTCGTCAATCGCTAACAGCTCGAAAATTCCGGTCCGCCCGAAGTAGCCGGTTTTAAGACAGTGTTCGCAGCCAGCACCCTTGAACAGTTCAGCTCCCGAGAGCAGTCGATTATCGTCATCGCTTAGCAGGCAAACGTTGCGGTCGGTATGCCTGTGTATTTGTTTACATTCGGGGCAAATCAGCCGAACGAGGCGCTGCGCGACCACGGCGATAACAGACGATGAAATCAGATACGGCTCTATTCCCATATCAATCAGCCGGGTCATAGCTGACGCTGAATCATTGGTATGCAGAGTGCTGAGAACTAAATGGCCCGTCAGCGAGGCCTGAATGGCTATTTCGGCGGTCTCGGCATCGCGTATTTCGCCAATCATAATCACGTCGGGGTCCTGCCTGAGGATGTGCCGCAGGCAGTTGGCGAAAGTAAGGTTTATTTTCGGTTTGACCTGCATCTGGCCTACGCCGGAAATCTGATACTCGATTGGGTCCTCGACGGTGAGGATGTTGCGTTGCACGCTGTTAAGCTCGTTAAGCGCGGCGTAAAGCGTTGTGGTTTTGCCGCTGCCCGTAGGGCCGGTGAGAAGAATTATGCCGTGTGGCATTGAGGCAAGCCGCCTGAAGCGTTTGAGATTATCCGTTGTAAAGCCGACCTCGTCGAGCGTCAGCTTACGGCTGCTTTTATCGAGGAGTCGCAGCATAGCGCGCTCGCCACACAGCGTCGGGATAACCGAAACCCTGATATCCATAAGGTTCTGGCCTATTTTGATTCGGCTTTGGCCGTCCTGGGGCAGGCGTCGCTCGGCGATGTTGAGATTGGCCATAATCTTCAGCCGGGAGACAAGTGCGGCATTGTGCTGCCGGGGCACGGCGGCAATATCGCGCAAGACGCCGTCGATGCGGAAGCGAATGCGTGTTTCATTTTCGTATGGTTCGATGTGGATATCGCTTGCCCTGCCGTGAACCGCTTGGAAAAGTATCTTGTTTACCAGCTTGACTACCGGGGCTTTAGTGGCGATGGAGAGAAGGTCCTCGGCATGCGTCTGGGCGGTGGCGCCTGCGGTTTCGGAGCCGGCATCTTGGGAGTGTGCTTCCTCGGTGGCAGCGGGAGCGCCCTGGTAGTAGCAGCGGCTGATTGCGTGCTCGATTTCAGCGGCGTGGCAGATGACCCGCAGGCAGGGCTTGCCAAGCGCATTGACTATCGCATCGTATGCCTCGACGTTCAATACGTCGGCTACGGCCACGGCGACCTGGCCGTCTTCGAGAACGATAGGTATCGCGCACTGTTTTTTCAAAAATTCAAGCGGCAGTGCCCTTACCATTTCCGGCTTCAGGTGCTCGGGCAGTATTTTGTCCAAGTGCCGGTTTTGTGTCGGGTTGGCCAGTTGTGTATCTGCTGCGGTCTGCACCGTTTGTCTCCTGTATGGCTCAATTGCCGAATTTTCCGGCCTTGTCCGACAGATTACCGAGGGCCGGCTGCATCTCTTTTTTTTGCTCTTCGGTAATACGCTGCAGGTCTTCCTGTGTCGCCAGGACGTGCGGCGTAATGAAAATCAGCAAGTTGGTTTTCTGTATCCGGTCTTTCTTGTATTTGAAGAGATTGCCGAGAATCGGGATGTCGCCCAGCAGCGGTATTTTCTTTTCGACGGTGTCCTTGTCGTCGCGAATCAGTCCGCCGATGACGACGGTGGAGCCGCTCTGCATCGATACGACGGTTTGTGCCTGCCGTTTGGCGGTTGTGGGCGTTTCAAGCGACAGGGTGGTAACGTCTTCGATGAGCTTTGTGAACTCGCTGTCGATTTCCAGCCGGACAAGTCCGCCCTGGCTGACGTGCGGGGTTATCTCCATAGTGATTCCGACGTCCTTGTAGTCGAAGGACTTGATTACCGTTGGCGTGATGAAATCTGTGGTCTCGGTAATTCTGGATTCCGTGACGAACGGTCTGTTTTCGCCGACGATTATCTTTGCCTTGTGGTTATTAGAGGTCGTTATCCGGGGCGTGGAAAGTATGTTGACGCCGGATTGTTTTTCGAGGGCGTTAATGATGGCGCCGATGCTTGTGCCGGAGGCCGTCTTTTTCCAGGCGCCGACGCTAAGCCCTTCGAAATCTCCGCTGATGAAATCGACGCGTGGGCCGAAGTTGGTTAATCCGAAGCCCCTGACGGCGTCTGCCACCGCTTCATCGAGCGTGGCCCAGTCAACGCCAATCTCACGCAGCTTGTCTTCGCTGGCCTCCATTATGACCATCTCGACGAGCACCTGCTCGCGGACGATGTCGAGTTTTTCGACGATTTGTGCAATCGTATCGAAGTCCTGCGGTGAAGCGGTTATAATCAGCGCGTTTGTTCCTTCGTCTGCAGTGACCTGTATGTTTTGCGTAGCTTCGACGGCGCCTGTAATTCGCAGGTTGGCCAGCGCAGCGGTGAGGGATTCTGCCGTCTCTTTGGCGGTCGCATTTTTGAGATATACGACGTGGACGTTGCCTGTATTGCTTGGCTGCGGGACGTCAAGCTGTTTGACAAGCTCCTCGATGCTCTGCGTTTCCTGGGCATTGGCTACGGCCACAATCGAGTTGGTCCGTGCGTCGGGCAGGACCTTGACGGACGATTCGAGCTGCGCCTGCTGGCGTGGGAGGCCCTGGGAGGCGCTGTTTCTGGTTTTGTCGATTATGCGGACAATCTGCTCACTTATGACCTGGGCGGAGGCGTATTTGAGCGGGATTACCGTAACGAGCTCCTGTGAGCCGGCCACGTCGAGCTTCTGAATAATCTGTGCGATGTGATGGATGTTTGCGGAGGTGTCGGTGATGATGACCGAATTAGTTCGCGGATACGTGGAAAGATTGCCGTCGTTCCTGAGAAGCGGTCTTATGATTTGACTCACTTCGGTGGCGTCAGCGAATTTGAGGGGGATTATCTGTGTGACTAACCGGTCGGTCTCCGGTATTTGAGCGGGGTCTGCGCCTACCCGGACTTCGAGGTTGCGTTTGACTGCCTCAGCCCTGGGGACGACTTTTACAAAGCTGCCTGAGGGGATGGCGGCATAGCCCTTCACCTCGAGAATCGATTCGAGAACTTTATAGATGTCGGAGAGACGGATTTTTGAGGGAGACAGGACCGTGACCGCCCCTTGGACGGAGTCATCGACGACGAAATTGACGCCGGTTATGTCTCCGATGGTTTTGAGTACGGTGCGTATATCGGTCTGCTCGAAGTTTAGTGTTATAAGCTCATCGGCCATACCCGGCTTATCAAGCACCGGCAGATGGACCGGGTTCGAATAAGACGGCCCGTCGGTCGGAACATTCGCGTCGTAGGGCTGCGCCGCCAGGGACGGCATCTGAATGCCAAAGACGGCGAAGAGCAGAGAAAGCGTCGGTATCAGCCCGCGAGACGAGCCGGGTCGAGCCGTACTGCCTTTAGCCGGTTTGCACAACCATTTTGTTTTTAATCTGTACGACCTCATTGTCTCTATACAATCCTTAATCCTTAACGTTATCGCCTGTCCATAAGTGGAAAAAACAGTGTTTCGACTTTATCGTTCCTCATCAGCTTGACGCTGATAGAGTCCTGTGCCTGTGCCTTTTTAAGAATTTGAAAGGCCTGCTGCTTGCTTTTTACGCTTTGGCCGTTGACTACCTGTATGACGTCTCCGTCCTGAAGACCGAGCGCCTTTGCCAGGGGGGCGTCATCGAGGCCGGATATTTTCAACCCATCGACATTGTCGTTTGTCCGGTGCGGCTCAATAACCACGGCTGACAGAGCCGATTCGATATCGGAACCGGACGACTGACTTGCCGCGGAAGGTGAGGCGGCATAGGCTGGCGGGCTTTCTGCTATGTCCTGATTTGTCTGTAATTTGGGCAGCGACCGAACGGCCCGGGAACCTGTGCTTTTGTCCTCTGTGCCGAGGCAAAGAGTCCTTATTGAGCCGCGGCTGGAGAGGACGACGCATTCTTTTTCGATATTTTCAATCGTCGCGGTCGCGACGGTGTCGCCGATTTGGTAAAGACCGACACTGCCGGTTTTCAGGTCTTTGATGATAGCCCTTGAGACGGCCCTGCTGCCTGCAATTGTGCCGACAAGTGCGATGCCGAGCTGCTCATCGAGCGGCCCGGACGTTTCGTGGAACCTGCTGTTGGTCGGGCTGGCTGCGTCATCCGAAATACCGAAAATGCTATGTGATATTATGGCTGTATAATTCTGTATATTCTGCGAGGGTCCCGTTTCAGTCGCCTCGTCGCTGTCTTCTGCGGCCGACACTGCGCTGGGCGTAAATACAACATTGCTGCCGCCCAGAATGACAAACATACGGGCCATCATAAACAGTAACAGCACCGTAAGAGCTAACTTGCACAAAAACAAGGCCTTACGAACGTATTTTTGCTTCACTTTTTTCATTTGGACATACCGCCACACATCAAATTTATCGACCAGCCTCCGACAGTGCTTAACCGGCGATTCTTACCGGCCGTTTATTAGACCCAGAGATAGCCGGGATACTGAAAAGTGTTTTTTTATGGGGCTTGAAGACCGTCCGTCCGGTTGTCATTGGCTGCGACTGCGGTTTTTTTTAACATCGTGGCGTCTTATCGCAATCATCGCAATACCAAGACCGGCGTATGGCAGAAAATAATCGGCCGGATTTGCACGGGCTGCAAAAGAGCCGATAGAGCAACCGCCGCCGCTGCTGCCGTCTTCGGCGGCTTCAACGACTACGAATTGCGTGAAGTGAGTTGTTTTGAATTGCAGAGCTCCAAGTGTGGGAGATATTGTCAAGTTCCTGATATCGGTAATACCATACTGGCTGAGCTGTCCGGTGGAAGTGTTATACCAGCAGGCAGAAACGGACTGTCCGGAGGCCGGGATATCATAAGGAATCGTGATAGTGACCGGCTGGTTGAAAGTTGTACCACTGGGACAGAAGTCGTAAGGAGGACCGAAAGTTTGCATCGACATCTTCGAAGGGTTTTTAACCTTAGCTATACTCATAGTTATCGTGCAGGGAACGCCTCCTGCCGGAATAGTCATAGAGACATCATCGACACTGGTTATCGCAGCGGGGTTGGTCCCGATGGTCGTGCCTTCAGAAGTGGTGACGTTTTCGCTGGCAAGGGCAGTGGGCGACACGAAAGTGCTCGCGGCATAGTAAATATTGTTTTGCGAATTTCTGTCATCGACCCAGACGATGTAAGGATAGCCGTAAGTGTCCAGCGCCATAGCCGGACTGTTCTGGTTGCTGTTTGTCGAGTCGTCACCGACGAAGATATTGGTTCCGCTTCCTGCGTTGGTCTGGACGAAGTAGAGGTCGCTGTCGTTTGAGGCGCCGGAGACGTTTCGTTTGTCCTGCCAGCAGGCAAAGACCTTCAATGAAGAGCCGGAGCCGGTGACGGTTATCGCCGGTTCAATCTGGTCTGCACCAGCGGCGTCGTCGATGACGTTAGAGCCGGTCAGCGTTGTGCCGGTCAGACCGTTTGAGCTGGCGTAAAATATGTCCCGGTTGCCCGTGGAATCATCGACCCAAAGCAGGTGCACGATTGAACCGGTTGATTCTGCGGAAATAGCGGGGCTTGTCTGGCTGCCTGATTTTGTAACTACGGGAACATTTGACCAGGGGCCGCTGTTTGAGGCCGCCGCATAGATGTCGGCAGTGCCGTTACGCATA
>CAZHVR010000017.1:13060-40584 GCA_964536225.1 uncultured Pirellulales bacterium
CACGTAAACCACATTAGCGGCTGTTACCGTTAAAGCCGGTTCGGTCTGGTTAGCGGAGTTGGCAGTTATGCGAGTTACGGTATTTGCAGCAAAACTGTTGCTTGAGCTTGCTATGTAAATTTCCTGGTTGCCGGCCCGGTCGTCCTGCCAGGCGACGTATGCCTCTGCCGGTGAGGACTTATCAATAATTACGGCCGGATTGATTTCATTGCTGTTGGAGTCCGAAACCCTCTGCTGAGTTGACCAGTTGACACCGTCAGTAGAGGTAGAGCCGTAAATGTCCCAGTTTCCGTTGCGATTATCCTGCCAGACGAGATACAGTTTGTTGGCTGAATCGATTGCGATAGCGGGATTGCACTGGTCGTCCGAATTGGCGGTTATCCGGATGGTACCGGAAAAATTATCTTGGCCGGCGGGCAGTTTGGCAAGATAGATGTCTCTTGAGTCCGTGGTTCCTGAATGCCATACGGTGTAAATGTTGCCCGCACTGTCACGAACGGTTTTTGGTTCTGCTCTTGTCGTAGCTGAAGTATCGGAGTTAACGAGTTTATTCTTTCCAAAAGAGCGCATTTCTGTTTTGAACGAGTATGAGTGAGGGTCCATTGCGTTGCCTGCGAGGTCGGAAGCATTGACTGCAACGCTTACCGTCTGGTCATAGTCGAGAGTGGCGTTCGGCTGGTAGATGTAAGTGTAATCAGCGGGCGAGCCAATTCTGCTGCACAGTCCGTATGAGCTGTTGTAACTGGTTGTGTCGCCGGTGTATATGACATTTCCGTTGACTCTTATGGATACTGAGCTTGCATCAACGCCTTTGCCGGCGTCGGTAACATCGAGAGTGACAAGTGTGTTCAGAGGCGCCTGTATGGAATCAGAGGCCGGCGACAGGTTGCCCGTTTCCGGGGCAGTGATGTCGGCGGCCAGGACCGTTATGGTTATCGTTTCAGAATCCTGAAGCGTTCCGTCGCCGGCGATGAATGTTACGTGATATGTTCCGACCTGGCCGGAGCCGGGTGTCCAGTTAAAGGTCCGGTTGACTAACGTTGCGCCGGTGGGGGGGTTCTGAACGGAATAGATTATGGTGTCGCCATCAGGGTCCGTTGCGCTGATGGTGAAATTGAGAGGTTCGGTTGCGTAAGCGGTTTTGCTTCCGATAACAGCTAATTCCGGTGCGCGATTAGTATTTGCCACCGTTATCGTAATGGTTTCGGAATCCTGCTCCTGGCCGTCGCTGGCGATGAATGTTGCATGATATGTGCCTGCCTGAGTGTAGCCGGGTGTCCATGTAAAAGTTCTGCTGGCAAATGCCGCCCCGCTGGGCAGGTTCTGTGCCGAATACTCCACCGAATCGCCGTCAGGGTCAGTAGCACTTATAGTAAAAGATAACAACAGGTTTTCGTCGGCTGATTTGCTGCCGATTGCTGCAAGGACCGGTGGTCGGTTGGTGCCGGTTACGGTTATGACGATGGTCTCCGAATCGATTGCGTAGCCGTCGCTTACTCTGAATGTAACCGGGTATGTGCCTGCCTGGACATAACTCGGCGTCCAGCTGAACGTCTGGCCTGAGAATGTCGCACCGCTGGGCAGGTTCTGTGCCGAATAGGTTAGCGTGTCCCCGTCTTCGTCCGTGGCGCTTATGGTAAAAGTCAGAAGCGAATTCTCGGCGACCGACTGATTTCCAATCGCGTTTAGAACCGGTGTATGATTGTTGGGGTTTGCAATGTATTCATAACATCCGGCATCCGGCGAGGAATCGCGGGAATTGCCGAGAATATCCGAGCTTGGATAGTCCTGAGACGTCGTTCCAAAGTTAATCGCAGCGCTGCCGGCCTTCAACTTGAAATTCGAAGGAACCGCATTAGTCCAGATTAAAACAGGATCATGGTCCTGAACTGCTCCTAATGTATAGCTCAGACTTCCAACAAACAATGAGTGTGCGGTATTAACGAAAGCAGACCATCTGTCAGTAAGTGCAGTCGAAGCATAGGTGCTGTTTGATTCATAGTGTATCGGCTGATAGGTTTGATTATAATTACTTTGATAGATGCCAATATTGTAATTATGATAACCCATCCGAGTGAACGGGTATTCATATTTGTCGGACCAGATTGTCAAGAGGATGTTATTGTATACGGCCAAATTCGTTATCGGATCCTGATTTTGACGCAGTGACGAATAAAAACCGCTGCCTACAAGTGTATTATTCCTGAAAATAAGATCGTTGCAATGTGCAAAAGTTATATCGTAATTGCCGAGATTGTAGAAGAGATTGTTTTCCCATAAATGGTGGTTGTAAACAAATCCTGATGTATAGGAATACCATACCCCCTGAGAAAAATGGTCTCTGAATATGTTACGCCTTATCGTGACATATGAGCTTTGGCCCGTTGTCTGGAGCAGGTCGCCATGGGCCCTGTCTGCATCAGCTATACCTGGTAGCTGCGGTCGCTGGCCGTAGACCCAGGAATGTATATCACAGTCCTCGATTGTCACATAATCACTGGTACCGATACGAATATGGTCGGCTTCGGATTTATTGATGTCGCAGTGATGGATGGTAATGCGATGACCGCTAAGATACAAAACTCCGCTGCCGCCCGAAAAATTGCAGTCCTCAATCATCACCCCAGAGGTAAATTCTGCCCCGGACTGAGCAAGCCAAACATTATACCAGTTATTAAAACTATAATTAGGTTGCGTTGAGTCATACATAATAACATCTGGCTCATAGCCATGAGAGGTTACGTTTTTTAACCATAGCCCCCTTCCTGAAAACTCTATGTTATACATTCGTCCACCATCGTGGTCGGGCGCACCATCAGGGATATGAATATCTTCAAATTTATAATAAACCTCCTGAATGCTTCCGTGACACAACAATTCAATAAAATCAAAGTTCACATTGTCGTTACCCGGGGCGGCTTTATATGTAATCCAGCCGGAATAATTAGAGTCAAAAGGTTCATTTAGGTCGCCTGTATAGTTGTTCCAAGCGTTATACCCATTTTGCTCAAATCCGCCATAGTTGCCATCGTAGATGAGGACGGTATCGCCACGCTGTACGTACCCGTCAACTCCATCGTTGTCATGGTCGTAATACGCCCTGCTGAGGGTTTTCCAAGGATGGCTGCTGGTGCCTGGATTACTGTCGTTACCGTTTACGGCGTCAAGATAATAAGTAGCGGCGCTTATCGTGGAGACGATGAAAGCGTAATTAACAAATATGGAGATAAGGAAGCAGGTTGATAAATGGGTGAGCGGACAAGTAGTCCTGTTCACAGTTGGAAACCCACATGTTTTTTTTGCGGTTTTCATTACCGGCCCCCTCCGGATATAAAATCGTTTCATTCAGAGCACCTTCGCCAGGCGAAGTGCAACCCTACATTCTGCCTGTCCAACATTTTAAATATTAACAATTGGTTGTTACGGGGGCAAATACCATAGTGTTCATTAACGACTGCGATTAGACATTCCATTATGACATTGTATCGACAGGATTGCCGGCTGTATATATGTGAATGGGGAGGGATATGTAACAGTTTCAAGCTTTTCGATGAAAAAATGAGGTTTTCAAGGTCTCGTATCTATTGTAGCCGCATCAGCCATACGAGTTAAAAGATATTATCGGAGCTTATTACGGGGTGCAAATTTAATAACATTTGTCAGAATTTAGCTTGAAAAAACGTTTCAGTAAGCATATAATAACAAGCATTCATTGAAAGCTCCAGGGAGGGGATCTTTTTATAGTTTCGTGAAAGGCCCTAAACAAAATGAAGGGCTTAGTATTATTGAAATACCACTTTAGTGGTGTTCCTTTTGGCATATTAACATAAAAAAATTTGGTCGGGCTTTAGAGGGGTATGTTAAACAGAATGCGGAGAAAAACGCCGGCAGCACTTATTTATGTCACGGTTTTTTTACTGTTGATATTGACAGGCGCAGCATATCGTACGTTGGGGAACAGAATGAAGCTGATTGGAAGGGGGCCGATTATACTTTCTGTTCCGCTCAGTCATTTTCCCAAAAAGTTCGGCAACTGGATTGGCAGCGACCTTGATATACAGGCTACTACGAAAGAATATATGGAGAGGAATTTTGCGGACGATTTTTTCAGCCGAAGATACGTCAATTCCGCGGACCAGATTTGGGCCGATATTTATGTAGTATATTGTTCGACGCGGCCCAGCGGGATATTAGGGCATCGTCCTGGTGTGTGCTATCCGGCACACGGCTGGATACAACAGAGCAATGAAACATCACAATTCACCTCGCGATCCGGCAGGGTGATAAATTGTCTTATACAAAGATTTCGCAAGCCGGCGCCTTTACTTGAGGAAGTCGTTGTTTTGAATTTCTACGTTCGCAACGGTCAAATTACAACCCAAGAAAGCGATTTCTCCGGTCTGTTCAGTCGCAAACCCAATATTGCGAGGGACCAGAGCCGATATGTAGCCCAGGTGCAGATAAGCTCCGTTCTGGAAAGTTCGGTCAGAAAGGCCGCTCAGGAAGCGGTTGAAATCATCCTTGATTTTCTACCAGACGAAAACGGAAAGGTTAAAGTGGCAGAATCCGTTCGGCTGGACGATGAAGCCGAGAACATAGAGTAAACAGTAAAATATACCGGGCTAAGGATGTTCGAAATAAAGTGTTATCAAGGGTAAAGTTGCGTTATTTTCGTATGCAACCCACGGGGACGGAGTACAGGAGGACATGTCGGTGATTAGTCCATAAACTATGAGCGATATTATTCTCGAAAAAAAGATATCGGACACTAATTTGCAGAAAGAGACCTCGGGCGTCGATTTTTTCAAAACGAGCCATATCCAGGCCAACTTGAAAACACGGTCTATCCGTGGTGGAATGATCACAATGTTTAATTACGGAGTCAGCTTTCTGCTGCGGACCGGCTCGACAATAGTTCTGGCCCGGCTTTTGACCCCTCGGGATTACGGCCTAATTGCCATGGTTACAGCTATAACCAGCTTCGTTATGATGCTCAAGGATATGGGCCTTTCAACGGCGACTATCCAGAAAGCCGAAGTTAACCATTCTCAGGTCAGTACTTTGTTTTGGCTGAACGCGGCTTTCGGCTTTCTGCTATCTGTTTTCACTGTGGGCTTGGCACCGTTGCTCGCCTGGTTTTATGGCGACCCGCGATTGGTCTGGATTACGCTGGCCTTGTCGGGAGTTTTCCTGTTTACAGGATTGAGTGTTCAGCACCAGGCACTTCTTCGAAGACAAATGAAATTCGGAGTTCTGGCAGTTGTTGAAATCACGTCCCTGACAGCAGGCATAATCGCTGCAATAATAGCGGCTTATTTTGGAGCTGCTTATTGGGCGCTTGTGATAATGCAATTGGTTATACCCGTGGCCAATGTCATCGGGCTTTGGATTACGTGCAAGTGGCGACCGGGTCTGCCAAGTCGTAAATCCGGCATACGTTCTATGTTGCATTTTGGTCTGAACACAACCGGTTTCGGCATAGTGAACTATTTTTCCAGGAACCTGGATAATGTTTTGCTGGGTCGATTCTACGGTTCCGGCGTGCTCGGCTTATACAGCAGGGCATACCAGATTCTTCTAATGCCTATTAGTTACATTCGTATTCCGCTGACCCTGGTCGCTATGCCGGCGATGAGCCGTTTACAGGATAATCCCGCCAGGTTCAGGGCATACTATACGAAGCTGACTTCTTTACTGGCTTTTGTGAGTATGCCTCTTATGGTTTTCCTGGCCGTTTGCTCGGACAATATTGTCCTTATACTATTGGGAGAGCAATGGTCGGAGGCCGGTATTCTTTTCAAAATAATGGCTATAACCGGCTTTATACAGACCGTTGCAACTACCTGGGGGCTTGTATTATTGTCCACGGGCCGGGCAAACCGTTATTTCAGGTGGGGCGTCATTAACGGCATATTAACTATTACATCCTTTTTTGTCGGCCTGCCCTGGGGTGCACGCGGTGTCGCAATAGCGTACGCAACCTTAACCTATCTTATACTGTTCCCATCGCTTCTGTATTGCTTTAAGGGGACACCGGTATCTATAGCGACTTTTATGAGAGCCATATGGCGACCTTCGTTGGCCAGTATTTTTATGGTGGTCGTAATTCTTCGAGCTTATGCGGCTTTAAGCGGACGGTCGGATATAGTAGTAATAGCGGCATGTCTGGCTGTCGGCCTTGTTGTGTACGGCTTTACTTTTCTTGTTATTCCGGGTGGTCTCCGAATTATTAAAGAATATTGTTCTTATTTTCTCATATTGTTCCGGCGGGAAAGAAATCCCGTGGCCACATAGGTGGTAACTTAGAAAATCAATGTTTGGTATATGCAAGTTGATTTGATTTTCATAACGTATAACCGTCTCGAATACACGAAGAAATCGCTGGCTTCCGTTCTATTTGACCCCCGTGAGGAATTCTCCTTAACTATCTGGGATAATGCTTCTACAGATGGAACGATTGAATATCTCAAGAATGAAGTAAAAGACCATCGCATAAAGAATATTATCTTTTCAGAACAAAATGTCGGCCAAACCGCAGCATCCAATGAGATTTGGAGCAAGTCAAAGGCCGATTTGTTAGGCAAACTCGATAACGACTGCCTGGTAACGCCCGGTTGGACGCGTACACTGGCGCGGGCACATCGAGATATTGACAATTTAGGCGTTGTTGCCTGCTGGCATTACTTTCCGGATGATTTTGACTATGAACGGGCCAAGCACAAGATTCAGACCTTCGGAAAGCACCGAATTCTAAGACATCCGTGGACATGCGGCACAGGGTTTCTCATTAAGAGGAAGACGTTTGAGAAATTCGGGTCCATAAGAGGAAGTGCGACTACGCAATACTGGCTTCAAATGGCTGAGGCCGGATACATTAATGGCTTTTACTATCCGCTCATTCATCAGGAACATATGGATGACCCTAAAAGCAAATACAGTATGCTGAAAGATGAGCAAAGCTACCAGGCGGCCAAGAAAGTCACGTTCAATATAAACAGACACGGACAAGCAACTCTGGCTGGACGACGGGTTTGGCGGCAGCAGGTGCTGGATAATCTGCTTGATGACCCTTGGGATGTCAAGTATTACGTTGGTTGGCGGAGGAAGGTAAGAGGGGCTGCAAAGAAGCTGAAAGGATTAGGCTCTAAGCTTATCAAATGACCGAAGAAACAGGCAAGATGCTGGCGCAAAAGGGGTTACGCAGGCAGGAGTTCCAGACGAGGACGATGCTCTGTGAAAAAAACGGCAAGAAATGGGTTTATAAAGAAGCCCTAACGGATCGTTCGCGGGAATTCGTGCGGCGGCTGATTGAGAAAGAGGAGGCAAGTGAGGCATTCTTTGGGGACATCTTTTCTGTAAACAAAGGCGTACTTGAGGGCGACCGGGTCAGGTATGCCTACCTTCCTTATCAGTCTCTGGCAGACAGAATAAAGGGTTTAATGGCGAATAATGATTATCGCCAGGCAAACCGCCTGTTTGAGAAATATGTCGATAGAATTCATAAGCTTGACCGTAGAAACGCTGTTGCGGAAGAGTTCTTCAGAGCCATTGTAAAGAGAACGTTTGACGGACCGTTAGACGTTTTTACGGTCGGTACGGCGGACCTTACTCCGAGAAACATCTTTTTGACGGACGACCGCTGGGTAGTGCTGGACAGTGAGTGGGTGTTTGACTTTGCCGTTCCGGTTGTTTTTGTTGTTTTTAGAGCGGTATTCGAGATGGCAGTATTAATGCAGCAGGAAATCAGGGCGTCCATATCCTCCGAGAACCCGGCGATTGCATTATTCGGATGCGGATTCCGCAAGTACTATGTTCCTCTGGCATGGCTCAAACACATTGTGACAAATGAGGCGAGTTTTGACACCTTGTTAAGCTGGGAAGCCGGGTTCCAGGCTTATATTATGGGTGAGAACGTCAAGGCCGTAGGCAGAATAAGGAGACAGCCGAGATTACGAACAAGTTCTGTTTCGCAGGCCTACTGTTCCAGCATTTTTCTTGAGAGCATTAGGCACTGTATAAGAGCCATGCCGGGTGTTAGAAAAACGCTTCATTTCTTTGATGTGTAACAAGCGGATTTTGTCCGATGCAAGCATTGACAATAGTTATAGCAATTTTAGGGGGCCTGACGACTGCTTTCGTACGGCCTGTCTATGGTCTGGTCATATATGTGATACTATCAATGTGGTACCCTTACGGCGTTGGAACTATCAAGCTTGGCACGGTCGATTTCTCGGTAGGCCGGATTGCTATTATTGTTTTATTCGTAAAGATATTCTTTGATAAAAATATCACACAAAAGTTCAAGGTCATCTGGCTCGATAAGCTCGTGGTTATTCTTTTTGCAGCAGAGATATTGGCCGGTCTTACAACCACAGAACCAATGAAGCTGATTGAATATCGTGCGGGTGACTTTTTTGATATGGCCCTGCCTTATTTTGCCGTTCGATTGATTATAACGGATAAGGATAAGTATATCCTGCTACTGAAAACTATTGCATGGTCGGCGGGTATTTTAGCCCTATTTGCTTTTTACGAGTCAGTGACGGGGCGCAACCTGCTTGCCCTGGGCAGGAGCTTAGGGACTCCAGAAATAAGAATGAATTATTTTCACAGAGCAAAAGCGACGTTTCGGATTTGTATATATTACGGCATTTTCTCGGCAATAGTTGGGGCTATGTGCCTGGGGCTGGTTAAGAATGTAAAAAGGAATCGGCTTGCTTATAAGATTTTAGCAGGATTGATGTTCTTAGGATGTTTTTCGTCAATGTCCAGCGGCGGATTGTTGGCAATGGTTGGAGCATTGTTGTTTCTCGCTTTTTATCGATATCGGTATTATTGGAAACATGCTCTGGTTGGTTTAGTGCTGGTGTGCGGTATTGTGGAAGTGATAAGCAATCGTCATTTTTATGATGTTATAGACCGATTTACTTTTAACAGTGCTACGGCCTGGTATCGGGGAAAATTATTCGAAGTCGCCTTTTTCGAAGGCGGGATGAATGGTCACTGGCTGACGGGTTATGGGTTTGACGACCCCGGCTGGGGGCGGAGAATCGACTATCGAGACCGTACCGACATGGTGAATCATTATCTATTGAAGTTGTGTCGTTACGGACTCGTTGGTTTTATACCCTTCTGTGCTGTGATTATTACGGCAGTAAAAGAGTTATTCAGGGGCTTTTGGGCGATTCGCGACGATCCGGGCAGGTGGCTTGTCTGGTGCTTGGCAGGAGGATTATTCGGCATACTTTTAGCTTTTAATTCTGTTTCATTGTTTGGTACGCCGATGATTGTGCTTTTTATGATGTTCGGTTTCTGTATAAACGTACCTGCGATGCTAACCGGCAAACAAGCGGTCAAGGCTATCGCCGGTTAGTAGATGGCCATTGAAAGACGAATTTTAATGAGACAATTTGCTACAGTAAAACTGCATCGCATTTATTGCATCTTATGGCGCGTTCGACGCGGTATTGATAAGAAGATCATACACATGTGCCTGCCGTTTCTGGTGAAGCTGAGAACAGGTGGGCTAAGGCTGCAGCGTCTTGGTAGTGATTACGGCGGATGGACAGTGCCTGTAGCTCTTCTGAGTGACAAATCTATGTGTTATTGTGCAGGCGTAGGGGTTGACGCTACTTTTGATTTTGCCTTGATAGAACATTTTAAGTGTAACGTGTTTTCATTCGACCCTACACCAAAGGCCATAAATTACATGGAGAAAGCTGAATACGACCGTTCGAAGCTGCGTTTTTTACCTATAGGTTTATGGGATGAAGATACAGAATTGCGTTTCTATTCGCCGGTTAATCCACAAGAAACGTCGCATTCTGTTTTCGATCTGCATGGAACCGGAAAATATTTTACAGCGGAGTGCAGAAAACTATCTACTATAATGAAAGAGTTGGGTCATGACCACATCGACCTGTTGAAACTTGATATTGAGGGAGCGTGGCGTGTCGTTATCCAGAATATCATTGATGAGGGAATTGCCATTTCCATATTGTGTGTGGAACTCGATTCGCCTACCACGTTATTTCGCGTGTTGAAGGTCAAACGCATGCTTGGCAGTATCGGCTTTGAGCTTGTGCATTTTGAAAAGGATAATTATCTTTTCGTCCGGAAGTCCTTGTTAACGGCACAGAATTAAATGAATCAATCCGATAAAAAAAAATACTTACTTATCAAAGCCAAGGGTGGTATGGGCAATCGCATGCTGTGCGTCGTGACGGGTATTCTGTACGGTCAGCTGAGCGGCAGAGCCGTGGTTGTTGACTGGCGAGACCAGGCATATTCCAATGACGGTTCTAATGTTTTTTCCAGGTTCTTTGCTTGTTCAGGAGTTTATCCAGAAATGGTTTTGCCGAGGAAGGCGACAATCCATCCTAAGGTATGGCAGGGACAGCTTGACAAATCAATGAGCCAGATGATGTATGAACATGACCCAACCAAGCACAACAGCCTCTTGATTCATCGCAAATACTCAATTGATGTCAAAAGGCTGGATTACGATGAGGAGATTGCCGTTTTTTGGTATTACAAAGACCGCTTAGTGGCCTTAATGAAGAATCTGGCAAAGAAGGGGCATGCTTTTGCTGGTCTGAGCAGGCCGCAGATCATACGAAATATGCTTACGAAACACATGCCTGTTCAGGAACAGGTTCACCGGAGGATAGAAGAATTCAAGGCAAGATACTGGCATGATAATGTTATTGGTCTGCATATTCGTCACACGGACCGACGAACGAACCTGAGAAAATATGAAAGGGCAGTGCAGCATTTTCTTCGATGGTCACCCGGGGCACATATCTTCCTGGCGACCGACAACCAAAAGGTCAGCAACGAATATCACAGCAAATTCAAAAACGTATTTTCGACGCCGAAGTGGTTCCCGGGCGGGTTGTCTTCGATGCATCAGAATGACAGTTGCCCCGACAAAATAGCCAATGGAATCGAGGCACTTGTGGACATGTATCTGCTGGCTGAGTGCGATTATCTTATTTATCCGGGCTGCTCCACTTTTTCGTGGATATCGCGGGTCCTGTCGAACATTGGCAGTGATAGAGTCGTGGATATAG
The DNA here is from genome assembly GCA_964536225.1 of uncultured Pirellulales bacterium. Classification (GTDB taxonomy): domain Bacteria; phylum Planctomycetota; class Phycisphaerae; order Sedimentisphaerales; family Anaerobacaceae; genus Fen-1362. Next base: position 24,133 of record CAZHVR010000017.1, read on the forward strand.
ACAGGTATAACCCCAAGGTGCAACTGAAAAGGTTGATACGTGAAGTTGTTGCGTAGGTTCTCTATTATTTGAGCCGGCCTCCTGTGTGTGCCTGAAAAGAGCGAATATGGATGTTTCGATAGTTATAGTGAACTGGAACACGCGTGACATATTGCATGACTGCCTGGAGTCTATTTACAGGGGGACGCGAACAGTGGGGTTCGAGGTTATCGTGATTGACAACGCGTCAATGGATGATTCCGTTCAGATGATAAGAAGTGATTTCCCAAAAGTGGTTTTAATAGAAAATTCTGAGAACCGAGGTTTTGCCGCCGCGAATAATCAGGGTATGGCAATAGCCAAAGGACGCTACGTACTGCTTTTAAACAGTGACACTATAGTGTTGGAAGATGCAATCGACAAGGTGGTTGCTTTTGCAGATACGCACCCCGAGGCCGGGATGGTAGGCTGCCGGGTATTAAACGCCGACCGAACCTTGCAGCGCAGTTGTTTTATGTTTCCATCGGTATTGAATATGGCGCTATGGGTCAGTTATTTATTCAAAGTATTCCCCCGCAGCCGCTTTTTCGGGCGAGACAGAATGACATGGTGGGACGGGGATGATGTTCGAGAGGTGGATGTGCTGACGGGATGCTTTATGTTGGTTCGTCGAGAGGCAATGGAACAGGTCGGCCCGATGGATGAGCGATTCTTTATGTATTTTGAAGAGACCGACTGGTGTTATCGTTTCAAGAAATCGGGCTGGAAGATAATATTTACGCCGTCGGGCGAGATTATTCATCTGGGCGGTACCAGCAGCAAAAAGGTCAGGGCTGGTATGGTAAATCAATGGCGTAAGAGTATGTTGTTATACTACAGGAAACATAAAAGTATGGCCGCGTATATATCAGCATGGACTCTGATGACACTGTTCCTTCTTACAAGAATGCCCTATTGGCGGCTTAAGGCAGTTGCGGCAAGGCCGTCGGTCGAACGATAGATTAAGAAAGTTTGCCCCAATGCCAGAGAGCAACACAAAATATATCATAATAACTTCGGCTTATAATGAGGCCAAATACATCGAACGAACCATTCAAGGGGTATTGGCCCAGTCTATATTGCCGGACAAGTGGATTGTTGTCGATGACGGCTCAACCGATGATACGGCAGAGATTGTGCAGCGATTCGCAGAAGAGCATAAGTGGATTCAATACATACATCGAACAAGAGAATCCGAACAAAGCTATTATCGAAGCAGTGTTTATGCGATTATGCTTGGATACGAACAGGTCATAAAAGCTGATTATGATTTTCTGGCAATATTGGATGCTGACATCGCTCTGCCGAAAGATTATTATGAGCAGATATTTGAAAGATTCAACCGGGATGAAAAAATTGGGGTGGCTTCCGGCGTGTATCAGGACCTTGTAAATGGTCGGCTGCGAAAGGTGCTGAATGACCGGCGTTCGACGCCGAAAGCCATACAGGTTTTTCGAAAGAAATGTTTTGAGCAGATCGGTGGTTATCTACCGCTGAAGTACGGAGGAGAGGACACCTGTTCCTGCATTATGGCGCGAATGAACGGCTGGAAAAGTTGGTCTTTTCCGGAACTTAATGTTGTACATAATAAGCCTGTGGGTATGGGGCACGCAGGCAATATGTTAAAGATTCGCTTTAGAGACGTCTTTAATGAGTTCGTCTTAGCAACACATCCGCTGTTTATGATTGCAAAATCGTTGTGGCGATGCATCAGGGAACGACCCTTTCTATCAGGTGGTATGGCAAGGATGGCAGGTTTCTTGTATGGTTACTGTTTGCGAGAGAAAAGACAGATCCCAGATGACGTGGTTAGGTTTGTCCGTACGGAGCAAATGAAGCGATTGCTTAATTTAAATCGAATCCCCCAAAAAAATAGAGTTACTATTGCGACCAATGCCAAGGACATAAAAATATGCTTGGCAGCATCGGCGGGAGGGCATTTATCTCAGTTGCTTAAGCTGTCTGATAGCTGGAAGGGGTATAAGACGACCTGCGTTACAACCAGTGAGGTGGTTCGCGATAAGCTGCGATATTTTAGCCGGGTCTATGTTGTCGGAGAATGTAATCGCCAGCATCCTCTGCGAGTCATTATGATTCTGGTGCGATGCCTTAAAGTCATTATACGTGAAAAACCCGATGTTGTGATAAGCACTGGTGCAGCAATAGGATGCATTGCATCCTTTCTCGGCAAGCTATTTAATGCCAAGATAATATGGATTGACAGCATCACCAATGTTGAGAAGTTGTCTTTATCAGGAAGGATGGTTAGATATATAGCGGACCTTTTTCTGGTTCAGTGGCCTCATCTTGCGAAGGAGTACAGAAACGTTGAATATTCTGGTGCGGTTGTATGATATTTCTAACGGTTGGGACGCAGTTTCCCTTTGACCGGCTCGTCAATGCGGTTGATAATATCATCAGTGATGGTTCGATTGGAGAAACGCTATTTGCACAAATCGGGGAAAGTACTTACAAACCTCGCAATTTTGAATCAGCGATATCGCTGGAAAAGAGTATGTTTGACAACTACACCAGGCAGGCATCAGCAATAATCGGCCATGCAGGGATGGGAACGATAACTACAGCTTTATATAACCATAAGCCGTTACTTGTGATGCCGAGGCGAAAAAAATACGGCGAGGTTGTTAATGACCACCAGTTGGCCATTGCTAAAAAGTTTGAGGAACTAGGTCATATCTTAGTGGCTTATGATACAGAAGATTTGCCTGAGCGTATTAGGCAATTGAAAACGTTTGTTCCAAAGGAAAGAAGAGCAAATCCGGAAGTTGTAGCGGACAGAATCCGTCGTTTTCTTGAAACTTTGTAATTCTCTCTTGTAGTAAATGAGTGACTACCATTCTATTGCTGTTGTTATTCTTGCAGGGATGCGGGATTTTGGGCGAGAGGCAATTTCGTCTCGGGTGCCGGTAGCGTTGTGGCCGGCAGGAGGGGAGTCCGCATTAAAACGTTTGCTTGCCCATTTGGCCAAACAAGGATTAAAGAACATCACAATCTGTTCAAACGGCGATAGCACTCTGTTAGCAGAAGCGTTAGATATAAAAAGTCTCTCGGAATTACAACTGGTTTTTAGAGATGAGCTGCTGCCGGTGGGTACCGCCGGCTCTATCCGTGATGCTGTAAATGGGCAGGAACACAAACTGATTTTGGTATTACCTGCTGCTATGATGCGTCCGCCTGATATTGGTTTGTTGATAGAGGACCACCGAAGACAGGAGTCGGATTTGACTGTCTTTTTTAACCCAGGGCCAGGCAAGGACGAGACAAGAGGCGATGCTGCTAATATCTATATCTGCAGCTCGTCTGTGCTGGAAAACATTCCTGCACAAGGTTATTATGATATCAAAGAAGGTCTGATTTCCGAATTGATTAGAGCCGGCAAACACGTGCATAACGCAGTATTGCCTCAGAATATCGGGAATTTCCGGGACCGGCAGGGATATTTGGATGCCATAGGCGACTATCTCGAAAATGCGGGTCAGGCGGACATAAATTTGAAACAGTGCCATCACAGTGATAACCGCATTATTTGGAAAGGTTCCGGTGCAACTATCGAGCCGCAAGCAAAAATTTATGGACGTGTGGTCCTGCTTGATAATGTTCACATCGAGACAGGCGCAGTGATTTTTGGGCCGACCATTATCGGTCGAAATGTCAGCATCGGCAAAAACAGTGTCATTGTCAACAGTGTTCTATGGGATGATTCTAATGTAGGTGAAAATTGTGAAATCCAGCATTGTTTAATAGATTATCATGTATGTGTTCCATCAAACAGTGTTGTAACGGGAGAATCTGTCGAGATTGAGCTTCAAGGGGAATTAAGCAGCTTTTTGGCCGGATTGTCAAAGGTGATGTGGGACAAAGTTGAATTATTGAAAATGCGAATGCTCCCCGGCTTCGAAAGAGCATTGCCGAACCGGTTGCGACATCAAAGAGCAGTATTGCCGTGGCTTGCAGCCGGCTTCATATTAGTTGCTTTTTCATGGTCTTACTGGCCGGGAATTAAAGATTTGCTTCATATTTGGCAAAGAAGTGATGAATATTCATCGGGCATACTGGTTCCTTTTCTTGCTGTTTACGTTTTGTGGTCAAGGCGCAGGCGGATAGCCGGAGTTCAAATACGACCTTGTTGGTGGGGCCTGCCTGCTTTTGTAGCGGCTCAGGCAGTCAGGTTCTTCGGCCTGTTTTTTATGTACGGTTCAGCAGAGAGGTTATCTGTTGTTTTGAGTATTGCCGCATTGGTGTTGCTTTTGTTTGGATGGAAGCTTTTCCAAAAAGTGTCTCCAATAATGTTGTTTCTGTTTTTGATGCTGCCCTGGCCGAATCAGGTCCAAAGTGCCGTCTCGCTGCCTCTGCAGCAATGGGCGACGTCGTCTGCGGTTTTTTGCCTGGAGACAGCGGGTTATGCAGTAACACGTGATGGCAATGTCATTCATATCGGTCAGGCGTCGGTTGCCGTGGCCGAGGCCTGTAATGGGCTGAGAATGGTAACGGCATTTTTTGTGATTAGCGCTCTTGTAGTATTGCTGGTCGAACGGCCGTGGTGGGAAAAATTAGTAGTGTTTGTTTCCAGCCTACCCATTGCTCTGTTTTGCAACACTGTGCGGCTGGCTCTGACAGCAGTTGCTTTTACTATCCTTAAGGGTGAGTATTGGGAGAAGATGTTTCACGATTTTGGCGGTTACGCAATGATGCCTTTGGCCCTTGCCATTGTGGTTGGGGAATTTTGGTTTTTAGCTCGACTGGTAACTGTTCCTGAAAAAGAAAGGGCAGCGGTAATTAATCGCGGCAAACGTCTAATCGGGGATGCAAATCGAGCCGATAGGAGTATTGATTATGAATAGTATAGAAAAATATGACGGGGATTTGATTGAACACAGACCGGCCGGTTTTGAATTACCCTCCGAGCCTGAAAGCGCTTCTATGTCATTAGTGATTGCTGCTGTTCTCCGCCGATGGTATATCGCGGTGCTTATATTCTTTGTAATGTGTGCAGTTGGAATTTCCGTAATATGGCTGGTGCTGGAGCCGCGATACGACGTGACCGGCGCGATAAGAGTCGCCCCCATATTATCGAATATTCTGACAGGAGAGGTGGATAAGGGAGAGATATCGAATTACCAGAACTTTATGAACACCCAGGCAAAGATGATTGTCAGCCCCCAGGTTACGCAGAGAGTAGCCGATGATTTGGCAGGCAAGGATCTGGCATTTTTTGAAAACCGGCCGGCCGGCATCGGAGCAAAACTCAGACACAAGACGGAGGGAAGAGAGGTAAAACCAGATCCTGCGAGTATATTGAAACAGGCGATATACGACAAGACAATCAGGGCCGAGCCGGTTCGTAACAGCGAGCTTGTGGAAATTACGATGACCAGCGATAATCCCGAAGAAGCAAAGAAAATTGTCGATGCTTTCATCAGGGCCTATATGCTTGTCGAGGTCTCAAGCTCTTTACAGGGACAAGACCAGACGCTGACGCTTCTTGAAAACGAACAGAAGGTTTTGTCCGAAAAAATCGAGAGTCAGCGGGAGCAAATCCTTCAGCTTGGGCAAGAGTACGGCAGCGTTTCCCTGGGCGGCCGGTATGATATGATGCTGCAGCGAGTATCGAGTTTACTTTCTGAATTAACAAAAACTGAGGCGCAGAAAATTAATTTTGAGTCGCGAATTCAGGCGCTTGAGGAGGGCAAAGGACAGGGTTTGTCGAACACCCTGCTCAACAGTCGTAACCAACGAATCGACTCCGACCCGACCGTTCAGGAGCTGGTTCGTAATGTCGTTCGGCTGGAACAGGACCTCGTCGCTGCAAAGCAGCTTATGACTCCAGAAAATCCAATGCTGAAGCAAAAAGAAGAATTCCTTTTCGCTTTCAAGAAACGTCTCGAAGAAAGGCGACAGGAAGTGGCCAAAAGTTTTGATGCGATTGCTGCAGAAGAGGTCAATGTGGCAGCCAAAAACGAAATACTTAATCTCCACTCGGAATTAGAACAGGTCGCTGCCTATGAGAAACGGCTCAGGGAAAAGCTGGACAAGGGAGATGCCCAAACCGTGGAGCTTGGTCGAAAGCAGCTTACCATCGAGGAGTTGCAAGAGCAGTTAACGGCAATGAAGGAAACCTATGACTCTTACGGGAAACGCATACAGGAACTGGAAATGGAACGCAAGCGTCCTGCGAGGGTCTCCGTTGCATATTCTGCCGATATTTCAAGCATAATGGATAAGCGGGTCAAATATACAATAGCCCTTATATTTGGCGCCCTGGCATGCGGAATTTTTGGGGCCTTTGTCGGGGACAAAATTGACCCCAGCTTGCACACTCCCGAGGATGTCATAAAACGAATCGGAATTCGCATTATCGGGACTACCACAAGCCCGGGGACAGTTGAAAGGGCCTTATTGCCGAAACAGATTGCAGAGGACTATCAGACAATCCGCGCCAACATCGGGTTGTTTGACGGCGGCGGAATACCCGTGAAACTCGTTGTCACCAGCCCGGGTATGCGGGACGGCAAAACCACCTTTGCCGTTAACCTTGCCACGAGTTTGGCCAGGTCGGGTAAGAAGGTCCTGCTGATTGACGGCGACTTGAGGAAACCTGATGTCGGACGGCTGTTGAACGTCCCGAAAGGTTCGAGATGTTTACAGGATGCGCTTGCGGAAAACAAACTTGAGCGGGCCGTGTCCACGGTGGTTTCAGCTGGCCTGGACGTGATTGCGGCAAACTCTCAAAGCTTGCTGGCGCCTTACGAGTTATTGGCTTCACACCAGACGACACAGCAGATAGAAAACATCAGCCGGCAATATGACCATGTTATCATTGATACTCCTCCCGTGCTGGCGTTTCCTGACGCCCTTTTGTGGGCAAAAATGGCAGGCGCCGTGATACTAACCGGTTTTGCCGGTCGCACGGCCGTGCCGGACCTGAAAGAAGCAAAGGAACGACTTGCTGAGATAGGCGTCAAAATTCTCGGGACCGTTCTTAGTAACGTTCCTGTTGGTCATAGCTACTATCGTTATGGTTATGATTATTATTCACAAGGCGGACGTGATTCGCGAAAAGATAAAAACGCCGGCAGCAGACCTTTGTTGTTGGATGACCGCGAGAAAAAAAAGAAGGATTCGGTTTCGTAAGATTTTACGCTTTGACCGATAACATCACAGTTTTAGAAATCATGTCTCGAATTGATAACTTGATTGTTTTGCGTGACATCAGCCGACTGAAGGCGAAAAACAGCCTTGACCTGTTGAAGGTTGTGGTATGCAGCGAATCATTTGTGGAATTCGTTATCGGCTGCCTGCGTGGTACCAACGGCTTTCGCAGGACCGGCGGCAAAATAGCAATTCCACAACAGTGGCTTATTCCGAATGTCATAGATGCGTCAGAGATTGTTCGTTATGGCCGGGTAATTCCCTGTGGGCAGACCGGATTTACCCGAAATAACTCCTGGTTTGTTATCTCTGACGGGAGAGTTGTTACAGAAATTGATAATCAGCTTATACATCGGGTTTTAGCCAATAGTAAGGCGGATGTAATAGCTGTCAATGCAGATGAGCAACTGAAAGCTTCTTATGAAAAGATAATGACAACTTCAGGCAACGAGGTTGTTGGATTCCGGCTGTTTTACGAAGACGCCGTTCGGCTGATGCCGATACCCGATGACTGGCCTCATCATCTCTTTGTCAGATTCGGCACATTTAATAAGCCTCTTGCAGGGCAGGGCCTGCCTTCGGATTTCGATAAGCTGATTGTATTATGCAGTTCGAAGTCGCTCGTCGTGGAAAGCATCAACATCGGAGGTTCGGTGCTTGACCTGACCGGGGAAAAAGGTTTACTGAAGCTGATGTGTCGCGTCTTAAATTCTGATAAGCGATGTTATCGTTACGGTGGAGGCGATTTATGCGAAGGCGGGAACGGCAATGATGCAGTTATTGCGGCCAGTGCAAGGTTGTTCGGCAAAGTGCTGCTTGGTAAGGGTGTCAGTATAAATGAAAATGCCGTTATTGTTGGTCCGGCTATTGTGGGTAATAACGTCAAGATTGGCAAAAATGCCGTTGTAAGGTCGTCCGTTATTTGCTCTGAAGTTTTTGTGCCGGCCGGCGAGCTTGTTGAGGAGAAGGTTCTAACGAACAATCCAATTGTTTCGCAGACAAACGCTGTAAAAAACCGTTATGCGGGTTCGGTTCTCACCTGGGGCACCGACCGTCGGAACAATTTCCGGTATTGGCCTAAATTTTCCTATGTGAGATTTTTCAAAAGGGTTTTTGATATTGCCGCCAGTGTAATTGTGCTGATTTTATTCGTCCCTGTTCTGCCGATAGTTATGCTGGCCATAAAGCTGAATTCTCCCGGCCCGATATTTTTCAGAGATGAGAGACAGGGGCTGCATGGGAAGGCATTTAAGTGCCTGAAGTTCAGGACAATGAAGGTCGGCGCCGCGGGGATGCAGGAACGGCTGCGTGTTCTGAACCAGGTTGACGGGCCTCAGTTTATGATGGCAGACGACCCGCGGATGAGTGCCGTCGGCAGATTTTTGCGAGAAACGTTTATCGATGAGATACCTCAGTTTGTAAACGTCCTTTTAGGACAGATGAGCGTGGTGGGGCCAAGACCATCTCCCGAAAGTGAAAACCGGCTTTGTCCTTTATGGCGGGACGCACGCCTGTCGGTCAGACCCGGCATCACGGGCCTTTGGCAAATCTGCAGAACACGTCAGCCAATGAAGGATTTCCAGGAATGGATACATTTCGACGTCGAGTACGTTAGAGAACTGTCTTTGAAGCTGGACCTCTGGATATGTTTGAAAACCGCTAAAAAAATGGTGGAGAAGTTCATTCGTCAATTTTGAGAAATATGCCTTCAATAGAAAGGAGCGCACCAAATGGCACGACGATACTTTAATTGGAAGCTTATAATTGTATCGTTATTAGTAATTGTCGTTCTAGGCGGCTCAGCTTTTGTACTGCGCCAGTGGCAAAGGTCCAGAAGGGCTGAGCAGGGGCTTGTCCGAGGCAACAAAGCGTATGATGAGCACAAGTGGGAAGAAGCCGCCCAGCAGCTCGGACGATATCTCGGTGTCGCCCAGGATGATATCCCGGCGTTGCTCAAATATGCCGAGGCGCAGCTGAACATCAGGCCTGTCAAACAGAGCAATGTTCAGCAGGCCATAGCTGTTTACAGGAATATTTTGCGGCTGGACCAGGGCAATTTAGAAGCCGTAAGGCGTCTGAGTGAAATATATCTGAGTATGGGTATGCCCGGAGAAGCGGAGCTGATTGCCTCACGATTTCTACAAATTAACGAGTCGTCAGAAATACGAAGAACACTTGCGATTTCTCTGGCAAGCCAGCGTAAATTTACAGAAGCGGCCAACGAACTCAAAAGTGCCATCAAAAACAATCCCAACGAGGTATCGTCCTACGATGTTTTGGGCCGGCTGACGGAGCAGCGCCCGGGGGACTTTTCCGGGACCGCTGATTTTTGGTTCGACCAGGCAATTCAAAAGAATCCCTCCTCTGCGGCCGCCTACATCGCTCGCGGAGCATATTACTTAAGGCAGGCAAAAAAAGATGAAGCGCTTGCGGACTTCGGACGGGCGGAGCAAATGGACTTGTCCGACTCGACTGTTCGCCTTCGCCTTGCTGAAGCGCTGATTAGTGCAGGTGTTTTTGACCGCGCGGAAAAACAGCTCGAAATTTTTCGTTCCCTTGAGCCGGGCAATCAGCGTTTATGGCGGTTATGGGCTAAATTAGCGATTAGAGCCGACTCGAATGATGTTATGTCTCGAGTTGCAGAGGATGGCCTGAAAGAGCTTGCGTCGCAGCCGTGGGACTTTATGCCTGATGCGGTGGAACTGTTTATAAGGTGTGGCCGGTTGGGACGAGCCGGTGAGTGTCTCGACCTCTTGAAACAAAAAGATATTGCCCCGGCAACAACGGCTTTTCTTGACGGCCTTTTGGCTGAGAAACAGGGTGATGACCGCAAAGCCGTCGAGTGCTGGCAAAGGGCGATTAAGCTTGGGGCCAAGTTCCCGAATGTTCGAATATTCCTTGCTAACTCTCTTTTACGGCTCGGCGACAAACAGGCCGCCATTAATCAATTACGAACGCTTGTTTCAGAACAGCCCGGTCTTTTTAATGCCCATATCGCCCTGGCACAGATGCTTTTACAAACGGGTAAATGGAACGAGGCGGCGGACCAAATTAGCGATGCAAAACAGATTTTCCCGAAAAGTACAGCGGCCGATTTATTGGACGTTCGGGTCAAGATGCAGCTTCTTGCAGATAGCGGTACAGATGCGAATTCGGTTTTGTATCGCGATATAAAAGCGACACTGGACGGCCTTGACAAAGCTACAGACACCGACCTCGAAGTCAAGCTTATGCAGATTCGGCTTGCCTATTTGCAAAACAACCTCTCAGAGGCAGAGAAGCTGATAGCCGATTTGGAAAAAACACATCCGGATGAATTGAGAGTTGTCCTGGCGCAGGCGGACCTTCTTGTTGCCCAGAATAAGACGGATAAAGCAATTGCCCTGCTGCGCGAGGCGAACGATAAATTTCCCCGGTCCACGGCTGTCCTGAAGTATCTTGTTACGTTAATGTCCGCAAAAAACCAGCTACAGGATTGTACAGCTCTGCTCGAACAAGCTCTCACGTCGGTTGGACAACCTCTGGCAAAAAGGGAATTAGGACTGCTGCTCAGCAGAGTTTATGGCCGTACAAACGAAAACGACAAGCGTTATTTGCTGCTTAAATCACTGGCTGATGAGCTGCAAAACGATATCCCTGTATTGCGGGAGTTGCTGACCTGCAGGGAAGTTTCAGAAGATGCCGGTTTTTCCCAGCAGATTATCGACAGAATTAAAAAAATAGAAGGCGACGACGGCTGGCAATGGCGATACGAACAGGCAAAGCTCTGGTTTGAACGAGGGGATTTTAAAACTCGATATCCTGAAATTGTTGCGCTTCTTCAGAAAAATCTGCTCACCAATCCGGATGACCAGCCCAGCAGGATGTTACTTGCTGCTGCATACGAAAAAGGAAATAATCAGCAACTCGCAATTTCGACTTACGATGAGGCACTCGGCCGTTCACCGAGCGATGTCCGGATAATGGTGCCTGCCATTGCCGCTTTCTACAGAGGAGGCAAATATGACCGTGCCGATGAAATTCTCAGACGTGCTGAAAAAGAGCAGATTTACCATCCTGACCTGGAAAGGCTTGAAATCCAGGGGGCACTGCGACGCGGAGACCTTGGCTCCGCAAATGATAGTATAGAAGAAATGCTGCTGAGAGACCCGAACAATCATTCGCTGATTTTATCATTGGCACTGTTGAAAATTAGGCAGGATAAAATAGCAGAAGCCGAAGGGCTGGTGAAGGATTTAAGGGCCCAGGAGCCGAACTCTTTGCCGATTGCCGCCGTGCAGATTGAACTGGATATTCGAAAAGGCAATTCTGACGGGGCTTTGAGCATCTGCGATGAAATTGTGAATAAGTTAAATACGGCTTCTGCCTTTCTGCTTCGTGCTAGGACATACGCCCTCCTGAAGCAGCCGGATAAAGCAAAAGTTAATTTTGAACGTGCCGTAACGATGGAACCTAATAATCCGGATGCCTGGATCGCAAAGATTGGATTCCACCGCTCACTCGGAGAATCGGACAAAGCCATTGCAGATATCCGCCGGGCACTGTCTATTATGCCAAAGGACCTGCGCATACAAAAAACTGCAATAGCCCTGTATCTTGGTTCGGACCAAAGCTCTCTTCAGCAGGAAGCGGAAACAATTCTTGAAGAGGCACTTGTCTCCAATCCGGATGACTCCGAGCTGCTTTTCAGAAAGGCACAAATACTCCTTGTCAAAGGGACAGCCCCGCAAATCAAACAGGCCGTAGGAATTTTGCAGTCCATAACCGAAAGACAGCCGAAATTTACAGAAGCATGGGTACTTTTGGCCCAGGTCGCTTTGAAAAACAACGAGCCCGCTAAAGCGATTGATATTGCTTTGAACGGGCTTGTTCACACACCAAATGACAGAGCGCTGTTGCTGCTTAAGGCCAGAGCAGAAGCGGCAAGATCGCCTGAGCTGTCTTTGCCGACTATGAGGGCTTTATGGGAGCTTGACCCCAACAACACGGATACTACGGTTTCTTTAGCTGAGACATATATGGCTGCCGGTAAGTATGGCGATGCCGTGAATCTGCTTAAAAAACAGTCCCTTCCCGCGGATATCGCACAGCAGCGAAGAATAAAGCTGGCTCTTGCAGCGGCTATTTACAAGAACGGCGACAAGGCCGAATCCGAGCAGATTTTAAAAGAATTATCTGAATCAGAACCGAACGACCCGTCTCCATTGCTGACACAGGTTCGACTGTTTCATAGCGAAAAGCTTTGGAGCCGGCTGCGCGAAAAAACGGTCACATGGTGTCAGGAACATCCTGACAGGATAGAAACAATTCTTATTATCGTTAACGAGCTTGCCGGCAGCGAAGAAGGTAGACAGATAGCTGAGGAGCTGCTGGGATGTGTTTTAGAACACGACGAAAATTCAACTGTTGCAATGGTGCGGCTCGGTATATTACTTCAGACGAGCGGCAGGTCTGAAGAAGCTGTAATAACATACCAGCGAGTTCTTGAGCTGCAGCCCGACAATCTCGTTGCGCTGAATAATCTCGCATGGATTCTCTGTGAGGTTCAAAACCACCCACAGGAGGCGCTTGAGCTGGCCCAGCAGGGTCTTGCCAGGTCACCTGATTACGTTGATTTAATTGACACACGTGGGATGGCATATTATCGCCTCGGCCGCTACGAAGAGGCGGTAAAAGATTTCAACAGGTGTATCAATTTGTATCCCATTCGTGCCCCGGGATTAGCCGCTTCATATTTTCACCTCGGGCGATGTTTGGCGGAGCTCGGAGATAAATCTCAAGCCGTCGTACACTTGAACAGGGCGATGGAATTAAACAAAAAACTTGGCGCACTCAATAGCGTAGACATCGAGGAGGTCAAAAAGCTGCTGGTAAAATTATCAAGCGGAGAGGATTAATATGCTGGAACAATCACGACCGGGTAAAGAATTGAACAATACCGAAAACAAAGGCGACGACGTTCTATATAAGCTGCCGAATATTGAGTTACTTAATGATAAACAATGGCGTTTCGTCAAGCATCACTATCGTTTGAGTCCGCGTGAGTTGCAGGTAGCCAAACACGTGTGCCGAGGATTTCCAAACGAAGAAGTGGCAAGGCGCCTGAAAATCAGAGTTGGTACCGTCAAAACACATTTGCGCAATATTTACCGCAGGATACACGTCTCCAGTAAATTAGGAATGCTCCTGACGTTCGTCGAGCGGGTAGCAGCTTTTTGTGATGAAAAAGAAATTCCGCGTCGTATTACAGTCATAAACGGTCGGCAGGTCGGAACTGAAATCGAACCTTCGGATGTCACAGGCACGTGATTGAAGACATAGTGCCAATTTTAAATTCGAGCTTCCTGTAAATTCATTTCCTTTTTCCACCTCTTAATCAAGCCAAATCATCAATGCCTCAGGCAATTTTAGCAGTCTGGGGAAGGAATTTTCTTACTACTTTTGGCATAGATAAATTGACTCAAGACTCGTTTTTTAAGCTAAAAACAGGGATAAAGGGGGCTGTCTTCGATATATTTTTAACTTTTTGAAATTTTCTATTGACCAGATGCCTGTATATATGAGAGAATACGGGAGCTTTATTCGGTGCGGGAAGGGATACCCCCCACAGGTAATTAGACGGTCTTAGTGCGACTGTTCTGGCGGGATAATATAGTAGTTATTTAACGCCTCGGTCATTTTGTAATTTTTTAGTTCGGAGTGTGGAGAAAAACGTGTTTATCGGAAGGGAGAAAACCTTCGCGTGCTTAGTTGTGCTTTTCGCAGCTTCCGCTGTCAGCGCAGCACCTACCATTATTTCATCCGGTGCTCCGTTCATATCTCCTTCGAATGCTCACGCCGCGGCCAGTGTTTCCTGCGACGTTGGTTCCGATATTGTCTGCGACCAGATAGGCGAGCTGGCAAAGACCATTTTTCAGCCGCCCGGGACCGAGGACAACCCGTCAGCATCGAGTAATCGTTATTTGCCCGCAGTGCCGCCTGCAATAGTAATGGTCCTGACGGGCTTTTTATGCGTATCTTTGGTTCGTGACCGTAAAGTTTGGGTGGCTCTGCTTGCGGGTCTGTTTACGATTGGCCAGGCCGGTTTCAATGCGCTTCCCGAATTATCTTCACGATTGGGCCGAAAAATTCACAATACCCGGCTAATCGAACCAACGCTTCTTGCCACGTATGTTCTCGACGGCGATTATTGTCCGGAGAGCTTCAACGAACAAACACGTTATACCGGCCTTTTACATCACCTCGAAGGCATACCCTGCCGGACAAGCGTCTTTTCACGTATTAAAGAAACGGTCAATGCGAGCGACCTGTCCTCCGTAGCGACAGCGAAGGAGGAAGCAAAGCAATCTCAAACGTCAAACAATGCGTTCCGTAACAATTGCGTCTCGCAGCACGCGATTATTTCGCCATTATCTTCATTAAATTCGCGTTATGACTATCTGGTTCGGCCAACCAGGTGGTTTATTTGTTTCATACCGGCTTTTATCTTTTCATGTCTGTCTCGCGGTCCTCCCGTTTCCTGAGTGAGAATTCTTTTTGTAAACCTCTTAAGGAGTGTAATCGCGAAACACTCTTGGGTTTTTAACGCACTTTTGTAGGAAACTTTAAAACATTTAGGAAGGATTATAAAAATGAAACAGGTAATTACAATGTGTTTAATCGCAGCGATTGCTGTCCTGATGGGGGTGAATACCGCTGACGCTTATGTTATCGACCCCACGGTTGGTTTTACCGGCTATTTTGGCTGGGATGATGGTCTTGGTCAGATGGATTATATCCTGGAACCGGACCTTACACGTTTCGACGATGATGAGTGGACGATGACTCTGGCGAGTTGCGGGACCCTGTCATTTGCGACAGCATATGATGATTTTGTTGCCGGCGATGAGTTTGCACTTTATATTGATGACGTTGAAGTTCCGTGGGATATGGAGATAGTTGATAGCGATGGTTACTATCATGGCCAGTTGATTTCCTATGATCTTTCAGCCGGTACCCATTCTTTCTATATGTATCTCACTGCCCTGGCACCTGGTTTTGACGCAGGCAAGGCGCATGCGCTGTTCACGGAAATCTGCTTTGGCTGCTGCCCAACTATTCCGGCTCCCGGTGCAGTTCTGTTAGGCGGGATTGGTGTGACGCTCGTCGGCTGGCTGCGGAGAAGGAGAACGCTGTAAGCTAATAACTAATACAAAGAAGCGCTAAGGGCGGGGAGTCATATCCTGCCCTTGGCCGGCTTCTTAGAGGAGTGAACTATGAACAAAAAAAGATTATTTTGTATGCTTATGCTGTTAACAGTGTTCTCGATACAGGCATCGGCCAACGTTGACACGAAGTGTGGCGGCTGTTGTCCGCCGTCGCCAGATGATTGTATCTGTGACGGGGCCACTATAATAAAAGCGCCTTCTGCCCTGGATTCCCTCGAACACAGATACCTTTACGTCTGGGAGATGGATGACCTGTCTATTCCGGACGGTTATCGAATTAGTGAGGCAGGCATCCTGTTCAAAGGCATCAATGACTGGAAGGTGGAAGACGGCGACCAACTGTTTGTTTACCTTCTAAACAGCGACCAAATCAGTGGTGTTGTTTCCGGCACATCGCCGAGCATTGTCACGTCTGACAGCAAGGTTTACGAGTTAGATGATGTCGCAGCCGGCGACGACCTCGACGGATACGGCGAATATCTTACTACTTATGAAGACGACAACGAGAGAATACTGTTTGGTTGCCTGTACATCAATCCGGAAGAGGACTTTTGCTACATATTTACCGACGAGCAGGCCGCATTGCTTGACAGTTACATTAATGATGACGGTATTGCAGGTATAGGTCTTGACCCGGATTGCTGGTACAAGTTTCCATATACCGAGACCGACAAGATTAAATTCTGGTACTGCATTGAAGAAATACCGACCATCCCGGCGCCCGGCGCAGTTCTTTTGGGCGGCATCGGCGTGGGTCTTGTCGGCTGGCTCAGAAGGAAAAAGACACTGTAAAAAAGACATTGAAATGGCCGCACAGATCTATATTGATAGAGAGTTGCCCATTGTAGGAGTATGAAACAATGAGTAAAAAGATGTTTTTTTTGCTGATAGGGGCGTTAATCCTCTTTTCCTTTACGTGTTCTGCGCTCGCATCACTCACCGACAGGGGAGGTGGCCTCATCTATGACAGTGATTTGGACATCACCTGGCTTCAAAACGCCGACTATGCGGGCACAACAATGTTATGGGAACAGGCCTCACAATGGGCTCAAGACCT
>CAZHVR010000018.1:0-39969 GCA_964536225.1 uncultured Pirellulales bacterium
CGTATCGTCTTCCAAGTTCCCTGTAACCTTCCGAGTCAAAATGGGCATTGTCCTGGCCGGTACAGCCCTTAGAAGAAATAACATGTGCAGTAGGGATAGTATCGGGAAGCTTGTCAATTATTGAATTCATACTCGAGCAGCAATTTCCATCGGCAGATAAAAGCTCTCCCGCTAAAAGAGGCACCGAATCCGCACTCAATGAAAGGTCGGTCAACATATCATTGTAAATTTTCTTTACGTATGACGGCCATGAGGCATCCCCCGTGTTTGTTTCTCCCTGATGCAAAAGAATCCCTTTAATAACGCCGTCTTTCTGAGCTGACTTGGCAAGGTCGATAAGATACTGGTAAGGATTGCCTTCATAGGCCTCTATTTTGGAGGTGAACCAGTCCTCTGTGTAGGTGGAATTATAATCCTGGTATATATCTTTATCAAAAAGCCGGATGTCGCAGCCGCCGACAGCTACGTTGATAATGCCTATTGTGATGTTGTCAGGAAGATTAGCGACTAAGGTTTTGCCGAAATAATCGGCAGGGGAAAGTTTTGAATAACATTGGCAGGTAGGAGGCTGGGCTATATACCATCTTCCTTTTATTCTGCCCAGGTTTGGACAATCCAGTGCCGCAAACACCTTGAAACGGCCGTCGACTATTTTGTCCCGGCTTTCAATTGTCCCCTGTCCCTCCATATTTGACTGACCAAAACACAGGTAAATGTAAAAATTCGGGTCTTGTGCAAAAACATTTGTTGTGAATATAAACAGCCCTGTCAATACGAACATTTTTGCGAACATTTTTTGTTTTTTCCTAACGTTTAAGGTTGTTCTCATTTTAGTTCTCAAGGAAACCTTATTATAACATTTTTATGTTTTCCCGACAATCCCGGCGCGCCGGGACTGTACCTGATATCCTGATAACCCGAGCCCTGCCCCACAAACCGCTGTACCTTAGGGTATTTCCTTACGCCTTTTGCGTTTTTTGCCTATTTGTAAACCATCCCGAAAGCGCATATAACTATAAAGTTGTTAACCGTGCAGGCGTGAAACCTCAAAAACGTTTTTAACAGGCTAAATGGTTGCCTTAAGACCAAAGAAGGAGTTGAAACATGGCTAAAACAACGAAAAAAAATGGAAACAGTTTTTCCAGCCCAAAACCGGCGTCGCCCGCAAAGAAGCAGTCATCGGGCACGTCGTCCGGCTTCGGCAGCTTCCGGTCCTCGACCGGCGTCGAAAACGCTGCCAGGCCCGAAAGCCCCCGGCATTCGACTAAAGTCGAAAGCGCAGGCCGGCCCGCCGCGAACCTCACGCATCAGCAGATTGAGCAGCGAGCAAAGGAAATATGGCAAAAAAAGGGCTGCCCTGCCGGACAGGATGAGAAAAACTGGCACGAGGCCGAATCTCAGCTCAAGCAGGAGCTTGGCGTAAGATAATGTTCGCCTCGCCCCCCGGCATGGACGAGAGCCGGTTTTGCCCGAGAACCGGGCAGGGCGGGCTTTACGCCTGGCCGAGAGTCGGGTTTGGCGGATTTTGGATTTCGCTTGAAGCCCGGTACTAATCGGGCGGGCGTGAGAATTGATGATTTGTTTAACCAAACGCAAACGGAGAAAAACCAATGCGTGTCCTGATGTTAGGTTGGGAATTTCCCCCCTTCGTTTCAGGGGGATTAGGCACGGCGTGCTACGGGCTGACCTGCGCGATGGAGCAGCTCGAGCTCGATATAGTGATGCTGCTTCCCACCAACAGCCGGGACGCCAGCGCGACGGCGGCGGGATTTTGCGAGACGGGGCTGCCGCTCGATAACCTGATGCACGTCGTTTTCAGGGTCGTGCCGTACAAACTTCCCAATCCTTATCATAAGCGTCGCCCTGTGCGTGTAGTTGGGACCGGCCAGGCAGGCGGTTATGACGGCAATCTCATCGAACGGGTCTTCGAATACGCCAAACGGTGCGTCGATATGGTCAAGGACAAGACCTTCGACGTTATTCACGCCCACGACTGGGTAACCTTCCCGGCGGCACTGGCTTTGTCGGAATCCCTGCAAAAGCCGCTGGTAGTCCACGTTCACGCGACCGAAATAGACCGTTCCGGCGAGCACGTCAACCTCTCGGTTTACGAGATAGAGCGCCAGGGAATGGAAAGGGCCAGCGCGGTGATAGCGGTATCGAATTATACGGCCGAGATTATCACCCGGCGTTACGGCATCCCGGCGGACAAAGTCCACGTGGTGCACAACGGCATAAATTACAAGCCGTCCGAGAGAAAGGTTGTTGACAGACAACGCGGGGCAAGGGTCCTTTTTTTGGGTCGAATCACCTCTCAGAAGGGGCCTGAATACTTCGTGAAAGCGGCCGAGCAGGTGTTGCGCAAATATGAAAACGTGAAATTCGTTATGGCCGGCTGGGGGGACCTGGCCCCGGATATGGTTGAAATGGTCGCATTGAGGCGGCTCGGCTCGAAGATACTGTTTACCGGTTTTCTTCGCGGCGGGCAGGTGGATACGGCTTACCGGATGTCCGATGTTTACGTGATGCCTTCGGTAAGCGAGCCGTTCGGGCTTACAGCGCTCGAGGCGGTGCAGCAGGGACTCCCCGTGATATTGTCAAAGACCACCGGCGTCGGGGAGATTCTTTGCGACGGAGCATTGAAGGTCGATTTCTGGGACGCTAACAAAATGGCCGAGCAAATCGTCGATGTTCTGAATAATCCTGTTTTAGCAGAGAATTTACGGGTCAGGGCCAGCGACGAGATTCGTAACCTGACTTGGGACGCGGCGGCTAAAAAATGTCAGTCAATATATAATATGGTCGGCAGTCAAACTGAGCGAACAGGTCGATATAACTAAAATTTTTTTGTCCATGGAAGGAGAAGGAGCTCTGCAGGAAGCAAAAGGCGGATGCCGGAAGGACGGAAAGGTCGTATATTATGAGAATAGCAATACTTGCATGGGAGTCGCTTCATTCGATAGCAGTGGGCGGCGTGGCTGCGCACACCAGCGAGCTGGCCTGCGCGCTGGCGGCCAAAGGTCATCAGGTGCATCTATTTACCCGTCGGGCGCCCGGGCAGCTCGCGCATGATTATATCGACGGCGTTCATTATCACCGATGTTTTTATCCGCCTCATCGCGACTTTGTCGATGACGTCAACAATATGTGCAGGACGTTTGTGGACCGGCTGTTCGAGGTCGAGGACTTTGTCGGCAAATTCGATATCGTCCACGCTCACGACTGGCTGGGCGTCAACGCAATGATATGGGCGAGGCAGGGCCGGGAGTACAAGACGGTTCTGACGATACACTCGACGGAATACGCCAGGTGCGGCAACGCCTTTTACAACGGCCGGTCGGTACGCATCCGGGAGCAGGAGCGTGCGGGGACCTATTGGGCCGACAGAGTAATTGCGGTATCCGGGGCGACTAAAAAGGAAATTCTGTGGATGTACGAGGTCCCCGGAGATAAGGTGTACGTAATCGGCAACGGCGTTGACTGGAAACGGTTCGATTTCGAAGTTGACGCGGGAAAGATTAAGGCCGAGTACGCGATAGGGCCCCTTGACCCGACGGTCCTTTTCTGCGGCCGGATGGTCTGGCAGAAAGGGCCGGACATTTTGGTCGAGGCCATTCCGTCAATACTGCGGAGGCATCCCAACAGCAGGTTTGTCTTCGTCGGCGATGGCGATATGCGGGCGGGGCTGGAGAACCGGGCCAGGCACCTGGGCGTTTCGAACGCGGTGCGGTTCCTGGGCTACAGGAACGGAGGCGAGCTTGTCCGGCTAATCAAGTCCAGCGACTTGGTTTGCGTCCCGAGCCGAAATGAGCCGTTTGGAATCATTGTGCTGGAGGGCTGGGCGGCGAACAAGCCCGTTGTTGCCAGTGAAAACGGCGGGCCCGGCGAATATATCAGGCACGAGATGAACGGCCTTAAAATTTATCCCCGGCCCGATTCTGTAAGCTGGGGCGTCAACCGGGTATTTTCGGATTTCGAGTGGGGCAGAAAATTAGGCCGTAACGGAAGACAGTTTCTGGAGCAGCAGTTCGGCTGGGACAAGGTGGCAGAAAAGACGCTGAATGTTTATCGTCAGCTTTGCCCCGAGATGGTCCCGCAGCTGGTGCGGCACAAGTTCGATCCGTGCATAGAAGGCCCGCCGGAGCCGGGTCGGGTGCGCGATAAGGCGGAAAACACAGTTTCGGACTCATTAAATATAAAGCTTACGGACATCAAACCGGCTTTACGGCAGAAAAGACATTATATAAAGAAGAGCAGCCGGGAAGAAACGACCGGTGTGTTTTATGAATCCGGAGAGGGATTGAACAAGAATAAAGAAGAAATCCGCGTGCCCGCCAGCGCTTGAAGGGAGTTATAAATGGGAGTCGGCAGCTTCTGTATAGTTCTGCACGGGCATATGCCCTACGTATTGCGGCACGGTGTCTGGCCCCACGGCGAGGACTGGCTTTATGAGGCCGCGGCGGAGACGTATTTGCCACTTTTATCGACGATTGAGCACTGCGATTTTATGAAAGGCAATCCGCGTCTGACTATAGGCCTGACGCCTGTTTTGCTCGAACAGCTTGCGACGGACATTTTCAAAGAGGGATTTCGAGCATATCTCGACGACCGTCTTGACCGCGCTAAAAGCGACAGGAACGAGTTCGATAAGGCCGGGGACAAGCACATGGTGCATCTTGCCGATTTTTGGGAACAGTATTACACTAAACTGTCGGAGCAGTTCAGCGAGATGAAATACGATATACCCTCGGCCTTCGGGCGATTATGCAGCGCCGGCTTTGTCGAGTTACTGACATCGGCGGCGACGCACGGGTATATGCCGCTGTTACTGGAGGATTCCTCGATACACGCGCAGGTCCGGGCGGGGCTAAACAGCTCGCAGCGGATACTTGGGTTCAGGCCCAAAGGAATGTGGCTTCCCGAGGGCGCATACAGGCCCGCGGGGCACTGGACGCCGGTAATACCGTGGGGTGATTCCAATTCGAGAACAGGTATCGAACGGTTTATCGGTGACGAAGGGATAACGCATTTTTTTGTGGAAAATCACCTGCTCGAGGGCGGCGGGGCTTCGGTGCATCAGCCGGTATGGGTCAAGGGGGAATATAACGGCAACCCGCCTGTGTCTGCTTTTGCGAGAGACCCTTATATCTGCAGGCAGGTCTGGTGCGGATACGTCGGTTATCCGGGGGACGGTGTATATCTGGAATTTCACAAAAGGCAGGGACCCCGCCGGGGGCTTAGATACTGGAAGGTCACGGACCGCAAATCAGGTCTGGGCGAGAAAGACCCTTATTATCCGGATGACGTTGCGGGCAAGATTTACGAGCACGTTCAGCATTTCTGCGGCGAGGTCAAGCGCCGGCTTTATGAATATCATTCGCAAACGGGTAAATATGGGGTGGTGGTGGCCTGTTTTGACGCCGAGCTTTTCGGCCACTGGTGGTTCGAGGGCCCGAGATTCCTTCAGGATGTGCTTTTGGCTCTTAACGCCGACCCGGACGTGGATTTGTGCACGTCTGCAGAATATTTACAGTCCCATCCGCCTCAAGATTGGGTTGCACTTCCCAGCGGGTCCTGGGGGGAGGGAGGCGACCATCGTGTCTGGTCAAACCACGATATAAAATGGCTGTGGGAAATCGAATATCGCTGCGAGGCCCTGTTCGGCAAACTGACATATAATCTGCCGTGGCGTTCAAAGCCCGCTTTGAAGGGTATTCTTGAAAAGGCGGGTCGCGAACTGCTGCTGCTTCAGGCGAGCGACTGGCCTTTTGTAATCAGCAGAAGGCAGGCGCCTGAGTACGGTATGAAGCGGTTTGTCCAGCACGTGGCCGGCTTTGACGTTCTTACGGATATTGCGGAACGGCTGAATGAAGACGACGGCTATCTTCGCAAGCTTAACGAGGCGCAGAAACTGGAACTGAAGGATATAGACGCGCACGACGTAATATTTCCTGAGATAGATTTGAACTGGTGGAATTGTTAGCAGGGGCGAATCAGATGAGAATAGCTATATTTGCCTGGGAGAGCTTGCATTCGGTCCCCGTAGGGGGCGTGGCGGTCCACGTCACCGAGCTGGCAGCAGGGTTGCAGCGAAGGGGACACGAGGTACACGTCTTTACCCGCCTGGGCGAAGGCCAGACCACGTATTGCCAGGTTGACAGCGTGCATTATCATCGATGTCCCATCGATTTGCATCCGGACTTCATAACTGAAATGAATAATATGGGCAACAGCTTCGTTTATTTTATGCGGCAGACCGAGGCGCTGCAGGGCGCGCATTTCGACGTGGTCCACGGCCACGACTGGCTTTGCTCGAAGGCCATTGTCCAGGTCAAGAATAATTACGGCAGGCCGGTTTTTATGACGCTTCATTCCACCGAATTCGGACGATGCGGCAACAATAAATTCAATGGTCAGTCAGAACGGGTCCGGTTAGTGGAGGCAGAAGGCGCTTTCTGCGCAGACAGGGTGCTCGCCGTTTCAGGGAAACTCTGCGATGAGATAAAATCCCAGTATCAGGTGCCCTCCTGGAAATTGCGATGTGTTCGCAACGGTGTGAATTGCGCCAATTTCGACGGTTTTATTGACCCGGCTGTGTGCCGACGCAGTTATGGAATCGGGCCGATGGACCCGATGGTCCTTTTTGTGGGTCGTCTTGCCATCCAGAAAGGCCCGGACCTGCTGCTGGAGGCCACGCCGGGGATACTGCATCACAGGCCTGACGCCAAGATTGTTTTCGTGGGCGACGGCTATATGAGAAGCGCTTTGGAAAACCGTGCCAACGAGCTTGGCGTAAGACACGCGGTGCGTTTCCTCGGCAATAGGTCGCTTTCCAGTGACCTGATAAACCTTTACAGAAGCACCGACGTAGTATGTGTACCGAGCCGAAATGAGCCGTTCGGCATCGTGGTGCTCGAGGCCTGGGCTGCGGGAAAGCCCGTTGTCGTTACGCAGAACGGCGGGCCGGCGGAGATTGTTACCCACAACCAGGAAGGATTCGTTGTTTACGATAATCCCGGCTCTATCTGCTGGGGGATAAAGGAGATATTCAACAATTTCGCACACGCCAGATGGATGGGCGAACGAGGAAGGGTCAAAGCGGCCTTCAGCTTTACCTGGGACATCGCAGCGTCGCAAACCGAAGGTGTTTACAGGGAATTAATTAATGCGAGGTGATGATGGAATTAGCGAAAAAACTCAAAGAACTGAGCAAAAATTTGTACTGGGCGTGGCATCCGGAATTCGTCAGGGTTTTCAGGGACATCGACCCGGAACTCTGGCGGCAGGTCAATCATAACCCTGTGGAGTTTTTGCAGCGACTGGCCGAAGACGTGATTGACAGCAGAAGTCATGATTCGAAGATGCTTGGCCGGATAAACAAGGCCTTCGAGGGCCTGCAGGGCTATCTCCAGGCCAGCGAGGTATGGGGCGCGTGGTACGCGGGGCCTTTGCGCGCAAGGCCGGTGGCATATCTAAGCGCGGAATTCGCCTTGCACGAGTCGCTGCCGATTTATTCGGGCGGTCTTGGGGTCCTGGCGGGCGACCACCTCAAAGCGGCGTCGGATTTGGGTATCCCGATGGTGGGTATCGGGCTTGCATACACGCACGGTTATTTTGACCAGTCGCTGGACGCCAGCGGCTGGCAGCAGGAGCATTATTTTTCTTCGAGCGAGAACCTTCTGCCGTTGGAGGTGGTTAGAAACGAATACGGCCAGCCGATAAGAATAACGGTCAGCACGGAGAGCTATCAAATCTGGGTCGGCATCTGGCGCGTCCGGGTCGGCCGCAACCTGCTTTTGCTGCTCGATGCCAACGTCGAGGGCAATTCCGAGCAGGACCGCAACCTTACAAGCCGGCTGTACGGCGGCGACCGCGAGATGCGAATAAAGCAGGAGCTTATCTTGGGTGTCGGAGGAATACGCGCGCTTCACGTGCTGGGAATCTTTCCCTCGGTGATACATATGAACGAGGGCCACAGCGCGTTTGCCGTTCTGGAGCTTGCGCGGGCGCTGATGGAAAGGGACGGCCAGATATTCGAGAACATACACGAGCAGGCGGCTTCGATGACCGTTTTTACCACGCATACGGTCGTCCCGGCAGGCCACGATGAGTTCGAGCCGGAGCTGCTTAAAAAAACGTTAAGTCCGCTGCAGCGCCAGCTCGGGCTTTCGGACAAGCGATTGCTCGGTCTGGGACGTGTTGATCCGGAGAACAAAAAGGAGCCGTTTTCGATGACGGTGCTGGGGCTTAAGATGTCACGGTATCGAAACGCCGTCTCGGCGCTGCACGACCGGATAACCAGGGCCATTTGGCACAAACTTTTTCCCAACGTCGCCGAGCACGAGACGCCTATCAACTACATTACCAACGGCGTTCACGTCGATACCTGGCTTGCCGAGCCGATGGCCGAGTTGTATAACAAGTATATCGGCAGCAACTGGCGCGAGATAATGGACGTGCCTTCTACGTGGAGGGCCATAGAGCAGATAGACGACAGTGAGCTGTGGGAGAAAGAGCAGTATCTTCGGGCGCATTTAGCCGAATATATAGACCGGACGGTGGAGCGGCAGGAAATGGCGCGGGGCCCCAAGGCAGATGCCGACTATATCAGGCAGGCCCGATTGGACCCAAACGCGTTGACCATCGGTGTGGCTCGCCGTTTCGCCGGGTACAAGCGGCTGGGGCTTTTGTTCAAGGACCCGGCCCGGCTGGACCGCCTTGTCAATAAGCCGGGCAGGCGGGTACAGTTTGTTTTTGCGGGCAAGGCCCACCCGAAGGACGACGAGGGCAAGCACATAATACAAATGGTGTTCAGGTTCAGCAGGAACCCGAGATTTGTGGGAAAGGTGCTGTTTATCGAAAATTATGATTTCAACGTGTGCCGTCACCTTGTGCAGGGTGTTGACGCCTGGCTCAATATGCCCAGGCGTCCCCTCGAGGCGTGCGGCACGAGCGGCCAGAAGGCGGCTATGAACGGCGGGCTGAATATTTCCGTGCTGGACGGGTGGTGGGCCGAGGCATACGACGGGGCGAACGGCTTTGCCATCGGCAACGCAAGCGAGCATTCCAACTGGGACAGGCAGGACGATTTAGACGCCGAATCGCTGTATGAAGTCCTCGAAAATGAGGTTGTTCCCTTGTTTTACGACCGCAATGAAAGCGGGATACCTCATGGATGGATTGCCAGACAAAAGCACGCCCTGCGTACACTGTCATGGCGATTTAGCTCGCGGCGAATGCTGATTGATTATACGATGGGATGTTATCTGCCGGCGGCAGGCGGAATGACGTCATCTACCGGCACCGACGTGCGGCTTGTCGGGGAGTCCTTTGTGCTGCCGCCTTTCGCCAGACAGCCGTGGCTCGGGACTCTGAATAAATAAGAAACATAATTAAGGAAAGCAGGCACGATGAGAGCAGGGAGAATGACGGAAATTCCGGATTATGTTGACGGTCTGCCTAACCTTTCCGGTTCGCAGGACGTTGTCGATTCGGCTGTGAGCGGGAGCCGGGTTTTTTTGCAGGAAAGCTCGATTGACTGGAGCAGAGTCAAAAGCGCCTACTCGATAGCCCTGCATATGCATCAGCCGATTATACCGAACCCCGACCAACCGCTTGCCCAGGCCGAGGAAATCAGCAACCTGGATTATATGATGAAACACCCGGACGTCGGTGACAATCATAACGCGAAGGTTTTTCACTGGTGCTATAAACGGATGGGTGAGTTAATACCCGAATTGCTTGACAGCGGCGAACAGCCGAGATGTATGTTCGATTATTCGGGCACGCTGCTTCACGGGATGCGCAAGATGGGGCTCGATGACGTTTTCGATAATCTCAGGAAAATAACCTGCGATTCGAATTATCGAAGATGCGTCGAATGGCTGGGTTCGGCCTGGGGACACGCCGTGGCGCCATCGACGCCGACGCAGGATTATCGGCTGCACGTCAGGGCTTGGCAGCGTTTTTTCGCAGGGCTTTTCGGCCCTGAGGCGCTGGGGAGAATCAGGGGATTTTCTCCGGCCGAGATGGCTTTGCCCAACCATCCGGACGTTTTTTACCAGTTCGTCAAGACGTTGAAGGAATGCGGCTATCGGTGGGTCCTTGTGCAGGAGCATACCGTCGAGCACGTCGAGGATGGCTCAGGGCTGAAATACCCGCACCGGCCGCATCGGCTCATAGCGAAAAACTCAAGCGGCCAGACGCTTTCCATAACGGCGATTGTCAAGACGCAGGGAAGCGACACCAAGCTTATCGGGCAGATGCAGCCATACTATGAGGCGCTTGGTTTGAATCGAATTGACCTCGGCGGTAAATCCGTCCCGTCTTTGGTGACACAGATTGCAGACGGTGAAAACGGCGGCGTGATGATGAACGAATTTCCCGAAAAATACAAGCAGGCGACGTCGGAAAGCAGCGGCAGCGAAACCCCGGCGGTCAACGTGACGGAGTATCTCGAATACCTCGATAGCTTGGGCGTGAAGGAGGAGGATTTTCCCGCTATCCAGCCCGTATTACAGCATCATATCTGGAAGCGTTTTAAGGCTGGCGCCGGCCCCGAGGCGATGGAAGAGCTTATCAAAAAGCTTCAAAAAGAAGACGGCCGGTTCAATATGGAGGGCGGAAGCTGGACGAACAACATCTCCTGGGTCAAGGGCTATGAGAACGTGCTCAAGCCGATGGAGCAGGCAAGCGTATTATTCAACGAGAAAGCCCTGTCCAACGGCGTTTCGCCAGACGAGCCGCGTTTTCGCAAGGCCCTTTATTATCTTTTACTGTCGCAGACAAGCTGTTATCGCTACTGGGGCGAAGGCCGATGGGCCGACTACGGCAGGGAGCTTTGCCGGCGAACAATCGAAATACTTAATAATGAGTTCTAATTGATTTTACCACAAAGACACAAAGGTAATCCTTGATTATAGAGTGAGTTTTGGCCAACACGGAATTTCGATTAGCCGCGGGCGCAGGTTTGGGTGAGTTGTTTCAATTTTGTCAAAATAGACAATGTGAGCCAGCCTGGAGACAGGCGCCAGAGCCAGTTGCCTTTTTGTTTAGCCGGATGGTTCATTCGGGCCGATGCGGGCAGGCCGAGAAGGTCCTGGGCGGGGATTATACTTAGTTTTGCTGCGGAACTCATCGCCAGTCGTATGAGGCGCCAGCTTACGTTATCAGCAGAGACCTTCTGGCTCAGGTATTCCTGCAAACGTTTTTTCTCCGTCCGACTCGCGTCTTTCTCAAACCAGCCCCTTGTTGTATTGTTGTCGTGAGTGCCGGTATAGACGACGCAGTTTTTGTTATTGTAATTGTCCGGCAGATGAGGATTCTTGGATGGGTTGCCCGAAAAGGCAAATTGCAGAACTTTCATTGTGGGGATGTCGAATTTTTTAATAACTTCTCTGACGTCTTTTGTTATATGGCCCAGATCCTCGGCGATAAAAGGCGCTTCGGGGAAATTCTTCAAGAGCACTTTGAAGAAGTCGTCCTTTGGGCACTTTACCCACCTGCCGTTTTTGGCTGTCTTGTGACCGGCGGGGACCTGCCAGTAGCCGACAAGGCCTCGGAAATGGTCAATGCGGGCGCAATCGAATAAGTTGAGATTGTGTCTTACTCGCTCCATCCACCAGCGGTATCTTGTCTTCTTCAAATTCTTCCAGTCATAAACGGGATTGCCCCACAACTGTCCCGTTTTGCTGAAATAATCGGGCGGAACGCCTGCTATGTATTTAGGTTTTTTATTCCGGTCTAATTTGAAAAGTTGAGGATTTGCCCAGACGTCCGGGCTGTCGAAGGTGACGTAAATGGGGATGTCGCCGATAATTTTAATTCCGGCCCGGCCGCAATATCGCTTCAACTCGAACCATTGCCTGAAAAAAATGAACTGCAGGAAACATTCGAATTCAATCTCGTCGCCTAAATGTTTTCTGGCCTCGGACAGGTCCGCTTTTTTGCGGTCTCTCAATTGCCGGGGCCAGGCGTTCCATTTTCTCCCGCTGAAGTGCCTTTGCAGGGCAATAAAAATTGCGAAATCATCGAGCCAGGAGCAATTTTCTTTTTTAAAGGCGGCGTAACTGTCAGATTTGCGTCGATTTTGAAACCGGCCGAAGGCAGTCGCGAACAATCGGTTTTTGTAAGCGGCGGCTTTCTTAAACTCCGCACGGTTTTGCGAAAAAACCGGCGGGTTCTTAATGTCGTTTTTTGCAAGAAGGCCGGCCTTATAAAGCTGCTCGGGGCTGATTACTAAGGGATTTCCCGCAAAGGCCGACGAGCAGTTGTAAGGCGAGTAACCTGCTGCGGGCGTTGTGTAGTTGAGGGGCAGGACCTGCCAGAAGTGTTGTTTGCTTTTAGCGAGAAAGTCAGCGAACCTGTACGCCTGCGGCCCTAAGTCGCCGATGCCGTATTTCGCCGGTAAGGAAGTTATATGCAGCAATATCCCGCTCGCCCGTTTCCTTGGCATCTTACCCTCAATTAAATTATTATAACTTTCCCCGATATTAAGAGCGTACCCGCCCGCAGTCAACAATCGAATCCGGCTGTGAATTGCAGAACCTTCTGATATGGCGGGCGTATAAATACAAATTTTGCCCTGTAAGCACGTTTGGCTGCATCAGTCGAACTTTTGAACAAACCAAAGCCGTTTGGCCGATATAAGTGTTTGTG
Source organism: uncultured Pirellulales bacterium (assembly GCA_964536225.1). Taxonomy (GTDB): domain Bacteria; phylum Planctomycetota; class Phycisphaerae; order Sedimentisphaerales; family Anaerobacaceae; genus Fen-1362. Next base: position 12,658 of record CAZHVR010000018.1, read on the forward strand.
CAATAAGGAGAAAAATGAATGATAAGCATAAAGGAATTGAGGCGCAGTTTCGGGCCTGTAGTTGCGGTTGACGGCGTTTCGTTCGATGTGCAAAAGAGCGAGGTTTTGGGCTTTTTGGGGCCTAACGGGGCTGGCAAAAGCACGGTTATGCGGATGCTTGCCTGTTTCCTTCGGCCCGACAGCGGCACGGCGACGGTTTGCGGCTACGACATTCTCAAAAATCCGCTTGAAGTTAGGAAATCCATCGGCTATCTGGCGGAAAACGTTCCTGCCTATAACGAGATGACCGTCGGCAGCTTCCTGAATTTCGTCTGCGACACCCGGCGAATTTACGGAAGGGACCGCAGAAAGGCGCTCGACAGAATTGTGCCGATGTGCGCGATTGATTCTGTATATCATCAGTCGATTGAGACACTGTCGAAGGGATATCGAAGGAGGGCAGGGCTTGCACAGGCGCTTATTCATGACCCGAAGGTGCTGATTTTGGACGAGCCTACCGATGGCCTTGACCCCAATCAGAAACACGAGGTCCGCCAGCTCATCAGTAAAATGGCAAAAGACAAGTGCATCATTGTCTCGACGCACATACTCGAAGAGGTCGAGGCAATCTGCGACAGGACGATAATCATCGCGAGGGGGAAAATTCTTATTGACTCGACGCCGGAAAAACTTCGGCGGGAATATGACTGCTCGCTGGACGAGGTATTTCGCAGGATTACAACGGGCAAAGCAGCGTAGCACGGGCTTCCAGACCGTGCCGCAGTAGCGGACAGAAAAAGGGAGCTGAATATGAACGGTTTTAAGGCGGTATTCAAAAGGGAGCTGAAATCGTATTTCACTACGCCGATAGCATACGTCTTTCTGGTGGTCTTTTTGTTTTTCGCCGGCTATATGACGTTCAAGAATGGTTTCTACGAGATTCGCCAGGCGAGTATGGATGCGTTCTTTGCAAATATGCCTTTGCTGTTCGCTTTTCTGGTTCCTGCCGTGGCGATGCGTCTTTGGGCCGAAGAGCGCAAGAGTGGCTCGATTGAGCTTTTGTTCACGTTGCCTGTTACCGTAACGCAGGCGGTATTGGGCAAGTTTTTCGCGGCGTGGGTGTTTATCGCGATAGCGCTGGCGCTGACCTTCCCGATGGTAGTCACGGTTTTTTACTTAGGCAGCCCGGACGTGGGCTTGATAATCTCCGGATACCTCGGAAGCTTTTTAATGGCAGGCGGATTTCTCGCGGTAGGGTGTTTCTTCTCAGGCCTGAGCAAAAACCAGGTAATCGCCTTTGTGCTGTCGGTCGTGGCCTGTGCGGTCCTTATTTTTGCCGGGATGCCCACGACGATGAATTATCTCTCGACGTTTATGCCGGCCGGATTGGTTACAGCGATTGAGGCGATGAGTTTTCAGACGCATTTCGAGTCGATTCAAAGAGGCGTGCTGGCATTTCGTGACGTTGCCTATTTTCTGTTTCTGATAGTCGGCTGGGTGGCCGCCTGTGCCGTTATACTCGAAGAAAGGAAGGCAAGCTGATGAGCAGGACCCTCAGGGCAATAATCGCGGTCATTTTCATATTGACGATAACCTTCTGCGCCATAAGCATATCTCAGAACGTGGGCTCGCGGCTGAAAATGGATGTCACCGGGCAAAAGCTTTACACGCTTTCAGACGGCACAAAAGCGATTTTAGCCAAGCTCAACCAGCCGATAACGCTCAAGCTCTATTACGCCAGGACCGCCGCTATGAAAGGCCCCGACAATATTAAATACTTCAACAATTATTACGAGTTTGTCAGAACACTTCTCGAAGAATACGTCGCGGTCGCAAAAGGAATGGTAAAACTGGAGATAATCGACCCGCGGCCTTTTTCCGACGACGAAGTGCAGGCGATTCAATACGGGCTTAAAAAATTCCCTGTGACCGAAGAGGAAAACTTCTTCTTCGGCCTGGTGGCGCAGACGCAGTTCGGGGTCGAAAGGGTGATACCGTTTTTCGCGCCCGACCGCCAGAGCTTCATCGAATACGACATAAGCTATCTGATAGACAGGGCCGTCACGCGCCAGAAAAAAACGATAGGGGTGTTAAGCTCATTACCGGTAATGGGCGAGGCCAGCGACTATATGGCCCAGATGATGCGTATGCAGGGCCAGCAGCCCAAGGTTGCCTGGCTGATTATTCAGCACCTCCGCCAGCAGTACGAGGTGAAGATTATTCCCGCCGAGACGGACGACATTAACAATATCGACCTCCTTTTAGTCATCCAGCCGAAGAACCTGTCCGAAGCGACGCAGTTTGCGATTGACCAGTATGTCCTCAAGGGCGGCAGGGCGATAGTCCTCGTTGACCCGTATTGTTTCGCCGAACAGCAGAGCGCCCCCCAGCAGCAGTTCGGCGGGATGCTGCCCGCCTCGAACCTCAGGAAACTGCTTAATACCTGGGGGCTTGATATGCCGCCTATGACGTTCGCAGGTGACAGGCAGCTGGCGCCTGAGGAGCAGCTCGGCGGCAGCCGGAGGGCACAGAAAATCATCGGATTTTTGAGACTCGTTTCGCCGGCCAGCTTCAATCCCGAAAGCGCGATTACCGCCCAGCTTAACACCGTCAATGTTTTGTTCGCCGGGGTCCTCAACGAAGTGGCCCCCGCCGGAGACGCCAACGAGCAGAAAGAAATTGAACGTGTTCCGCTGGTAATGACCACCGATACGGGCAACTCCTTCAAGGTTGACAGCCCCTACGAGCTTCAGATGCTCGACCCGCCCTCGCTTATGAAAAAATTTGTCGATGGCTCCAGGCCGGTTGTGATGGGTTATCTTGTTACGGGCAAATTCAAAAGCGCCTTTCCCGACGGCATCGATATAAAGGCCGTGCAGCCGAAGGACCCGAATAAGCCGCCGATACCCCCGATGCACGTTACGGGCCTGGGCCAGGCAGCGGAAAATTGCGTCGTCGCCGTATTTTCCGACGTGGATTTCATATCCAACAATATGGCCTATTATCAGAATCCCCTGTTCGGCAACATCATCGTCGGCGACAACAGCGCCCTGCTGCTCAACACAATAGATGAGCTGTGCGGCTCGAATGAATTGATTTCAATCAGGTCACGCGGCAATTTCCGCAGGCCGTTTGTCGTCGTTGACAAAATCGAGGCCAGGGCCGAGGCGGAAACGGCCGAAGAGGTGGCCAAGCTCAACGCCGAAATCGACGGATTTGAAAACGAGCTTAGGACTCTTGTTACCTCTACCGACAAACAGCAGCAGCAGATTATAGGCAGCTCCATCGCCAGGAAGAAAAAAGACCTCGAACTGAAAAAAATCGAGGCACAACGCCAGCTTCAGCAGGCACAGAGGGAAAAACGCCGGCAAATCGAGCACCTTGGCAACGTCCTTCGGGCATTCAATATGTTTGCGGCGCCGGTTGTGATACTGGCAATCGCGGTGGTGATTGGCGTCAGGCGCAGCGTAATGAAGAGGCAATATATCAGTCACTCAGGCGACTCATAACGCAGCACGGTTTTTTGGCTCGTGCCGTATTTATAGGAGTTTGATATGAGCAATCGTAATTTACTGATACTCGGTCTGGTTGCCGTAACAATGGTGGTCTGGGCGGTGGCGATGTCGAAGATTTCGAGCACGTCCTATGCGCCACAGGGGACTTCCGGTTATCTCATACAGGGTCTCGACCCCGACAGGATTGCCGTCATCACCGTCGGAAAGGGCGACGGGCAGGTCAAGCTCGTCCGCAGACGAAAAAACTTTGTCGTGGCCAACATGGAAAACTACCCCGCCGAGGCAAAAGAGATAAACAAGCTTATCACCACCTGCCTCGATATCAAAACGGCTCAGCTTTATACCGACAATCCCGAAAACTTCAAAGCACTCGGCGTGACCGAACAGGACGCGAGTCATTTAGTGAAGTTCTTCGGGGCCGATTCCAATCTTATTACCGGCGTTATAATAGGTAAGCAAAAGGAGGGCAGCAAGGGTATCGGATACGTCAGGAGGGTCGAGGACGACGATGTCTATGTGACCGCGGCGCAGATTCCCTGGATAAAAAGGCAGCCGACCGACTACGTCGAGCAGGAGCTAATCAACGTCAAGCGTGAAGATATCGAGTCGGTAACGGTAAGCTCTCCCGATGATACCTACGTGCTAAGAGCAGGCGATAACGATACCGTCACGCTCGATGGCCTCCCCGAGGGTAAATCGCTTAAAGAGGACGTCGCCAACAGTGCTTTCCTGGCGCTTGCCAGCGTAAGGTTCGACGACGTCAACGCAGAGTCGTCGCGTAAAGATTTAACGTTCGACAGGAGATACATCTGCCGGCTTAAGGATTCCACCGCCTATACCTTCTGGCTGGCAAAGGACGGCGACAAGTGGTTTATCAAATGCGACGCAAAGTTCGCCGACCAGGAGCCGGTGACAGTGACGCAGGGCCGGACCGAATCGCAGGAGCAGTTGAAGGAAAAAGAAACCAAGCTGCTCGCGCAGGCAGACGCCGAGCAATTCTCAAGAAAGCACAAGGACTGGATTTACCAGATACCGGATTTTAAGGCCGTGAATATGACCAAACCGCTCGCCGAATTGGTTGAGGATTCGGCGACGCAGGAGCAGGAACAGAAAGTCGAAGAGCCGAACGCCGCCGATGTTAACGATTTGCTCGACGCGGTTGCCCGCCCGGCTGTTGAATGAATGTGATGGCTAACTCTGATTTTTCAGATATGCAACCAGCTCTGCAAAAGAGCTTTCTGCTGATTTTATCTGTAAAAATAAAATATTTTTTAGGATTTTTTAAGTCATAAGTGCCCCCCCCCGTAAGGACTTACGAGAAATTGATGAAAAATCGGCATTTTTTTACAAAAGTAACTCTTGACATATTTTCCCTAAAACCTTAGCGTCAGTATCAGGAATGAGAGTTTATAATATGACTACTCCACCCCATAATAAAAAGGTAGTCGTTTGGCAAAGGCAAATCTTCGGCCTCTCACAATCACTAACTATTATCTTATGCATTTGTAATTACGGAGGGCTTGACAATGGATAAGAAAAGCAAAGTGCCGTCCTTATACTTAATTTGTTTGGCAGTTGCCGTTGTTAATTTAGCGATGGTTCTGGATGTATTAGCTGATATCTATTCATCAAGGACACAAATTTTCACTTTTTTGGATGAAGGAAAACTAACGCAGGTCGATGGAGCAATTGACAAGCTTATAGATGATTATGCCGGGAAAGATGAGCTGCACTCATCTCTTTTGATTATTGCCGACAGCTTGACCTGGAGAAGATTGTATGATAGGGCCGAACAAATTTATCAATATATTCTTGATGAATCGACCGGTGACTCATTTGCAGCCAGAGCCAATCTGGGGGTGGCGAGATTAAAAGTCCTGCGTTTTATCAGGGACAAGAGGTTTTCGGATGCCCAAAAGCATGTTAATTTAATGGTCATTAGTTTCAGGGATGAGCCGGATTTGGCAGTGGCGCTTTTTCAAATAGGCCAGGAATTCGGATGGTTCGGAAGTTATATCGAGGCCCAAAAAACCTTCGACAGTATCTTTGAAATTCAGCCGAATAGCTCACTTGCGCAGGAGGTCAAACTGTGGTCTGCAAGGGCCGATATATGCTCTTTAATCAAGGATGGGAAAGATGAGCAGACCTTTAATGCTATAGAGAAGCTGATAAATGATTTCGAATATGATTCGAGATTGCCCGAAACGTTATACTGGATAAGCAAGCAATATGAGTGGACAAAAGCGGGCAGTCAGGACAGGACCGGCTGGTACGATGAGCCCAACAATGTTTATCAACGGATGATTGAGCAGTTTAACGATTCCTCTTATGGGCAGGAGGCGGTATGGGACCAAAAACGGCTGATGTATCGGATAAAGATATTCAATTTAATAGACGAAGGCGACCAGAGCAAAATTGATTCGGCTGTCGAAAGTATGGTCACAGAATTTTCAGGAAGACCCGAGTTTGCCGGTGAGCTTCGATGGATTGCCTGGGGATACGAAGAACGTGAGAAAATTCAGCAGTCAAAGCGAATGTTCGAGAGGATAATAAAAGAATATCCAGGTACACCCGAGGCCGATAATGCGGTTTTGGACATACGTCGACTGGATATTTGGCAAACTTTCAAGAATGGAAACGAAGATAAGGCAGAAGTCCTGATAAATAATTTCATCGCAGATTTCAAACAGCATCCTTACGCGGGCGACTGCCTCGGAGGAATTTCATTTAAATTCCATATCATAGCCGCTGAGCAAAAACTTCAGGGCAATGAAGAGGAAATGAAAAAATGTCTTAATATGGCGATAAATATCTGGAAACGGGTGATAGAGGAATTGCCGCCTTCTAACAATGGCACACCGGATGCGTTGTTTTATTCAGGTGTTTGCTATTCCGCCTTAGGCCGGAAGGAAGAAGCCGCTGCATGTTTTCAAAAAGTAGCCGATGATTGGCCTGATTACAGGTTTGTTCAGGAAGCGCGCGTTATGTCGGAACCCGGAGTAAAAAATGCTACTGTTATCAAACGCTAATATGAACATATAGCTGAGAGGAGAAAGCGGATGAGTACAAAAATTCTTATAAAAAGTATGAGCGCTATATTCACTCTGTCCGTATTTACTCTTATTCTTCCCGGCTGCTCATCCACGGGCAACAAAATATCTATGGGAAGCCGTATTCCGGATTCAATCTTGAAAATTTTATACGGCGGCTGTGGCTGGTTCGATAACCCTTATTGTATTAATGGAGGGGCTAACTGTCCGCCGCAAACTGCATGTGGTGACCCTGTAGCTAATTGTTGTATCTGTAACGCAAGACGGGGCACGGTTTGCCAGGACGGGTCCTCTTATTGGTGGCCTGACCTCGATGGCTGTAACAATGAAACCCCGGATTGTCCTGGTGGATGCATACAGGGGTATTGCAATGAGGGAATTTGTGTGCCTCTGCCCGGTGATGGAGATTTTCCGGAATGCGGTGGTATATATAATCTGTGCGATGACTAACATTATATAGATTAGCTGAAATAATTATAGGGCTTTGGATTTAATTGGTAATCTCGAAATTGAAATGAAGATAAATTTTAAGGATTAAGCGTATGAAATGCTCAGCAAGATTTGCCGTAAGCCCTATATTTTATAGGGCGGTATTCCTGATTATTTTAGGGTTCTGCCAATATGGTCAAGCGGCAGAAAATAATTTCACTACCCAGGACGTAGTAACAGGAATGACAGACAGTGAAGACGCATTTACAGATTTGCGATTGGAGTATGTTTCTGAGGTGCGGGTGGATACAAAGGGCGGCCCGTATATTATCCAAAGAACGGAAGCCACTTATGCCTTGAAAAAACCTGGGCCATTGCGGTATCTGAACAGGAAATCATATCGAATCAATATGGATAATGGCGATATAGAAGTTATGACGGACGGCTGGTCATATTATGATGGCAACGCAACTTACACGCTTGACAGAAATGTTCGAGAAGGAAAACCCAAGCGAGGATATGTCAGGGCTGGGTATGACCCTAATCAGTTCCCGATGATAGATATTGACCCGCATACCTATATTTTTTATTTTGGCAAACGGTCTATTGCCTCCATCATTCAGCAGAACAAGGGAACGTTCAGGGTAGAACAGGGGACTGAATCCATCGAGGGTGTGCCGACTGTCGAGATTACCGGATCTTTAATTGAGGGAAAGTTGTCAACGAAGATGTGGATAAGCCCGGAGCGAAACTATCTTCCTTTAAAAATTCAGCGTTTCCGCACCCCGGGTGGTTCGAAACCCGCTGAAATATTACTGTCCGACCTTATCCAGCTTCCAAGTGGACTGTGGTATCCGAAAAAAATAATCTCAGGTGTACCACCTGACTATGAGTATGGTTATAATTTTTACATTTCCGATATATCGGTTGACCCCATTCCCGTGGAGTTTTTTACCCCTGTTTTTCCGGAAGACACTGAGGTTACCGATGAGGTCCTTGGCATACATTATGAGAAATAGACAATGCATTATTTTTTGCATTCTTAGTGCTCACATATTGTTATTCACAGCTTGTGCCCCTTCATCGTCTGTTTCCAATAATTCATACAACGAACCTGCTCGTAAAATTTGTTCGCCAATTGATTTATCATTTGATTGTGCTGCAAGCAGTTTGTATGGCCTGTGCAAAAAATCTGGGATAAATATTTCTTATAAGGATTGTGTGGCCATTTTACCAAGAAGCGAACAGGGGAATAGTATGCTGGAGGTTAAGCGGGCACTCCAGACCGTGGGTTTTGAGGTGAGCGCCGAGAAGCTTTCTATATCTCAGTCCGGCGAAATAAATACGCCCTGTGTCGTTTTACTGTTTCCTCCTGGGACTGATACCGTGGGCGGCAGGCATTCACGAGCTATGGGGCATTATCTGGTTTTATGGCCTGTCGATTCAAATAAGATTGAAATTATCGATTACCCTCGGCCTGTATTTGTTCTGTCGAGGGATTACTGGGTCAGGCATCTTAAAACCGTCGGAATCCGTAGTTTTTCTGCACTGCTCTGCACTCGGAAAAGATTATATTCCGAGTGAAAATCGTCGTTGTTAAAAGATAACTTTATAAATTGTTTATTCATCAATTTTTTTCGTGTTGGTTCTGTGCATGTGTTTTAGAATCAGAAAAGCATTGTGCTTTTAATATCGCGTAAACATAGCAGGCGCAGGCCAGAAGCAAAAGTGATATCGAGCGGGCGGCGGTGCCGTAGCTTATGATGGTCGGGTCGGCCGGATCGAGACAGCCGCAGCTTATCTCAAGTCCTTGCCATAAAGCTGAAATTAGAACGACGCTGAACATCGCAGACATCGCAATACTTGCCAGAAGCGCCCCTGTTACGAAGATACCTCCCACAAGGCATATCCCGACCAAAAGCTCGAGCCAGGGCAGGACCATCGCAATCGCGATGCCGAGATCGGGCCCGGCAAGCTCGTAGTTGTAAACGCTGCCTAAAAAGTCGTATGGCTGGCGCAGCTTGGCGATACCGCTTGCGATAAAGACGCAGCCCAGCGCCAGCCGGGCGGCGATAAAAAGACCGTCAGCAAGCCGATGTCTTAATTTTGTTTTTTGAATGTGCTCCACTTAATCCGGTTCCCTTTATAAATCCGCACACTGGTAAAGCCGTCGGATAAAAGCTTTACTGCCAAATCACCCGCCCATTGGTAGTCCGCTTTAAGGCAGTAAACGACAACAGGGGCGTTTTTATCAATTCGGCCCGTTATCTTTGCGAGGGCATCGCCCGTGGTGCCGGGCGGTATGTTTATTGCGTCTTTAAGATGATTTGTTTTGAAGAAGAACTCAGGTCTGGGGTCAATGAATACGGCCTGGCTGTTTATAAGAAGCCGGCGTAGTTCTCCGCCGCTGAGCTTCGGGATAAAATTTGCCTGGTGCGCCTGCTGAATAGATGCTATCGCTTTCTTAAAGGCGAGCAGCCCTTCTTCGTTTATTGAATTATACGCAATCGCGCCGGCCGCCGCAGTCAGTATCAGGACGACACACTGGCCTAAACTAAGCAAAAGCGTTTTCCTGCGGTTCAGTGCGGGCCGGGAGCGGAAAAAATATTGACGTCCCCATCTGACTGCAATAACGGCCGCCGCCGCGAGCGCTGCATACATCGCAAACCGCAGGCGAGCAGGCCCGAAAAGTGCGCCGAGGTCTATCGGCTTATCGGATACAATCAATGCGCTGCCGTCCCATATCGGCGCAAGTGTCCTAAAAGGCACTGATTCAATCGGCCTCGGCGGGTCGTAAAGCAGCGCCTCGTCTTCTTTGGCTCCGAGAAAGAGCTCGTAATGGTCGTATGTCCGGGCAATGGGGGACGATTTGACGTGCAAAATCACGGGCAGTTGATACCGGCGAAGGTCTTTTGTGCTCAGCCGTTTGACCGGCGCCGCATATAAGCCGTGGCTTTCTGCTGCTTTTTGCAATTCGGCAAGCGAGCTGCCTTTTGTGGACCCGATATATTCCTGCTTTATCAGCTCGTTGGGGTCGCAGTCCCTGCCCAAAAATCTCATCGCCCCGTAAAGGCAGTAAATCCCGCAGTATCCGCCGGATATTTTTTGCTTCTGTGTTGCGTCACCGGCGATATCATTCGGCTCAGCCGACAGCAGGGATGAATTATACGCAGACGAGAAGTATATAAAAAATATTACAGGAAGAAACCGGAAACGACGTCCATTGCCTGAAAATAATTTTATCACGATACTCGAACCTTTTTATCGGTCATCTTATTGCTGTTTCAGCCCGCAACGTTGCGATGAAACCGAGTGTTATAAGAGAGAATTATTTGTCATTATTATATTTCGAGCTTTCGCTTGTCGGCACCCGGTTCTACGGCGACCTCTCTGCTTGTCGCCAGCCGTGCCCGGCCGTTTGCCCATTCGCGCAGTCCGTCAACGTCCTCACTCATTGTCTTTGACAGTGGCACGGTCTGCTGGATGCTTTTCAACAGCCGCTCGGTCGTCATCGGCTGCTTTTCGTAAAATACGTCGAACATCGCGCTGATTATGGCCTCCTCGATTTCTGCACCGCTGTAGCCGGCCGAGGCGCGGCCCAGCGATTCGATATCGAATTTGGCAGGGTCGAGCCGGCGTTTTTTGAGATGAATCAGGAATATCTCTTTTCGCTCGGCAAATGCCGGCAAATCTACAAAGAATATCTCATCGAAACGGCCCTTGCGCAGCAATTCCGGTGGCAGCATCGACACGTCATTGGCGGTGGCTACCACGAAGACAGGTGAGTTTTTTTCGGACAGCCACGTAAGAAACGCCCCGAATACCCTTGCCGACGTGCCGCTGTCGGTACTGGCGCCACTCCCCCGTGAGCCGCGAAACGCCTTGTCGATTTCATCTATCCAGAATACTACCGGCGCAACCGACTCAGCGACCTTTATCGCCCTGCGAATGTTTTGCTCCGACGAGCCGACAAGCGAGCCGAACACCTTTCCCACGTCGAACCGCAGCAGCGGCAGCCGCCAGGTATTACTGATTGTCTTGGCCATCAAGCTCTTGCCGCATCCCTGCACGCCTAACAGCAGAATCCCCTTGGGCGACGGCAGGCCGAATTGGCGCGCCTGGTCGGTGAAGGCAACCGAGCGTTTAAGCAGCCAGCTTTTCAGTGCGTCGAGTCCGCCGACCGAGCCGAGGCCTTCCTCGGCGTCGTAATATTCCAAAAGACCGCTCTTGCGGATAATCTGCTTTTTCTCACTGTGGATTACCTCTAAACTCTTCTCGCCTAAGCTGCGATGCTCGACTAACGTCTTGGCTAAAACGTTTTCGGCCTCGGTAAGCGTGAGCCCTAAAAGGGCGTGCACAATCCGCTCTTTTGCGCGGTCGTCCATTTTGACGTTCAGCTTGGGATTTTCCTTGACCTCGTCGATGATTCTTGCCAATAGCGCCGCAAAATCATTTTTGCCCGGCAAATCGAAATCCACGACTGTCAGGTCTTTTTCCAGCTCCTGCGGCAGCTCGAAAATTGGGCTGGTTATGACTATGGTCTTGTACGTGTTTTGCATCGAGCCGGAAACCTCGCGCAGCCGGCGTATGACCGACATATTCTGGCCCTTGAGAAACGGGTGAAAGTCCTTGAAGACGTAAAGGGCCGGCTCAACGTGCTCAATCACGTTGTCAAGCGCTACCAGCGGGTCCTGCGTTGCGGTGTCCCTGTGCTTCTGGGACTGAATCGATGTCCCCGCGGGCACAAGGCCCGTCGTTACGGACCACTCGAAGACACGCTTGCCTAATCGGGAGCCGATTTTGGTTACGTGCCTCAGTAGCCGCTGTTCCTCCCAGGTGATAACGTATATAAGCGGGTACCGGGCACGAATCAAGACCTCGATTTCGCTCATTAGTTTTTGGCCCGGTTGGCCTTGTGCGGCTCCGCTCGCATTGTCTTGCGGGCCGGGAGGGCCGCCCGGTGTTTCCTTACGTTCGGGCATTTCCATCTTCCTTTGTTTTGGGCGGCAAAAGCTCGCTGTCGGGGTCCAGCGTCCTGGCGATTTCCATAAGCTCGTCATTCGGCGCCAGCATTACGAGCCGTCCGTCGGTCAGCACACGGATTTCGAAGTCCCCGCACTTTCGCCTGTATGGTTTCTTCTTCATTGGACCAGCGTCAGTCCCTTCTCGGCCGCTAAGTGCTCGGCCTGCCTCAGCTCGTCGGCCTGCAGATACCGCGAAGGCGCCTCGGTCGCCTCGACGGGCGGCACATAGTTGCCTCTCAAGCTAAGCTTCACATCAGGCAGCTCCGCCGACAGCCACTCCAAAATCGGCCCAACACAGCAGTCGATATGGCCCGGCAGAACAAGATGACGGACAATCACGTCGCAATGCCCCGCCGCCCTGAGAATATTGTCCTTTGCTGCCTCAACGTAATCCGCGGCACCGAGCAGTCGGCTCGAACAATCGGCATTGCCGCACTTGAAATCGGCAAGACATATGTCAATCAGTCCTGCCGTCAGCTCATCGACTATCTTATTATAATACATATTCGAGTTCCAGACCACAACCGTCGCCGCGTCTAATCGGGCAAGCAGTTTGAGGATACCGTAAACACTCACCGCCGGCTCGCCGCCTAACAGGTTCACCGTTCGGGCGCCTTGTTTCTTGCGCCTGGCAACTGCCTCGGCAAGCTCCTCGACGTCCGCCGCTTTTGCTGCCTCCGGCTGCTCGTTCCACTCCGTCACCGTGCAGAATTCGCATTTCAGGTTGCAGCCGGCAAAATAAATCTGGTGTGATGGGTTTAATATTTTTTCCTCGCCCCAGTGCAGGACCTCCCGGAAACACCGGGCCTCCGCGTCCAGCCGACAGTAACCCGTCGCACCGGCCGTCCGGTCAACGCCGCAGTTGCGCGGACATAGCCGGCACTCGGCAAGCGATTTTTCGGCGATTTTAACCCGGGAACCGATTTGGCTGTGAGAGGCAGGGTCCATAACGCTCAGTCGATATCCACAAAACCGCGTGGTCTGCTCTGTTCCGTCGGGGCACTTCCCTTGCCTGAAGACATACGCCAGCGTAACTTGGTGTAAAGATATCCCACCAGCGCGCCAGACACCCATATCCACGTTATCGGAGAAGGGATGCCTAAAATAATCCCGATGATAATAAGGCCCCACGCGAGATACTGGGCCTCCACCGTCCAGAACAATGCGATAATTCTTCTTTTCCTGTAGAGCAGGCCCCAGGTCGCAATCAGCCCGTATGCACAAGGGGCTGCACCTAAGCCCACGTAATTCCTTCCCACTAATGCGCCGATGCCTATCCAGACAAGCCCGCAAATTACTGAAGCAATCAGCCAGAGCAGGACGAACGAGCCGGTTCGCCATTCACGTTCTATGACGCTGCCGATAAACAGTACCAGCAGTCCGTCAAAAACTAATATAGTACCGCAGGAATCGAAAAATGGATAAGTCACTAATTGCCATATTTTGCCGTGCAGGATGCCCGTTGCAGACAGCGCAAAATAATCGAGCGTAAAACCCGTCGCGTAGTGAGTCAATGTAAAACCGGCGATAAGCAGGATTAGAATGACCGTTACTGCCGGCGTGAAAAGCTTTCTGGGAGGTGGTATTGCCCACTCGATACGTCTTTCGATATCCGACATTGCTCAATGTCCTTAACTTCGGAAAAGCCGCCTCACTGGTCCCTGTATGACAATCAAGTGTAACCTCGGCCGGCAGTTCAGTCAACGATATTGAGCCAAAAAGCGAAGAATTTAACCGCCTCGTCAGGTCCTGAAAAAAAAGGCCTCTGCGCAGGCAGCGCAGAGGCCCAACTCGGAAAGAAACTTATATGGCCCCCCACAATTTTAATCCGCCGCAGGCGGATTTATCCGCCCTCGACGGCTAAATTCGCACTTTCGTCCGCCTCGACCCTCTTAGGGGCCGGGCACGTGGCGAAAGTGGTTTCGTGCGTGTTCCCGACACGACACCTCGGCGCCGCCAGGAACAATCGGATGAGCGGTTATGTTTTATCTGGACGGCCTTTGTGCCCCCGCTTCTTGCTTTCGCGAGAAAGCGGCGGGGGTGGCTATGTCCGCTTTATTCGCCCTTCCTGTTAAACCCTAACAAATAAAGCTGACCTCGCCAAACTCCTCGTTATACGGTTGCGGTTGAGGAAATTACCCCTTCGCTTTTGCGTACCAGTCGGGGTCTTTCGCGAGTTTTTCCCTGGCTTCGGTCGTCATCATCTCGAAAACCGGGTGAGTGCTTTCCCATGCACGTTCGGTAAAGGGGCTTTTGCGCATCTTCTCGATTTCACGTGAAACGTCGCCGAAGTAGCTGCCGTAAATGTGAAGCGAATCGCTGATATCGACGTATCTGCCCACCGAAACCGGCTTGTTTATCTTCTCTGAAATGCGCTTCGCGATTGTCCGCTGCAGGTCGGTCAGCGCATAGACGTTCATAAACCACGCCTTGTAAAGGTCCCTGCTCCGCCAATGCGTGTTCATATTCAGAACATATCCGTCCGCCTGCCCTTCGCAGCGCAGCGCAGAAGGGTCGGAAACCAGCCGGCACCAGATTCGCTGAAGGCACGGCGGGTCGTCGGTCGCGGGGTCCGCCGTCGGCATCCACGTTATCGCCTGTGCCCTGCGAGTATGTGTCACCTTCGACAGGTAGTCGATAATGTATTGTATCTGGTTGACCGCCTTGAATGGCTTTTGCGACGCGGGGTTTCTTATGTCCTCTACCGGCGAATATGCGAACAGCCGCTCGTGATATGTATAAGTCCACTTGCCCGCCGCTGCGTCTATCCAGTGGTCGTGAATCCCGTCAACAACCTCCTGCCGATACGCCTCAAGCTCTTCGGGCCCGCCGGGAAAGTTCTTGTGTATCCTCGGCTCGGAAAAGGGATTGGCTATCGTCACCATCACCGTCGCGTCCTTGCTCGGCGGGTCTTCTGGCCTGTCATACTGCGTCTTGATGTCTAATCCGTTGTCCCAGACCGCCAATACCGCCTTTTCCCACGCCTCCGGCAAACATCCCGCCGTTATCGTTATCACAGGCAGGTCCGATTTCAGCAAAGCATTTGTCATTTGTCGCTCCTCCTTAAGCTATATTGTTTGTCATTCCCGCGAAATTCATCCCTCAGGGAGCGGGAATCCATATCTTGGTTTCGGGATTCCTGCTTTTACTTGTTTGTTTAATTACTTAATCGAATATCATTCTGTCGGTTGTTGAAAACCGTTTATTTCCTGCTCTGTTATGTTATACCGGTCCCACTGTCCTCGCGGAACTTCGCCCAACATCCGTCTGGCCTTGTAGTCGAATTCGCTGCCGGGATATTTTTCTATTATCTGCCGGCAGTAATCGACCATCTGCCCGTAACGTATTGCCGGCAGCCGCGCCATTTTACGCGAGGTAATCGCCATCTCGAAAAGCTGCTCCGCCCCCGCCTGCTCCTCTACGGTAAGCTCCCTGAATTTTATCTCCGGCTCACCGTTCTCTGTCTTGGGAATATTCGGCTCGGCACGCAGACGCTGGTCATCCTCACGCCAGGCGTCGTTGACTGTCCTTTCCGGCTCCCGCTGAACCGGCTGCCGCGCCTTGAACTTCTTGTAATAGTTTACCCCTATAACGGCGCCCGCTATCAACACAATGCCAATAACTGCTTTTACCCAAAAATTATCCATAAGGGCTACGCCCCCTTTCTGACCGGCAATTGATTATTTACGACGGATTTCCTACAATGGTAAATCTAAAGTATAAAAAAGTCAATGTTTACAGGATTGATACAACAAGTTTGCTCCGTCAGTTCGCTCTCATCTGCGGCAGGCGGTCGAATTCTGACCATAGACCTTCAAAAATTAGCCCAAAAGCCAAAAGTTGGCGACAGCATCGCTGTAAATGGCGTATGCCTGACAATCGCTAAATTAACCGGCACACTGGCTGCGTTTGACCTTAGCGCCGAAACCCTTTCCAAAACCAATCTCGGAAAATTATCTCCCGGCCAAACCGTCAACGTCGAGTTATCCCTGCGGGCCGACGACCGCTTCGGCGGACACTTCGTCTTGGGCCATATTGACGGTACCGCCGCGATTAAGCGAATCGAAAAAAAAGGCGATTTCGCGACAATTACCTTTTCAGCCCGAAAAGACCTTCTCGAACAGCTCATACCGAAGGGCTCCGTCGCAGTTGATGGAATCTCCCTCACGGTGGCCCAGTTGAATCCCGATGCCTTCGCCGTGGCCGTCATACCACAAACACTCAAAGAAACGACCCTCGGCTCGGCTAAAATAGGCCAAACTGTCAACCTCGAAATTGATATAATAACCAAAACAGTGAAAAAGCACCTTGAAAACCTCGCACCTCAAAAGGGGCTTAATGTAGAAAACCTCCGGCAGCAGGGTTTTTGAAAATCTTGTGAATACCGAAAGCCGTATAATAAGAAGATGAACCACAATTCGATAAACGAGCAGCCGGTTATAGGCATAACGATGGGCGACCCGGCCGGTATCGGGCCCGAAGTCGTCGTAAAAGCGCTTGCCGACCCGGCCATAAGACGCTCCGCAAAGTTCATCGTCTTCGGTATGGATGAGCAGTTGCGTTACGCCGCCGACAAGGCCGAAATTGAGCCCTTCTGGGGCAGGCACCAGCACGAGAAAATCAGCAGGCGATATCCTCACAAGGTTATGGTTGCCGACTACGACGACTTTTCGGTGCCTCCCTGGGTCAGGGAGCCAACGCAGACCTCAGGCCAGGCCTCTTTGAAATTCTGTATCGATGCCATTGATGCGGCTCAGCGGGGTATTATCGACGCCGTCGTTACCGCCCCGATAAATAAAACAAGCTGGAAACTGGCAGGTGCACCTTGGCCCGGACATACCGAGATGCTCGCCAAATTAACCAAATCCCGCAGGAAGGTGATGATGTTTGTCGCAGGCCCCTTAAAGCTGGCCCTGGCGACGATTCACCTGGCCTTGTTTGACGTGCGTCACAAGTTCACTATCGGCTGCGTTTTCGAGCCGATTGATTTGCTAAATAACGCCCTGAAGGAATATTTCGGCGTCGAAACCCCCAAAATCGGCGTCGCGGCCCTTAATCCTCACGCCGGAGAAAACGGCCGCTTCGGCGACGAGGAGAGCCGCGTCATATCGCCCGCAATTCTCATGGCACAGGAGCAGGGTATCGATTGCCACGGCCCTATTCCCGCCGACACCCTCTTCCTGCGGGCCGTCAACGGCGAGTTCGACGGCGTCGTCGCAATGTACCACGACCAGGGACTAATCCCCGTGAAATTATTGGCCTTCGACAAGGCGGTCAACGTTACTATCGGTATCCCCATCATTCGCACCAGCCCCGCCCACGGCACGGCCTTCGATATCGCCGGTAAAAATATCGCGGACCCCTCCAGTATGATGGCCGCTATAAACACCGCCATACAAATGGTCGCCACGAAAAAGGCCCGTCAGCTCGCCCACGCAAAGGCCTCTGCCGATGCACACTAAGCATCAAATCCGCCTGTTGCTCGATTCGGCGGGCGTCCGGCCCGACAAGCGTTTCGGCCAGCACTTCCTTATAGACCTCAACCTGATGCGCCTGCTTATCGAAACAGCCGATATTCGAAAAAATGACGTCGTTCTCGAAGTCGGCTGCGGCACCGGCTCACTCAGCGAAGCAATAGCCGAGAAAGCGGGTTTTTGCGTCGCCGTCGAAATCGACGCCATACTTGCCAATATCGCTAAACAACAGCTCGCTGACTGGCCGAATGTGGAAATTATCGCGGCTGATGCCCTGAAAAATAAGTTCCAAATCAATCCGGCCGTAATCGATGCCCTGGGCCGGGCACGGGCGAAATATGATGGGCGGTTGCTGCTTGTTTCCAATCTGCCGTATGCGGCAGGGACGCCTGTTATGCTCAATCTCATCGCCCCCGCTGCTGTCTTGCGACAGCAAGACGCGGGGGTGGATGCGATGTTTGTAACCGTGCAAAAGGAAGTGGCAGACCGGATGACCGCGGCGCCGGCTTGTAAGGATTACGGAACCCTCAGCATACTTCTGGCTGCAACCGGCAGCGTCAAACATATCAGGACCTTGAAGCCGACCGTCTTCTGGCCTCAGCCGAAGGTTGATTCAGCCCTTGTTAGTTACGTCCGCGATTCTAAAAAAGTAAGTCGTATCAAGAGTATCGAGATGTTGAGTAAATTAGCAGGCGCTTTTTTGCAGCATCGCCGAAAGATGCTTAAAAGCTGCTGTAAACTTTTGACCGGTGAGCTTGCGAAAATCGACAACTGGCCTGAAATCTTTTCTCAGTGCGGCATCGACCCCGAAACCAGGCCCGACCACCTTACGCCCGAACAGTTCGTTTGCCTTGCCAACGAGTGCACTTAACCACGGATTTACCCCGTGAGATAGCCACGGTGGGATAAACAGGACATATCCCACGTGGCAAACGCATCTCACGGGGTGAACACGGATTTACACAGGATTACGCTATTGACATTTTATTTCCAGCAAACTAAATTACTGAAGAAAAGCATTGTGTGTTATTATGTTAAGCAACAAAAAAGAAGAAGGACAAAGGAATATAAAAATGGCATCAAGTCACCAAATCAGGTGCATAAATAAAAGTAACAGAACAAGCGCGCATGAGCGTATTACACATATCGGAGGTCTGAACGCTGATGGAACCCGCTGGAAACTAACTCAACCATCTGCTATTGAAGGCATCGAGTCAGGCAAATGGAAATTTTATGTAAGTGTAAATGATAAGTCTGTTTGGGTAATTGTTTCTACTAGCGCTCAAGGAAATAAATACCTTAAGACTGAGAATGATGGAGAGCAACCGAATAACTTGCTGAGTTTACCGGAGTGTCCGTAGGTATATCTTGCCTAACATTAGCTTTTTACGTCAGCATTACGCCGTCACAAAAGCTATCGTTGGCTTCTATATTGGCGGTGACTGATGGGCAGAAAAAGGATAAACTGGCATGTCTACGCTATATATTCCTAACAGTATAGCGCTTCGAAACTTCGACTCGATCTTCAAGCACAACAATTTTGACTTTTCTGACAAGAAAGTCGAAATACGTTTTCACCCTAGATATGTAGCCATGCATCCGGTTGGGCTCGTTTTATACGCATCTCTTGGGGACTACTTCAGACTGAATGGAATTGAAACCTCGGCTGCTATTAACTACGAGATTCGTTCAATCCCATACCTTCAGAGAATGGGGTTATTCTCTACCCTTGGTTATTCAGATCCTGTTGAAACCAAAAAGCACGAGGAAACTGGACGATTTATTCCTTTGACTCGCATCACTACAAGCGATGAATTGGCCGCATTCTTAAAAACAATCGATCCCATACTTCATACCACTCAGGACACATCTAGAACAATTAAACATGTTTTCAGTGAACTGTTGCGCAATGTCTTGGAGCATTCCCAATCTGGACGTCGGTTAGGGGGACACGTGTGTGCAACGTACAGTCCCAAAAAAAAGAAGGTCTCCATTGGAATTTCAGATGCAGGCCGAGGAATTCTAGAGGGTATGATTGGTTACAAGCGATTTACTAACCATAAGGAAGCAATTCTAAACGCTCTTAAGCCAGGAATTTCGGGAACCACCACGCGACTGGGTGGCACACCAGAAAATGCTGGTGCAGGGCTATTCTTTACAAAGTGCATTGCACAATCAACGCGTAATCATTTCCTGATATACTCCGGAGACAGCTATTTCAAACTTCTTACAAGACCTTCATCCGAAGAAATCCATTTCAATGCGAATCCAGAAGATGACTATGCAACAATTAAGGATTCTCTCCCGGCGTTTCATGGAACAGTGGTTGGAATTGACATCCATATTGAAGATACGACCGCATTTAATAAACTCATGCAGATGATTGGCGACTCATATCGAGCTAGTCTTAACAAAATGAAAAAGGATTATTATAAGAGGATCAAGTTTTCATGAAAATTATGATTCAGGAATATTGCGGCTCATTTGCTGAGAATAAAGATCAAGCTCGCGATATTCGTGATAACTATATTAGCCCTATACTTGAGTTAAGCGATGAAGTTATAGTGCTCGATTTTTCTGGAGTTGATTCATCAACGCAGTCATTTATACATGCATTAATCAGTAGTTTCTTTCAAAAATTGGGCGAAACGGCTTTGCAAAGGTTTGAATTTCGCAATTGTACGACGGCTGTAAAAAGTATTATAGGTACGGTTGTCAATTACTCGCTTGAATAAGAAACAAACGCCCAAATCCTTAGCCATCCTCCTAATTTTCCGAAGCCCTGCACCACATAGGATGCAGGGCGTGTCATTGGTTGATTTTTGGAGAGTGGTTGTTGGGGGAGGGGAAATTTTTCGTTTTTTCGCGATATTTTAATGTCTTGTCAGGCATTTCGCCGGCCTAAGTCCTTTATTCATAGAATGTTGCGGAATAACATATAAATTGTTAAAAATTATACATTTTCACTGATTAGTTAACAAGGGTTTGGTATAATACCGCCGCACTGGTTCAGCGGTGGGCCGAATCAGGCAGGTAGCGCAGAAGCGCAAGATGTGACCCAAGAGGGCGAGATAAATTAAAAATCAAAACGCAAAATGTAAAATTGTGGTGTCGCTGCGCGACGAGGAGAGAGAAAATGACAAACGTTCAATTCAAAATTCCGAACTGGCTCGATAAAATCTGCGCCTGGCCGGTGTTGCAGTATCGAAAGTGCAAATACGGCTATACCTATCGCAAAATTTATTTAGGCGAAGGCGAATACACAATCGTCGATTCCTGCGATTACTACACATACGGCAAATACAAATGGATCCTTTCCGGCGTCGAGAGCAATATGTACGCAGTGAGAGAGAAACTAATCGGGCCCAAAAAAACTGCAAAGGTGTACTTGCACAGGGAAATTATGAACGCGCCTAAGGGGGTCATTATTGACCATAAAGAAAACGGCGGTCTTGATAACCGAAGGGCGAATCTGCGCTTCGCGACTCAATCGCAAAATATGATTAACAGGCCCAAAAAGCCAAATACCGCATCGAAATACCGTGGCGTCAGATGGGATAAATCTCGTAATTTTTGGTACGCTGAGATTATCTTCCGGAATAAAGGCCGTAAAATAAGAAAATACCTCGGCAGATTCGAGAATGAAATCGACGCCGCAAAAGCATACGACCGTATGGCCGTTAAGCATCACGGCGAATTCGCACGATTGAATTTCCCGCAACCACAGATTACACAGATTTTCACAGATTCAAAAGAAGAGCCCACGAAATCCCCGACTACGACTATCGAGGACAGGTAAATTGCTGGGCTAAATTTATTTGATTAAAAATTCTCTGTGTGCTCTGTGTCCTCTGTGGCTAAATAATTCTAAATCTCTGCGGTCCGGTGGCGATGGCTGTGGCACTCGATATTTACAGCGACGGGCAATGATGCGATGTGACAGGGTGCGGTCTCAATCAGAACTGCCAGGGCCGTGGTATCGCCGCCAAGCCCCTGCGGGCCTACCCCAAGCCGATTGATTTTCGAAAGTAAATCACTTTCAAGCTCGGCGTAAAATGAATCGGTATTTAGTGTATCGGTACTCCTGAGCAGAGATTTTTTGCTAAACAGGCAGCTCAGTTCGAAATCACCGCCGATGCCCACTCCCACAATAAAAGGGGGACAGGCGTCTGCACCTGCATTTTTTACCACGTCCACAATCCAGTCAGCTATTTCCTCGGCCTCCGCTGTGGGTCTGAACATCCGAAATGCGCTTTTGTTCTCACAGCCGCCGCCTTTGGCCATAAGGGTTATCTTAAGCTTATCGCCGGGCACAATCGACCAGTGAATTACTGCGGGAGTATTCGTGTCCGTATTTTTTCGTTGTTTAAGGGGTTCCGCCACGACACTTTTGCGCAGAAGTCCTTTTTCGTAGCCGGCCGCAACACCTTCATTGACTGCATCGACGGCCGTTTTGCCCGCGGGACAGTCGATTATCGTCTCACAGCCCTGCTCGACGAAAACGACTGCCAGCCCCGTGTCCTGACAAAGCGGTATCTGTTCGGATTGGGCAATCCGGGCGTTTTCAATAAGCTGCCCGAGTATCTTCACGGCCTGCGGGTTTGATTCATTCTTCGCCGCATTTTCCAGGGCCGACATCACGTCCGCAGGCAGCTCGTAAGCGGCCTGTCTGCACAGCGATTCGACCGTCTCGGCGATTTTTTTGAACTCAATGTGCCTCACTTGATATTGACCTCGAAGGTCTTGTAAGTGGTATTGCCGACGTCGTCTGCCAGCCGCAGGGCGATAACGTGTTCGCCGGAATCCAGGTTTTCGGCAGGAATTGTAAAGTTCTCGCTGGTGGTATCATAAACAAGGTCGTCGGGCACCGCGCCTTTCCAGTCGGCGTTACTGTCGATGGTGTAGTCAACTTTGCCGATAACGCTTAATTCGTCGCTGACGGTCATTTTCAGCGTCAGCACCTTGCCGATTTTGCTGATTGTGTGATTTTCTACGACCGGGCCTGTGTTATCGACGACAAAGACGTCGCTTACCCGGCTTCCGGAGCGTTTGGTTTCAGGGGTATTGCTTCTTTCATCGCTTGCCGTGACGCGGATTTCGTATCGGCCGTCCTCGACGGTTTTGCCGTCCCATTCGAAACTGTCGTTTTCAACGTCGTCGGTGATTTCAATCCATTCGGTCCTTCCGGCCTTTCTGAAGTCAATCTTGTAAATCAGCTTGTCGCCGTTATCGTCTTTAACGTCATAGCTGATTTTGAACGCGCCGTTTTTGTCCCGTGCGACGCTTACCGATTCGACCCTTGGGGCCAGGTTCGGCACCGTCGAAGCCAGAGCGACCTCCCGCACTACGGGGGTGGTTTTTTCATTGCCCCGCAGAACAAGCTTATACTGGCAGAACCTGCCCACGGGACAATCGAGCGGTACGGGGCCTGTGACTTCCTGCAGGGGCGTCCACTCGGAAAAGCTCGGGTCGTTGACGTCCTTGACGTTGCCGCTTCGGCAGGCAGCCAGCACATTGCAGTCGGGCGGTATGTCGGCCTCAATCTGCAGCTTGCCCCATTTGGCGGGCTGCTCCGCGTCCACAAGGTCCGAGGTATAAGTTCCCTGGCGAGAAAAGTCCTTTTCCAGTTTTATCAGTTTGGCCGGATTGGCAGTGCCTATAAAGATGTCGTCGCCGTCGGTGCTGACCGCGGTAATCTGTGACGCCTGCCGGTCCTCGTAAATAATCGACTGCTGCTCGGAATTCGGGTCCGCCAGGAAAAGCTGTGCGTCGTTGCCTGTCCCGACCAGGAGCAGGCCCCGGCTTTCTGCCAGGCAGAAGAACACGGCCGGCTCGCTGAATATATCAGTTACAAAACCTTCTTCGGTTATCCTGTAAAGGAAGCTCGCCCTGACCGGCCTTCGGGCCCGCACGAGTATCACTTTGCGCTGTGCCGGTTTTTCGTCGGGTGTTTCTTTGGTGTTGGCAATCTGAAGTTTAAGTCCGCCTGTGCCGGATTTTGCCGGGCCGCTGCCGGTGTCGCCTTCCGGAGGTTCTTCATCTTCGGGCTGCTGTTCGGGCCTTCCGGCGGGTATCGCCTGCACCATAAATCTCGCCTCGGTCTTTACCACCCCCGCCGAGGTCGCAGCGGCATACAATTGCCCGCCCGAAAACAATACAGCCGTTATTTCCTGCTGGTCGCTGTCATACAGCACGCCTGTTTCTTTAGTTTGCGGGTCGATTTTATAAACCAGCCCGCGGGTATCACTGCCGGCGTAGATAAATCCGTCGGGGCCGGCGGCAAGTGACAGTATGTTCTTGTCGGACGTATTGGCGATAAGCTCGGCGTTTTTGCCTAAGGAATCGAGGCGGTAAATCCTGCCCTTCGGGCCCGTTCCGAGATAAATATCACCCGCTTTGTCGACCGCGATTGCGAATATGTAATTAGCGTCGTCGGGCTCGAAGACGAGTTTCATTTCACCCTTTTCGAGCCGATACAGCGCGCACCTTCGTCCGCTTATCCCCACGAGAAGGCGCCCCGATACGTCCTGCTGCATAGCGAATATGTGCTCGTTTGCCAGGTGCTGTTCGGCCTCTACGACGTTCGGGTTGTCGGGCTCGTTCTTGTCCTGGTGCATCGGGCCGGCGGAGTAAATCTCCTTAAGCTGTCCCGAGCTGAATGCGTAAACGCCGCCGTTGGGGCTTGTTCCGATATATATCGTGTCACCGATGACGACGACGCTATTGATTGACCAGACGTCCTCGAACTTCTTTACGAGGACCTCGCGGCGCCTGCCTAATTCTATTGTACCGCGCGAGCCGATGACAACGTCGTTGGGCTCACCTTTCAGGAAGTCCCGGCTGGTGCTCTGGCGTGTAACTTTGCTTGTCACCGCCTTGCATACGCAGACCTGTGCGGAGGCAAGAAATAATGACACGAAAACCAGTGCGAGGACGGACCCTGATTTGATATTTTTAATCTTCAATTTACTTCTCCACGGTAATTTTCATAACCTTACTGTCTATTATACAAGAGCCCGTCCGGACGCTTTTGTCAATCCAGTCGGGAAACACCTTCATTGTAACGGCCCTTTTGGCGTCGCCCAGCACCATCGCTTTTGTGGCAGGCAGGTCGGGCAGCTCCGTGTTTTCCAGCGCCACACCGCCCGGCTGGAGGACCAGGATACAGTGCAGCTTGTCCCTGCTTATGGCCAGAACGTCGTTAAGCGCACCGACGAGCGTATCGAGGTTTTCGGGGGTAAACCTGTGCGGCACAACTTTTTTGAGAAACTCTTCATAACCCTTTCCGCCGCAGATAATCAATTGATAGGACCCCTCCGGCGTATCCTGCGGGACGGTAAGGCCCAGCGTGTATGCTTTTTTGTCTCCCAGAAACGATTCAGTAACCACCTCGACATCCACATCCTGGCCCGGCTTTACCCGCGAATGGGACAGGCCCACGGACCATATTGCAGAAGAGCTGTTCTTTTCTTTTATATTAACCTCCAGCCCGACAGATTTTATTCTGACCTCCTTGTAAGGGTTATTCATCAGCAGTGCCGCCGGGCTTATGCTGTCTCGAATCAGCTCGGCGAGGTCCATTCCCGTGGAGACGTTTTCGAAGGATACGGATTGCCCGTTTTCAAGCTCGATGGCCCCTTTGTATTGAATGGTATTGTCAGGCGGTAACGAGCCGCGCATAAGAGCCGCGCCGGAAATCGCTGTCCGCAGAAGCAGCGGCGTCAGGACGCGGTTGTCCGCAACCCGGCAGTTGTATTGTCTTACCTGCTTGTCATTGTATCGACTGACCTTTATCGTCAGCGGAATCATCCGGGCCTCGGCGCCTATCCTTCCCCGAACAGCCGTCGATTCATCGAGTTTCAGTGCGCCCACCACCTTGCCGGAGGTCGCGACCTTGAACGAGCGCATCAGGTTCGAGACCACGGTATGCACCCGGCCCGTAGCCATAGGTAAATCCACCGGCCCGTAACCTAAAAAGGCGTGGCCGAAGCCGTAAATCTCGTTGCCCCTAACCTCTGTAACAGTGCCTACAACATCGATTGTGATATCGCCCATTACTAAGGGCACGGAAAGACACGCGCCGGGGGTCAGCGTAACATCGCAGACGTCCGAAACGCCTCCGCCTCCCGAAACAACCATAAATCCCGAAGACCCAAGCGAGCCGTCCAGGTCGGTCCTGACGGAATCGGGCAAACCGGAAACAACCAGCGGCGTGGGAAGATTGGCTGCCAGTCCGTTTTTTGATGTTAAGGAATGACTCGATGAGACCTCTGAAATTTCCTTCTCGACCCGGGAGAGGTCGATTGGGTCTGAAAAGTCAAGCGACAGTCCCTTAGAGCCGGTCAAAGGCGTGCTGCCGCCCTGTTCGTCGGGCAGGTCGCTGGTTCGGAGCATCTCTTCGATAGGGGTGACGCCATAAAGGGGGTCTTTGCTGAAAATCCAGCCGAATGCCAGGGCGCCTGCCAGTCGGCCGTCGATATATACGGGTGAGCCGCTGCAGCCGGCGGCGGGGCCGGTATGAATAAAACGCTCGTCGGTCCCGCGGACTAATATGGCGTTCCTGCCCGGCATAATATCCCGAACCACGCTGAGGACCTCGATGCCGAATTTTTCGACCTTGACCCCCTTATAAACGGTCAGGCAGTATGCCTCCATTCCGGGCCGGACCTCATCGATACTGATATATTTGGCCGGGTCCCAGATACCTTGCAGCCCTTTTGGGGTATTGGCCGAGGAGTGTTCAGCGGCAAAGCACAGGGTATTGCCTGATACGAGCAGACAAACTAAAACACCCGCCCTCAATTTCCGAAAAAAATGCGTCATTTGCGTCCTCTGTCGGCTTATTTGGGTTAAAACTTTTATATTATCATTTGATATACAGCCGTTGCAACATAAAACCCTCCCTGTTAAAATGAGCTTTTCGGTGCAACTCTTGTATATACGATGTAAACCGTTTTTTGATGGACAATTTGAACGGAGAAAAAAATGAAGGCCGAACATCGCCACGAGCTCAAGACCAACGAGCTGGCACAATGGCTAAGTGATCTGCCGAACTGGGTGCAGCGAAACCTAAGGACGATAATTTACGTCGCGGTTGTCGCGGTTGTTGTCATCGCTTATGCAATCTGGTATGAGTATCAGACGAGGGTGGTGGTCAGCAGGGAGCAGGCCAATATGACCGCGCAGCTTACGCAGCTGCCGCAATTGGAGGCCTATATCGCCCAGTCCCAAACGCAGGGTACGGACAACTCTTATATGCTTATGCAGTCGGTCAGCGGGTTTGAGCAAATCGCCGCCGGTGCCAAAAACAATTCGGTCGCCGCCCTGGCGATGATTAAGCAGGGAGATATACTGCGGACTGAATTGCTGTTTCGCCCCGGTGTGGTCAGTCGCCAGGACCTCCAAAGCCAGATAGACAGGGCAAAAGGTTGTTACACCAAGGCGCTCGAAACGTATCTGAGCAAAAGCCCCAATCGCTCGTTAGAGGCCCTTGCCGAGCTTGGGCTGGGGCTGTGTGAGGAAGACCTCGGCAATTACGAGCAGGCGCGCCAGATATACGAAAAGATAACGACCAATGGCGCTTTCGAAGGCACTACCGCTGTTGCAGCGGCCAGGCAGCGGCAGGACCTGATGGGTTCTTTAAATAAGAGAATCGTGCTTATGCCCTCGCCGGCGCCTGTGACGCCGGCCCCGGCGCAGACACCTGAAATAGAGCTTGTCCCGGAAATTACCGGGCCGCCCGCTCCCGAATCGCGGATGCCTTCACCTGCGCCCGCGCCTCAAATTGAAGCCGTTGGCGAGGCCAACGCCGCAGGCCTGCAGTAATCCTGAAGTGAAATGT
>CAZHVR010000019.1:0-39806 GCA_964536225.1 uncultured Pirellulales bacterium
TTCTCCCCTCCGGAAAACATCGGGTAGCGAGGCGTTACTCGATGTTTTCTTTTTATTGATACAACCCTTTAAATGATAAAGGGTTAATCACTTAAAACAATCGACCGTCAAAAATCAATGTTTATGCGTTTTTGCCGTGGCATTTTTTGTATTTTTTGCCTGAGCCGCATGGGCAGGGGTCGTTTCGGCCGACCTTAGGTCCTTCGAGCTTAATCTGTTTTACCTTTACCTCGCCCTGCGGCGCCTGTGCTGCCGCCCTCTGTCGCTCGGCCATAGCGAACTGGCCCACCTCGTCATGGGCGGTCTGGCTGACGTGCCAGACGCTGCGTGCCCTGGCGCCGGCTTCGAGATGCACCTTGAAAACGATGTCGGTAACGCGTGCTTCGATATTTTCCAGCATCTCGCTGAACATCCGGTGGCCTTCTCGCTTGTATTCAGTCTTGGGGTCCTTTTCGGCGAAAGACCGCATCCAGATACTGTCCCTGAGGTGGTCCATATTGTAGAGGTGGTCTTTCCAGGCGCTGTCATAAACCTGGAGCAGGACGTATCTTTCGAGGTCGCTTAATTCTTTGCGCAAAAATTCCCTGCCCGCCGCCAGGATTACCTCCCTGCGGTGTTCGCCGTCGTCGAGCTGCTCAGCGGTTATTGTCGTGCCGAAACGATTGCTCGCCCATTCGGCGGCCGCGGGAGTATCAAGGTGGCTGGTCTTGTTATAGATTTCGTCAATCAGCCGGCCGTCGCTGTAGGCCTCGCTCATCTCCAATAACTGCCTGTGCAAATCCCTGGGCTTCATCTGCTGCAGGCCGTCGGCTGAAAAGCCCGCGTTGTATTTTTTGTTCGCCCAGTCGGCCAGCGCCTCGAAGCCGTAAACGTTGGGCCCCTGAGGCCCGTAAACCATATTCATGGCGAACTCTACGGGATATTCGACTTCCCGCCTTTTGTATTTGGCCCTGGTCTTTTCGATTAGCAGCGACTGTATCTCCTGCCCTGGTTTCACCTTCGGCTCCGCCGTGGCGAGCTGCTTAAGCTCGTCGATGTCCAGCTTTATGTCGAACTTCGCACGTGCCCATTCAGCCAGCCGGCGAACCGCGAAGTCGGGCTTCAAAAATTCCGCGAGTATGGAACAGTCCTTTTTCTCAACCTGCTGGGCCGCGGCGGCAATCAACTGCTCTTCTATCTGTTCGGGCGTCAGCTCCTTGACCTTATTAGGACTCAAGCTGACCTTAAAGCTGCTCATCGCCCATTTGCTCAACCCACTCGCGTCCCAGGTGCTTTTATCCTCGTAGTCCTCGATATACTCGCCTATGGACAGCGAGATATCGTTGCCGATGCTGCTTTTGGCGCGGTCCTTGATTGTCTGCTCAATCTCATCGGCCGAAAGATCCTTAATATCGGAGGGCTTCGACTCCACGCCGAAATTGCTCGCCGCCCATTCGGCGATACACCTGACGGGATAATCGGGGTCTAATATGGTCCGGCAGCTTTTGGCTATCGCGCCGTCTATCATTTCATCGATAACTTCTTTAAGCCCCCTGCCGGCCAGGATTTTGCGTCTTCGGGAGTAGAAGATCTTGCGCTGATAATCCATCACCTCGTCGTATTCGAGCACGTTTTTGCGTATCTCGAAGTTTCTCTCCTCGACTTTTTTCTGCGCCTTTTCGATTCCCTTGCTGATGCGCTTATGATAAATCGGCTCGCCTTCCTGCCAGCCAATCCACGACAGCGCCTTGACCGTCCACTCGGGCGCGAATATCTTCATCAGGTCATCGTCGAAACTGAGGAAAAACTGGCTCGAACCCTTGTCGCCCTGTCTGCCGCATCGTCCACGAAGCTGGTTATCGATGCGTCTTGCCTCGTGGCGTTCCGTTCCCAGCACGTGCAGCCCGCCGATGTCGGCCACTCCGGGGCCTAATTTGATGTCCGTGCCGCGCCCGGCCATATTCGTCGCAATGGTTATGTTTCCCCACATTTTACCGTCACGGCCTTTGTGCTGGTGGCCCGCCTTGGCAACGATTTGCGCCTCGCGCTCGTGATGTTTGGCGTTGAGCACCTCGTGCTCGATACTGAATTTTCTGTCTAAGGCCGCCGAAAGCGACTCATTCTTCTCGACGCTTACGGTGCCGACCAGAACGGGCCTGCCGGCGCTGCTGATTTCGTTTATCTCCTCCACAATCGCGTTGAACTTTTCGGGCATCGACCTGTAAATGACGTCGTCCCGGTCTTCCCTGATGCAGGGCCGGTTGGTCGGCATAACCACCACATCGAGCTTGTATATCTTCATAAACTCTTCCGATTCGGTGACGGCGGTGCCGGTCATACCCGCTATCTGGCTGTAAAGCTTGAAAAAATTCTGCAGAGTAATCGTCGCTAAAGTCTGCGTCTCCTCCTTGACCTGCACGCCTTCTTTTGCCTCGACTGCCTGATGAAGACCGTCCGACCACTGTCTGCCGTGCATCAGTCGGCCGGTGAACTCATCGACGATAACGACCTTGCCTTCCATCACGACGTAGTCGCGCTGGTTTTCGAAAACGACGTGCGCCCGAAGCGATTGCTCCAGGAGATGAGGCCATTCCATATTCGAGCCGGTGAAAAACGAGCCGACCCCGGCCGCTTCCTGTGCAGCGGTAATACCCTCGTGCGTAAGGTGAGCCGCCTTGCGGTCGTATTCCACTTCATAGTATTGGGTAGCGCCTTCGAGCTTGGCCTGTGCATTGGCGATTTCGGATTCGAGTTTTTCTATTGTGCTTTGCGCCTTTTCGATGCGCTTGTCGTCTTTGGCTCTTTTCGCGTCGCTCAACTCCCCACGGGCGTTGGCAATTGCCCTTTCAGCAGAATCGATTTGTTTTTTTGTCCGGTCGTAGCCGCCCTGAAGCGAGATAAGTTTTCTCGCGACGTCGTCTGCCTTTTTGTATCTGGTCGTGTCGTCGAAGGCAGGCCCCGAAATAATCAATGGCGTCCTCGCCTCGTCAATCAGGATTGAATCGACCTCGTCAACTATCGCGTATTGAAGCTCTCCCTGCACCATGTGCTCTAATTGCAGTTTCATATTGTCGCGCAGGTAATCGAAGCCGAATTCGTTATTGGTGCCGTATGTTATGTCGCAGCCGTATTGATTTTTCCTCTCCTCGCCTGCGGTATCCATATCCGCCTGTATCGCCCCGACGGTCAGTCCCAACGACTGATATATCGGCGACATCCATTCAGCGTCACGCTTTGCAAGGTAATCGTTGACGGTAACAACGTGAACGTGCCTTCCTGTAAGGTGAACAAGATAAGCGGCCAACGTGGCGACTAAGGTTTTCCCCTCGCCCGTTGCCATTTCAGCGATTTTACCCTCGTAGAGGACGTTTCCGCCGACCAACTGAACGTCGAAATGCCTCATACCGACGTTTCGCCTGGCCGCCTCCCGCACCACGGCAAACGCCTCAGGCAGCAAATCCGCAGGCCTGCGACCCTGTTTGAGGACTTCCTTAAATTCGGCCGTCCTGGCCTTTAGCTGGTCATCGCTGAGTCCTTTGATTTGGTCTTCAAAAACGCCCGCCTTGCGCGCGACCACCATATACGCCTTGACCAATCGCTCGCTCCGCGAGCCGAACAATTTAACTATCCATTTGCTTATCTTTTCAAACATATTTCAGCGTTCAGCGTGCAGCGTATAACGTTTATCGACTACAGGCGAATTTTATCTATCCGCTATACACCACACGCTATACGCTAATTACTGTATTGTCAAGGACGGAGGTAGGGTATCGATAAAGTCGGACGGATTGACACTGTTTTTGATTGTTGCCGCGAAAAGGCACAAAAAGTTTAGTCGTAAATTCTACAGAAAATAATTAAATATAAACTAACATAAATTCTGTAGAAAATTCAGACATAAATTACATAGTATTTTTATTTTTTTTTCTTGACACAAACACAAATCGCGATATAATAGACAATAGAGGATATCTCTTACAATTAAAAAGAAAGTTTGAGGTTAGAGATGAATAATGAGGACAAAGTTAACGAAATCCTAGCTAATATTCAATATTGCCTTGGCAAAAAAACGGAATGGATAAAATGTATTAAATGCGGTGCTATTCTTTATGATCGCGGTGTTCAATCAGTTCCTGCTGAACCTAAAGAAGATAATCTCTGCGCGAAGTGTGCTGCCGAAGAATGGGCTAAATTACCACTAAGCGAAAGAATTGCGAAAAAAACAATTGGATATAGTTTTTTGGCAGGCGCTGCCGGTTATTTTGCAACTACAAAACTGGTCATTAAACCAACGATTCGTAAAACTAAAGAAATTATCCAACGATTAAGCGATTGGTCGGAGAAGCTGTAAGCGATTATCGTAAATATGATGTTGAATGTTAATATTTGAAGGTGATACATGAATGATCCAAGAGAATTAAAAATACAATATGGTGACTATAAAGGCAAAGCGGCTTGCGACATAGCTGATGATAAAAGCATTACAGACTTTGCGCAATTTTTAAGGGTTCCTAAGAATTATTGGCCTATCGGCTTCAATTTCTCAATATTAGATAGTTCACATAAACTTGAACCCAAGGCATTTGTCTCTATATATACGGTTGACATCGCAGATTATGGTAGTGGAATAGACAACGTAAATAAAAGATGTCAATCAAAAGGTGAAACATTATTAGTTTATAAGTTCTCTAAGAAAATTTCCTTAACTAAATTATTCTCTTTTTTTAAACGTTTCTATGTAAATGCTTTCAATAAATCAATGAAGGCGAAAAATATAGAAGTTATCGAACGCTAAGTATTTATCTAACATAATGATAAAACTGCAATAATAGAGATTAATATTTTTCATTCCTAAATGATTCCAGCTATGGTAAAGCGTCCCATAAACCGGAAAGCCGTTTTACACAAAGAATCTGCGAAAATCTGAGGAATCTGTGGTTTGTCTTTGTGTATTCGGACTTTCATCGCAGAATCCCCGTTTTTACGCGAGAAACAAGGCTTTTCAATTTGCAGATTGATTCCGCACGAATCAGATTCGATTTACACGAATCGGGAAGGTTTTACACGAATCAGAAAGGTTCCGCACGAAGCGGATTGAATCCGCTTTAATCAGAACGAATCCGCATTAAGCGGATTAGCGCCGCATTTTGCAGATTGATTCCGCACGAAGCGGATTTGCGCCGCTTTAATCAGATTGAATCTGCTCGAATCAGAAAGGGTTTACACGAATCAGATTGAATATGCACGAAGCGGATTGACGCCGCAATTTGCAGATTGAGTTTTCATTTTCGACTTACCGGACGTAAATTCCCCCGCCCTATTCCTATAATCAAAAACAGTGTTAATCCGTGTAAATCTGTGTCGGCTATCGCCGTCTTTTACCTTTTTTACCACGTCGGCCGGTGAAGCGTCCATTGCGTTTAGCGCGTTTGCCTTTGGCTTTAGAACGCAGTTTTTCTCCGCGCGGATTAATTCCGGGTTCGTGGATTGCTTCGACGAGCGTAACGTTTAACTGTCTGGCGGGGACGTTGACCGAGACGATGCGGACTATCATCGGCTGGCCTAATGAAATCAGCTTGCCGGAGTGCCTGCCGATGATGCAGCCGGCCTTGGGCCTGTATTTCCACTGGTCGGGACCCAAATCCGTAAGCTGGACAAGGCCCTCGATACCCAACTTTTTCGACTTCACAAAGACGCCGAAATTAGTCAGGCCCGTAACGACGCAATCCAGCTCCTCGCCGACCTTGTCTGAAAGCATCTGCAAAATCAAAACTGTCTTGAGTTCGTTTTCCGCGTCGTCGGCGCGCTCTTCCGTGAATGTAATGTGCCTGCCGATATCCGCCAACTGCTGATTATCCAACTGAACGCTGTCCGCTGAACGCTGTTCGCTGATACAGCTATCAAGCGCGCGGTGGACTAATAAATCTGCGTATCGCCTGATGGGGCTCGTGAAATGACAATAAAGATTCGAAGCAAGGGCGTAATGGCCTATGTGCAGCGGCGAATACACCGCCCGCTCCAAACTGCGAAGGACAACAAGATTTATTGCAAGCGAGCTGTCGGTTGCCTTGACGGCATTTAGAAGATTTTGCAGTGCGAACCTGTCCGGCTGACGGGGCAGGTGCAGCCCAAGCGCCTTTACGAGTTCCGACAAATTCTGCATCGCCAGTATATTCGGCTCGGGGTGAATGCGGCGCATAAACGGGATATTTCGCCGGTCAAGAATCGCCGCCACCGCCTCGTTTGCCTCGACCATAAACATCTCGATTATCGTATGTGGGTAGCTCGTATCTGCCGGCTGGGCGTCTGCCACCCTGCCCGAATCATCTAAAATAATATCAATCTCAGGCAAATCGAGGTGAAGCATTCCCGCCTTTTCTCGCCTCTTTTCTATTATGCGGGCAAGGGCATTCATATTCTCCAACAAAGGCGCGACCTCCGGCTCGATGTCCTTGGTATGACCTTTGAGAAATTTGTCCACCTGCTGATACGTCAATCGCTGCGTCGAGCGTATGATGCTGTTGCGATACTGACGTGACAGGACTTTACCCTCGTCGTCATAAGTAATATATGCGCTTTTAACGAACCTCGGCTGGTCGGGCTGCAAGCTGCACACGCCGTTGCTGAGCATCTCGGGCAGCATCGGCAGAACTTTACCCGGCAGATACACGCTGTTGCCGCGCTCCTTTGCCTCGACATCGAGGGCAGTGCCAGGCGGCACAAAGTAACTGACGTCTGCGATGTGAACGCCCAATACCCAGTTATCGTCCTGGTCTTTTTCCAAGCTTATAGCATCGTCGAAATCTCTCGCGTCCGGCGGGTCAATCGTCACTATCACTTTGCCGGTTATATCGTCCCTGTCACGAGATTCAGCCGGCTCAAATCCCGTCGCCGCCTGGTGTGCCTGGTAAATACAGGAATCGTTGAATTCGTCGGGCAGATGAAACTGGCGGATGATTGAATTGATTTCGCTTTCATACCGCCCCGCCTTTCCCAGCACCTCCACAATCACGCCGCGGGCCAGGTACTTTTCGGTCGGGTATTTTAATATCTCGACGACAACCTTGTCTTTTTCTTTTGCCGACTTGGCGGTCACGTCTTCAACGGTCACCGATTCGACAAACCCGGTTCCGTCCGGCTGGACAATCCAGCCCTCCGGCTTTCTGAATAACGTCCCGACGAACCTGTTATGTCCGCGTTCGAGGATTTCGATTACCCTGCCGCTGTAGCGCATCTGGCTGCCGCGTTTCGATTTCTCGACAACTTTAGCGGCCACGACATCACCGGTCATCGCTTCGAGTGTATCGCCGGGCGGGATAAACAAATCCGCGTGCGCAGCCGGCTCTAACGGCGTGACGAAACCGAACCCCCGCGGGTTTGCCCTGAACGTGCCGGTGATTCTGCCTGAAATGCCGGGAAGCCCGACAAGATTGCCCTGGCTTAATACGATGTGGCCTGCGTGGTGAAGCTCATCGAAGGCGTGCTTGAACTGCTGGTAATCCTCCGGTCCAACGCTCAGCGCCTTTGCAAGCTGCCCGACCTTGACCGGCTCATAGTCGGCGTGCCTGAGCAGCTTAAGGATTTTGCCTTTGTAAACTTCTCGCATTGATACTCACCGCTCGATACTTGTTTCTCGGTGCTCGACGGGTAATCGAGCATCGTGAACCGATATCGAGTCCGGAGGTTAGGACGACGCCTTTGCCTTGAGGGCGTTGAGCCGTTTTGCAAGACGTGATTTCTTGCGGGCGGCGGTCCTTTTATGCATCGTGCTGGTGCCCGATACCTTGTCGAGCCGTTTGGCGACCAGCCGGAACTGTTCGCTCGCCGCTTTCAAATCTCCGCCGGCAAGCGCCTTTTCGAAATGCTTTATCTGCGTCTTGACCCTGCTCTTTCGCGAACGGTTAATCGCTCTTCTTTTTAAGTTCTGCCTTACTCTCTTTTTTGCCGACAACGAATGTGCCACTTCAAACTCCTAAAAACTCTGATAATTATTATTTACTCTTCTGACTGTTTCGCTTTGCCTCGCTTTGCTCTTGGGCCATATACCATATATACAAGTGGTATAACGGATTCACAAATCTATATTCACCTCGCGCTTCCGCATCTTTTATGATGCCGAGTTTCTTTGCTTTATTCAAAAAGTTGTCCAAGTTCTTCCGCTCTTTTTCAGGGGCGCTCTCTCTCAAAAGCTCTTGGCGATTAAAATTCGCGCCTATCGTGGGCATTTTGCCTACTCGCAAGAGAATCGATGAGTATGTTCTGTTTCTGAACACGTTCTCTACTTGCGGACCGATATATTTCTTCCCTACATTTCTCGCAGCTTCAATTATCCCCAGTCTGGCATCCTTCTTATCTATCCTGTTGTCCTCATCTCGCCAGAAAACAGCATCGCCAACCTCATGCATAAGCATAGGATAACCGCCAGCCCTTTGAATCATCAACGACAATGCATCATCAGCGATGGTTACCATCTTCTTGCCGAAAGTCTTGCTGAAAAACTCCTTACACTCTTCCTCACTCATCAAGGGCAAATCCACAATATCAAAAATCCTTGCCACTGACGGTTGATGCTTCAGCAAATCCTCTCTTCTGTCCGGAATCCCCACGAGAACCAACAACAACGGCAATGGTTCATTTGAGGTCGCTAAACCATCAACAAAACTTTTCAAGAACCGGGAGAATTCAGGCACATCTGTAATCCCGTTAAGATCGTCGAGTATTAATAGTAAACCTTTCTTCCCATTTTGTTCTGTCTCATTGTATATTTTGCGCAGCGCTGGCAAAAAGTTATCCACCAAACTTCTCAAGTCAGACTTGTTATCCGTAAATTCAACCCCCACACCAAACAAAGTTACATCTTTTATGTATTTCTGGAAAATACCCCTTAATTTGTCAAACAATGTCTTCTCAATACACCCCTCCATAAATCGCTGAAACACCGCTCTAGTCACATCTTCCAGAGTTTTTGCTCCACTGAGAAAACAGTGCGCCCCGATAAAACCATATTCTTTCTCTGCCAAATACCGCGTAAATCCCGCCAGTGAGCTCTTGCCAATTCCTCGTTCACCTATAATAAAGATATTCTCATTTCTTCCCGAAGCTGCTTGTTTGATTGCTCTTTCGAGGCGTTCAATCTCCTTTTGTCGGGCAACAAAATATTCGACCGGCACCGGTCTGCCGGGAGTAAACGGACTCTCTTTGGTTTTGATATCCACCATCATTACTTGCGACTTAAATACCTGTCGCCAATCTTGTTTGCTATTATTATTTCGCTTCTTTTCTCAGCCGGTCAACCCGCTGGGAGACGTCTTTGTAGCCGAAATCGGTCTGGGCGATTTTACGGAAAATATCCAGGGCTTTGGCCTTGTTACCCTGCTCTTCACAGGACCTGGCGAGATTATACCGTAATTCCTTCGCGATGTCGTCATCTTTTATTTCGTGTGCGTCGATTGCCTGCGTAAAAATATCCGCGGCGTCCGAGAACCAGCCCTTCATAAAAAAGCAAAGCCCGATTTTGCCCATAGCGGTAATCCTGTGCCTCGGGTCTCTCTGTGCCTCCTGAAACTGCGGGATTGCCTCGTCGTATCTCTTGTTTCGCAGCAGGCGAACGCCGTATTCGTATTTGGCCCTGAGGTCGGTCGGGTAATTTTTGACGCAAAGGCCGTAATGCTCCAGCTCCTCTTTATTCAATTGAGACATCAGGCCGGCCATCTGCGATTTCAGGACGCTGTCGCCGGGTTTGGCCTCGAGCGCCTCCCCGGTCTCCTTAATCCTGCGTTTCAACTGGCTTATCCGCACAAGCCCGGCCCGCTCCATAAAACTGAAATCCTGCCTTTTCCTGTATGCCTCCTCCAGCAATCTTATCGCCGCGTCCTCACCCTCGTCGGTATTCAAATCCGTCAGGGCTGACGCCAGCCCGAAGATATTCACGGCCGATTCCGGCGACCGGTCGTACGCTTTCTTGGCCGCTTCGAGCGCCGAGATGCGGTAGTCCTGTGTTTTGACGACCGACTGCTGGCTTTGAAACTTTTCCTGCGCCTCGCGGTCCTTGATGGACTTGCGGAAATCACCCTCCTGGTCGTATTTGCCGCTGGAGACCGTCAATTCGGCTGACAACCTCTGGACCTCATCGGCAATCTCCCCGTCGTCCGGCTTCATCCTCGCCGCGAACTGGCAGGCGCTGACTGCCCTGTCCCACTGTTTTATCGCCGCGTAAGAATCCTTAAGCAGTAAATACGTATGCAGCGAAGGCGAATCCTTGGCGTTATTGGCGGCGAAAATCAGGTCCGCTATCCACTTTACAGTTTCTTTGTAATCGCCCGCCACCGCCGCCTTAAGCATTGCCTCGGCATACGGCAGATGGTCAGGGTCCTTGGCAAGAAGGTATTCGGCGTTTAGCATTTGCTCGGCGGGCGTCTTGCCGCGAAGGTATTTCATACGTTCGAGCATCGAGGGTTTTTTGCCGCCTTTTACCTGACGGGCAAGGGCAAGCTCACGCAGCGGCAGATGGCCTTCCATCAGCGCATCGGGGCTGCAGTGCAGACCCTCGAGGAACAAGTCAATCGCGTAGTCGAAGTTGTCGCTGACCGCCACCTCTCTGGCACGGTCAAAAAACAGCTTGGCCTTGGCAATACTGTTGTCTTCCTGCGGCATAGAATTTCCTAAAAACCATTCTCAGAATGCTCCCGACCGAATATCCTAATCTTCGGCCGGAAACTGTCAACAAATAAATACGCCGCCACCGGATAAATGCTTGTCTTGACGGGCCGACTTTGATATAAACCGAGGGTCTTCTTAACCGTTTTTTGGAGAAAAAATATGCTTACGGCCCTTGAACAGTATGACCCGCAGATTTATGAGCTGGTAAGGCAGGAAGGCACCCGTCAAAGCGGCTGCGTCCGGCTCATCCCGTCCGAAAACTACGTCTCAAAGGCGGTTATGCAGGCAAGCGCGAGCTGCCTGACAAACAAATACGCCGAAGGTTACCCGGGCAAAAGATACTACGAGGGACAGCAGGTCACCGACCTTATCGAAACAATCGCCCAGCAAAGGGCCAAAAAGGTCTTCAAGGCCGACCACGCCAACGTCCAGCCGTATTCCGGCTCGGTGGCGAATCTCGCCGCATATCTGGCGCTTGCAAAACCCGGCGACACCATTATGGGACTTGCCCTGCCCCACGGCGGACACCTCACCCACGGCTGGAAAGTAAGCGTCACCGGCAAAATATTCAACTCGATGCAGTATGGCGTCAGCCCCGAAACCGGCAGGTTCGATTATGACCAGATTCGAGAGCTGGCGAAGAAAAACAAGCCGAAAATCATAATCTCCGGCTGCACCGCATACCCGAGGGAAATTGATTTCGAGATATTCGGCCAAATCGCAAAAGAGGTCGGCGCGTATCACGTCAGCGATATCGCCCATATAGCAGGTCTGGTCGTAGGCGGCATTCATAAAAGCCCCGTCCCATACGCCGACATCGTCTCGACAACAACCCACAAAACACTGCGGGGCCCGCGTGGAGGGATGCTTCTTTGCAGGGCCGAACACGCCAAAAATGTCGATAAATCCGTCTTCCCAGGCCTGCAGGGAGGCCCCCATATGCACACGCTTACCGCGATTGCCGTCGCGCTAGCCGAAGCCGACACGCCCGAGTTCGGCGCTTACGCAAAACAAATTGTCAAAAACGCCAGGGCAATGGCCGAGACACTGCTCGAAAACGGCTTCAATCTTGTTTCGGGCGGCACCGATAATCACCTCATCCTAATCGACCTGCGGAACAAAAATATCCCCGGCAAAAAACTGGCCAAGGCGCTCGATAGGGCAAGAATCGTGACCAATTATAACACCGTCCCCAACGACCCCGCACCGCCTGCCAATCCGAGCGGCCTGCGAATCGGCACCCCCGCCATTACCACCCGCGGTATGAAAGAAGAGCAGGCCAGACAAATCGCCTCACTTATAAGCAAGGTAGCCGAGAACATCGACAACGAATCCGTCATCGAGCAGGTCGCCAAGAACGTGCTGCTTCTTTGCTCACAATTTACCGTGCCGGAACATTTCATAATCACAGGTAAAAGTAATAAAAACAGTTAAGAACTTTATCACGGTCAAAGGATGACCCATCATAAAATAATCATAGGCGACTCGCGAAATATGACGGAGATGCCCGACGAGTCGGTTCACCTGATTATTACGTCCCCGCCATACTGGCAGTTAAAAGATTACGGTAACGGCAATCAGATAGGATTCGACCATAGTTACGAGGATTACATCAACAATCTGAACCTTGTCTGGAATGAGTGTAACAGAGTTTTACACAAGGGCTGCCGACTATGTATCAATATCGGCGACCAGTTCGCACGCTCGGTTTATTACGGCAGATACAAGGTTATCCCCATACGCACAGAAATAATCAAATTCTGTGAGACCATCGGTTTCGATTATATGGGGGCGATTATCTGGCAAAAGGTCACTACATGCAACACTACCGGCGGAGCAACTATAATGGGTTCATTTCCCTATCCGCGAAACGGAATTATTAAAATCGACTACGAATTCATACTGATTTTCAAAAAACAGGGCGTCACACCTGCCGTCAGCCATGCGATAAAAGAAAAATCTAAAATGACAACCGAGGAATGGAATGAGTATTTTGCCGGCCACTGGAATATTCCCGGCGAAAAGCAAAACGGGCATCTGGCAATGTTTCCGGAAGAAATTCCCCGCCGGCTTATAAGAATGTTCAGTTTCGTCAATGATACAATACTCGACCCTTTTCTGGGCAGTGGAACGACCACATTAGCTGCAAGAAACCTTGAAAGAAACTCAACAGGATATGAGATAAACGCTGATTATATTCCCATCATTAAAGACAAGCTCGGCTTAAAAAACAAAACTTTCTTCGACAGAGTTAGTTTCGAGCTGGCGCAAAACAGGGAAGATAAGATTGACTGGAAAGAGGAAATAAAAAAACTGCCTTACACTTTTAAAGACCCTGTCAAATTCGACAAAAAAATCGACCCTCGAAATCTTCAGTTCGGCTCAAAAATCAGTGCGCAAGACATAAAAGGAAGTAAACATTGCCGCATAGCTTTGGAACCTTCTCAAAGGTAAAATGAACAACCGGATTGACAAAACATTAGACAGGTGGTTCAGGGAAACAAAGGTAGATCTTAAGAGCGTCAATACCAATAATCCTATCGATTTTCTTTGTTGCAGTATAACAGCGGTATCGCGCAATTATTGTTCCTCAGTCCTTTTACTTTTGAATAAAGGTCATAAGCTTCCAGCGATGGCTCTGCTTCGTGTATTATCTGAACTTGCTTTCAGATTGATTTGGTGTCTATATTCTAATAATCCGCAAAAGGAATCGTGCGATGTCAGAATTAAGAGATGGTTAAAAACAGGATTCTTGGAACGAAAGAAATACGTTCAAAGAATGATTAAAAGCGATTTTTGTTCCGCAAAAGAGATTAATGGTTTCAAAAGGGAATTGGAGGAATTGGAACAAAAGGCGGCTCAAATTCCATACAAGAAAATCGAAAATCTTTATAAGTCCCTAAATGATTTGCCAAAACCTTACAGAAGAAACATGTATCCACTTCTTTACAATATTCATAATTGGGGGATTCATCCTGATTTCTTACTTCTAAGATTGATTGCAAAGAAAAATACCGAATCAATCACTGTCGTAAGCGACATAGATGAAGATCCTATTGTGCTGAAAATTTACTGCTTAACGCTGGCTTATAACATTCTATTCGTTGTAAGGCGAAACTACGATTGGGATTGCACAACCACAAAAGCCGAATATCTTAAAATCAAAAAAGATTTCTCGAAAAAACAAAGGGGCTGAGAATATTTATTAAAGACGTTTCATAATTGTCATTCCCGCGAAAGCGGGAATCCAAGATATTCTATAACAAACTGGATACCTGCTTTCGCAGGTATGACAAGTCGATATGATGAGAATCATTGAACGATTGGGGCCAATAATCAATGGAAAAGCCGCTTAAAACAGCTTTAATGGGTCTGGATGAATCGGGCAGATTGCTGCTTGAAGCGGCCCGGGAACTTGACCTTTTTACCATCACCGCCGTGGCCGACAGCGACACAAACACGGCCCAGCAATTCGGCAAACTCTGCAACTGCGACTCATACGACGACTATCGTCAGCTTATAATGCAAAACCAGTTCGACTGTCTCTTTGCGGCTGCACCTCTCCACGCGTGTATCGAATACCTCAGGATGGCGATAAAAAAGAAGTTTAACATTTTCAAGCTGCCTCCCCTGGCGAGAAATTACGGCGAAGCGGCTGAATTAGTAAAGCTGGCACAGACCGAAGGCGTCTCGTTAGTCACGGCAAACCCGGGCAGGTTCGACAAACCCACCCTTGCGATGAGAGCTTTTATTCAGAAAAACCCGGCCGAAATGGTTTTCTTTGTCCTTGCCGCATCAGGAACAAAAAAGGGGTCAAACCCCTTTTTACAAAAGTGGCGAAGCGACGCCGTCCTTTCAGGCGGCGGCGCGATTTTATATGACTGCTGGGAGATAATCGACCGAATAATATGGAACTTCTGCATCCCTCAGCAGGTTTACTGCCCCGTCCTAAGCGCCGTCGAAGGCATAGCAGGCAGCACCTCTCCTGACAGACAGCAGCGGCTCTATCTGGCCGAGGATTCCGCGATTGTCACAATGAAATTCAGCGACGTCCTTTCAGGCACCCTTCTTGCCGGCCGGGCGGCCGAAGCCCTGGAGAGCAAATCCCAGAAATGGCTGGCCGCACAGGGACACAACGTTCTTATCAAAATCAGCGACACGCATTTCGAGGCGACCGACCAGCAGGGAAAGCGTCTTGTGCGAAACAAATTTGATGATGAACCCGTCGGCAGAATAAAACAGGCGATGGAGAACTTCGGCTATAACCTCCTCGACCCGGACAACCATCCCCTCGTAAGCACCGCAGCCGACAGCTTGAAAAATATGGCCGTTATCGAGGCCGCGTATCTGTCCGCGCGAACGGGTGAGCCCGAAGAGCCGGCCAAAATCCTGGAAATCGCATAACTGCCGTATAAAACTCTAAACTTCTCCATCGAAAAACAACTCGGAATGCAATCCCGGGCAAATCGAGACACGAAGCAAACCAGAAGGCCCCGAAGGAAAATCAAACTCGATTTACAGATTTTTCAAAAGGACGTTGGCCGGCGATTCTTCGATTAATTCGCCGAACTGTCGCAGGGAATCGGACAGCTTGTCAAGCTCGTAAGATTTGACCACGGGGATATCAGAAGTGCCCTGCTGTTCGAGCCGGTCCAGCACAAACTTGACGGTGATTTTTTCGACGTCGATTGCGGGCTGATAAGCAAGCTCCCTGTCCTGGCTTGTTCTTACTTCCGATGCGACACCCGATTCGGTCAGTTCATATAAAATCTGTCTCACTAAACGAATCGGTATATCAAGCTCGCGCGAAAGCTCGGATGCATCGCAGGGTTTTTCACCTTTGCAAAAACTCTTTACCAGCCGCTGTGCGATGAGCAGAGACAATAACGTTTTGAACGACCGGCTGACCGAGAGGCAATCCGGCTCAAACTCGTATGTCGCGACGTTTTGATGCGCGAAAGATATTTCGGCCCCCAACAGAACAACCAGCCAGCTTGTTTGAAGCCATATTAAAAACAACGGCAGCGCCGCGAAACTGCCGTAAATAGCGCCGTATTTGGCCACGCCTATCTGAAAATTTATATAGACCCACTGGACCACCTGAAAAACGGTCCCGGCAACAATGCCGCCTATGAGAGCGGACTTGAATTCCACTTTTGTGTTGGGCATAAAAGCGAAGATAAACGTAAACGCGACCCAGATGGTGCAATAGGGCAGCAGGTTAAACAGCAGCATAAGTGTCGGGCCGAGATTTTTAAGCAGCGGCACCTTCTGTATGAAAACTTGAATATGACTGCTTACAAATACGGTTGCGCTTCCGGCAATTGCAAGCAGCACGGGACAAACAAGTATAATGGAAAGGTAATCGCCGAACTTTCTGCCGAAGGCCCTCGGTTTTACAACACCCCAGATGTCATTAAACGACTTTTCGATGTTGCCCAGCACACGGATGATTGTCCAGAATAAAAACGCAACGCCTATACCTGCAATAAAACCCCCGCTTGCGTTTGCAAGAAGTGAGTTCGAAAAGTCTATTATTCGCGTGACAACCTCCTCCTGACCTTGCATTTTTGCCAGCAGTTGTGTTTCCACCTGCTTCTGCAGGCCGAACCCCTTGGCGATTCCGAACATTAATGCGATAACCGGCACAATCGAAAGCAGTGTATAGTAGGTCAGTGCCGAGGCCCTGAACATACATTTGTTCTCATCGAAACCCCGTAAGGCAAGAACGATTATTCGAACAAGTCGAATGAGAAATGATTTCCCCCGCGGATGGTCTTTCAGTCGCAGCCGCCAGATGTCCGTTTTTATGAAATTCATCCATTTTGCAAACATAATAAGCCCTCTTCTAAACCCGGCTTCCAAAACCGGCGACGCAGCGAAGTATAATACAATTCGACGTGTATTTCAACGATTATGACTGTTACGGGTGTTTTCTAAGATGTCTGTTGCGACTCAACCGGCCTGCGAATGATACATTTTTTCATAAAGTCCCAAAATATCTTGTTTTTCTGCTTGATTTTTCATTTAGGCAGTAGATAATTTCCTTCGTATCTGGTTACCCTGGAAGAGAACCGCGGGAGGCGTGTTTATGAGATATATCTGGAGAAGGGTAAGGGGAAGATG
Source organism: uncultured Pirellulales bacterium (assembly GCA_964536225.1). Taxonomy (GTDB): domain Bacteria; phylum Planctomycetota; class Phycisphaerae; order Sedimentisphaerales; family Anaerobacaceae; genus Fen-1362. The sequence goes on from CAZHVR010000019.1 coordinate 16,765, forward strand.
TCCCAGGTGCGGACAACGGCTCAACGGATACAAAACCGCCGGCGAGAGAATTTGTGACATTAACAATAGAGCGAGCCGTTTGACCGAAATGTTAGGGCGCACTCCTCAAGCCCAAAATTGCAGTTTATGCGGACGCCTCGTTTTCGAAGAAGAGCCGGGATTCGTCCAGAGATACCTGCTGGTGGATATTCTGGACAGGCAGCCGATTTGTAACCTCTCTGCGCAAAACCACGGGCCAAACGAGTACGTTTAATATTCAGTTCTTTGATTGACAAATCCGCCTGTAATCTGGTAATCTTTCCGCTTCGTAAAATTTTGGAGGTCCTGCATGGTGCTTATATGCAGGAAATTATGACGGTGCAATAAGTGTGATAATGGAAATAAGACCATTTAAGGCGCACAGGTTCAATGAGACGGTCGTAGGTGACGTGGGGCACTGTATCGCGCCGCCTTACGACGTTATCGACCCCGGACTCCAGGAACGGCTCTATAAAGACGGCAAATATAATATCGTCCAGATAACCAGGGGCCTGACCTGCCCGTCAGACGGCCCAGGCGACAACCGTTACACAAGGGCGGCCAAACTGTTCGCCGACTGGCTTGCTGCCGGGGTGCTCAAACGTGACGAAACTGACGCTATTTACGGGTATGTCCAGGATTTTCCGGTTGCCGGCGAGCAGTTCCAGCGGCTGGGCTTTATCTCGCTTGCGAAGCTCGAAGAGCTTGGAAAGGGCGTCCGTCCTCACGAGCATACACTCGCGGAGCCAAAAATTGACCGGCTGAACCTGCGAAGGGCCACTAAGGCCGCCTTCGGCGTTGTTTTTATGCTTTACCAGGACGGCGAAAACATCGCCGAGGAGATAATCCGAAAAGCCCTGGAACAGAAGCCGCTCATCGATTTTCTCGATGAGCAGCAGGTCCGGCATCGGCTTTTTGCAATCACAGACGCCGGCGACGTCGAGAAAATCGCAAAAATGATGGACACAAAAACCTGTATAATCGCCGACGGTCATCATCGCTATGAAACCGCCCTTAATTACTACAAGGAAACAAACGATCCCGCGGCGCAATACGTGATGGCGGCTTTTGTAAACGCCTCTCAGAAGGGCCTGCTCATACTCGCAACACATCGGCTGATACGAAACGTCAAAAATTTCGACGCGAAGAAATTACTGGCAGGGCTTCGGAATGATTTCGAGCTGACAACCTTCGGCTTCGACGGCGGCAATACGAAGCAGCAGGCCAAATCAAGGATGCTGGACAAAATGAAGGCCGAATTTGACGCCGACAGGAACACCCTGGGCATATACACAGGGGAGAATGCCTTTTATGTTGCCGTGCTTAAAGACAAACGACTTATGGATTCTGCTGCGCCGAAAATGAGCACCGCCTGGAAATCCTTAGATATAGCCGTGCTGCACAAGCTTATTATCGAAAAACACCTCGGCATCGGCGAACAGGGTCTGACCGAGGGGGGCAACGTCGAATACGTAAAAGATACGGGCGAGGCAATCGACGATTCCATCGAGCAGGTTGATAAAGGCGTCAAACAGGCCGCCTTTTTTGTAAATCCGACAAAAATGGAACAAATCGAGTCAGTCACCGCAGCCGGCGAAAGAATGCCTCAAAAATCGACTTTCTTTTTTCCGAAGGTCTATACCGGCCTGGTGATAAACAAATATTAACTTTATTTTACAGGAGTATGCCAATGGCAGACTGGAGAAAACCCCCAAGATTGTTCATTCCCGGCCCCGTGCTGGTCAAGGAAGATGTCCTTAAGCAGCTGGCTTTGCCCACGCTGGGACACCGGGGAAAAGAGTACGCCCAACTGCATGGTGAGGTTATGGACATGCTCAAGAAGGTCCTCTTCACCAGCCAGAACGTGTTTTTGGTCACATCGTCGGCGTCGGGATTCTGGGAGGCCTCCATTCGCAACTGTGTCGATTTCAACGAAACGTTGCTGGCCACCTGCTGCGGGGCATTCAGCGACAAGTGGGCAGGCGTCGCAAAAAGCTGCGGCAGAAACGTCGAGGAGCTTAAGGTCGAGTGGGGCCAGGCCACAACCGTCGATATGATTGACCAGAAACTTGCAAGCGGCAAATACGCCGCAATAACGCTGGTCTATAACGAAACGAGCACCGGGCTTACCAACCCTCTCTACGAGGTCAGCGAAATGATGAAAAAGAAATATCCCGACGTGCTCGTATTCGTCGATGCCGTCAGCGGTATGGTCGGTCTTCCGCTGCACTTCGACAAGCTGGGCTGGGACGTGGCCTTTGCCTCCGTCCAGAAGGCATTTGCACTTCCGCCCGGATTCACCGTCGCGGCGGTCAGCAATCGCGCCCTGGAAAAAAGCAAAAAAGTCCAGCAAAGAGGTTATTACTTCGACTTCCAGAACTTCGCCAAATCCAATGAGAAGAACCAGACGCCTACGACACCGAGCATCCCCCACATTATGGGCCTGCATTACCAGTGTACCAAGCTGCTAAAGGAAGGTATGGAAAACGTCTGGAAACGTCACAAGGAAATGGCTGAATACGTAAGAAGCTGGGCAAAGGAGCGCTTCGGGCTGTTCTGCGACGAAAAATACGCATCCAACACGCTGACGACCGTCAAGAACACCAAAGGCATAGTAGTCGCCGACATTATCAAGGCAGTGCAGGAAAAACACGGCACCATTTTCGGCAACGGCTACGGCAAGCTGAAAGAGCAGACCTTCCGAATTGCGCACATGGGCGATATTAGTTTGCAGGACGTGAAGGAATTAACCGGGTGGATTGACGCAGAACTCAAATAGAGACCGGCGGCAACAACGACTGTTTACAGAGACCCCTGATTCGTATTTATCAGGGGTCTTTTTTACTTGCTGCAGGCCGGCTTATGCTCCCATAGGGTAGCTGAATTCGAGGACCTTCGGCTTAGCTAATTTGCGATAGTCGGCCATTTTTATCTGAACGGCCTTATCGTGCGAGCCCGCCTGGAACATTATATGGTCGTCCGCATCGAGGGCCTTGTCCATAAGGGTCGGCATATCATACAGATTCCCGAACGGTGCCTCGGCGCCAAGCTCGCAATCCCCGCAGAGCCGTCCCACCTCTTCCTCCTCGGCCAAATCAACCGATTTGGCGCCGAGCCGCTTTTTTAAGGCCCCCAGGTCCACTTTGTAGGGGGCGGCCAGGACACACATCATATATTTGTCATCCACGCTCACTATGACCGGTTTTGCCACGAATCTGCCCGGCTCGTGCTCCGCCGCTGCCATTTGCTGTGCGCTGAACGTCGGCTTGTGCTCCTTGAGTTCATACTTCACCCCCGCCTTTTTAAGGTATTCCAGCACCTGCATACCAGACCCTCCAAAAAGAATCTTAATATCTCAACCGCCACAGTTTAGCCGCTTTTACCCTCGGTCAGTTATCCTGTCAACCCCCCGCAAAAAAAGATTTTGCTTACTGAACTCGTCCCCGCTAAAATCGTATTTATTCTTTAAAGCGGGTAGTTTGGCGCCTTGTCTTCAGTGAAATTTCAAACGTATCGATACTTAATGGAGGCCTAAAAATGAATACAGCCAGTTGTTGTTCAGAAAACAAAAAACTCTCACGTTCCAAAATCGTTCTTCTATCCGTGGTCACGATGCTTTTGATTGCTCCTCTTACCGTTGCAGCAGAAGAACAAAGCATCGACACCCTTCGGCAGTTAGGCAAGGCCTTTGCGACAATCGCCGAAAAGGCCTCCCCGGCGGTCGTTTCCATAAAGGTGGAAAAGCACGTAGCAGTTAATTACCCAAGTTTTCAATCTCCTTTCGGAAATGAGCAGATGGACCCGTTCAGCGACGATTTCTTCGATTACTTTTTCCGCAGAAGGGCCCCCCAGCAGCAGCCGCAACAGCCGCGGCGAACTCCCAAACGCGAATACGTCGAAACCGGACAGGGCTCCGGCTTCATTGTTTCAAAGGACGGCTATATCCTGACCAACAATCACCTCGTCGGAGACGAGGAAAATGTCAAGGTTACACTGACCGACGGCAGGGAGTTCACTGCCAAAATCATCGGGACCGACCCGGACTCCGACGTAGCCGTTATTAAAATCGACGCTGAGAACCTGCCTACCCTGCAACTGGCAGACTCCGACAAGATAGAGGTCGGTCAATGGGTCATCGCCATCGGCAATCCCTTCGGCCTGAGCCACACCGTCACCGCCGGAATCGTCAGCGCAAAGGGCAGAAGCGGTCTGGGAATTTCGGCTTATGAGGATTTTATACAGACCGACGCCGCAATCAATCCCGGAAATTCCGGCGGCCCCTTGGTTGACCTCGACGGTAAAGTCATCGGCATAAATACCGCCATCATAGGTCCCGGGGGCAATATAGGTATCGGCCTTGCCATACCCATTAATATTGCCAAATACGCATACGATCAAATCATCTCCAAGGGTTCCGTCACCCGCGGCTATCTCGGCGTTGTCATACAGGACCTGACGCCCGACCTGGCTGAGCAGTTCGGCCTTAAGGATATGAAAGGCGTTCTGATTCCGGACGTTACAGCGGATTCCGCGGCTGATAAAGCGGGCCTCAAGCCCGGCGACGTCATCGTCGAATTCGACGGCCAGCCCGTCGAAAAGGCGTCGGAGCTGCAAAATAAAGTCGCTATGAAAAAGCCGGGCACGAAAGTGGAAATCGTCGTCCTGCGCAACGGCAAACGCAAGACACTTACCGCCGAGCTCGACAAACGCCCCTCACAAGAGGTCCTCGCGGCGGCAGGCGGAAAGCAATCCTCTGAAAAGCTCGGCGTCTCGGTCCAAAATCTCAGCGACGACCTTGCACAGCGCTATGGCTATGAGGGCCTCGAAGGCGTCATAGTCACCGACGTTGACCCCGGTTCGCCGGCCGCAAGGGCGGGCGTCCAGCCGGGAAGCTTAATCCAGGAGGTAAACCGGCAACCCGTAGAAAACACCAGGCAGTTCAACGAGGAAATTCAAAAAGCCGGCGAGCAGGGCAAGGTAATGCTGCGAATCAGGTATGAAAACCGCAGCATGTTCATTATCCTGACCCTGCCGAAAGATTAATTGTAAAATCAGGTCAATCCGAAGCCCCGCATTACGCGGGGCTTTTTTTTGTTTTTACACCGGCTGCAGCAACAGTTATTCTCTTGTATTTGGCAGTTGTAGTATCAGCGCATCGGGGCTATACTGAAGCCCGCAAAAAAATAAATTCGAAAAGGAGGTGTTTTTACAATGCAGACGATTCTGCAGAACTGGCATAGAATGGCGTGGGTCATCGGCGTACCGGTCGCGGCCGTTGTGATTGCCGTCATTGTCAATCTTATTCTCTTTAGAATCCTCACAAGAATCAGCCGGCAATTTAAGGACCTGCCGGACGATTCCTTCGCTAAAAACTGCAGCGGCGCTACCGGATGGCTGCTTATAGTCCTGGCAGTTAGGATTGCCGTCCCGATGCTGGAGCTGTCCGAGCAGTTCACCGAGCCGGCCCTGCACCTGCTTTCGCTTGTGCTGATAGGGTTGTTCGCCGCCCTGATTATCAAGCTGACCTACGTCTTCGATGACTTCGTAATACACCGCTTCAGCGTTTCCGAGAAAGACAACCTCAAGGCCAGAAAGGTGCGCACCCAAATCAACGTCCTCAGGAGAATCTTCATTGCCATAGTGGTATTAATAGCCGTAGCGACGATGCTAATGACCTTCGAGCGCGTCCGCGCCCTGGGCACGGCGATGCTTGCCTCTGCGGGTATCGTGGGTATTGTCGTTGGTATGGCAGCCCAGAAGACCCTCGGCAACTTTATTGCCGGTCTGCAAATCGCCATTACCCAGCCCATCAGAATCGACGACGTGGTAATAGTCGAAAACGAATGGGGCAGAATCGAGGAGATAACGCTTACCTACGTTGTAGTGCGAATCTGGGACCTGAGGCGATTAATTGTCCCCATCGCCTATTTTATCGAAAAACCCTTCCAGAACTGGACCCGTGTGTCGGCTGATTTATTAGGCACGGTCTTTCTCTACGTCGATTACACCGTCAGCGTCGAGGCCGTAAGAAACGAGCTGAAGCGATTGCTCGATAATTCACAGTTATGGGACAAGAAAGTTTGTGCAGTCCAAGTGACAAACACCAGCGAACGCACTGTGGAATTGCGCGCCCTTATGAGCACCGCCGACGCATCAACCTTGTGGACGCTGCGATGTGAGGTCAGGGAAAAGCTCATAGATTTCATCAGGAAGAATTATCCCGACGCGCTGCCGAGGTTACGGGCCGAGCTGGAACAACCTTTGCCGACGACGAAGAAATAAGGCATCTATGAACCCTGCGCTGCAAAGAGGCCTGACGCTCTACACAAGGTATCTGGGTGTCTGGGTGATTATCTTCGGCGTGCTCGCCTATTTTTTCCCGGCGCCTTTCACGACGCTTAAAAGCGGCAACAAGGTCTTTTTTGCCCTGACGATGTTCGGCATAGGTGCAGTGCTGTCTGTTGACGATTTCAAACGCATAGCCAAAAACCCCATCATTGTGCTCATTGGCTCCGCGGCACAATTTACGATAATGCCTTTCAGCGCGTTTATCATTGCCAGGATTCTCAATCTGCCGCCCCTGATAACTGTCGGGCTGGTCCTGACCGGTGCTGCACCGGGTGCGATGGCCAGCAACGTAATGAGCTATATCGCAAAGGCCGACGTCGCCTACTCCGTCTCACTGACGACTGTCTCCACACTACTTTGTCCGCTTTTGACGCCGGGTCTGACGTATCTTCTGGCAAGGTCCCGCCTCGAAGTCCCGTTTTGGGCTATGATGCTCGACGTCATCATTATGGTAATTGCCCCTTTGTTTGCCGGCTTCGCGGTCCGTCATTACTTCAAAAAACAGGTGGAGCGAATCCTACCTGTCTTTCCCGCCATATCCGTTACCTTCATAGTTTTCATTTGCTCGCTGGTCATTGCGCTTAACCGTAACCGGCTGCTCGATGCAACACTGCCGATTCTGGCGGCGGTAATAATCCTGAATCTATGGGGTATGACCGCCGGTTACGGCGTTGGAGCGCTATTCGCAATGACCACCGCCAGGAAGAGGACCCTAACTATCGAAATCGGTATGCAAAACGCGGGATTAGGCACGACGCTGGCCCTTCAGCACTTCGGCCCCGAGGCAGCCATACCCGCTGCTTTTTTTGTCTTTATCTGTATTTTCACCGCCTCCTTAGCCGCCGCCGTCTGGCAAAGGGCTAAAATTGAAACTATAAACTAAACCGGTCTTGCTTTTTCGCCGGCAAACTGCTATACTCCTGCGGCAAATGAAGGAACTGCTGAACGCAAAACAAATAGGGCAAACTCTCAAAAAGCTGGCGACCGATATTGTCTCGGATACCCCCGATGGCGTCGAGATTGCCGTGATAGGCATCCGCAGCCGGGGTGAAATCTTAGCTCAGCGGCTGGCGGGCATATTATCGGAAAAAATCGGCGGCGACGTGCCCTGCGGCACCCTCGATATCACGCTGTACCGCGATGACCTCAATTCCCCCCAGGGCAACCAGCAGCCGAAGGTCCGAACTACTGAAATCGGCTTCGATATAGACAATAAGATTATCATTCTTGTCGATGACGTCCTGCATACCGGCCGCTCAGCACGGGCGGCGATGGACGCCCTGATAGATTTCGGCAGGCCGAAGGCGATTCGCCTGGCGGTCCTCGTTGACAGGGTAGGAAGAGAGTACCCTATACAGGCCGACTATGCCGGCTACAAAACAAAGGAAAAACCGGATAAACTGGTCCACGTGCTCTTGAAAGAATCAGACGACAAAGAACAGGTCGTTGTAGAATAAACCGGGCAAAAAATATATTTGGGCGGTAACCGGATATGGCTGTGAAAGGAAAGACAGGCCAGTTCAAATGGGAACGCAAACATCTGCTTGGTTTACGAGAGCTTTCCGCCAAAGAGATTACCTATATCCTCGATACGGCCGCCGGCTTTGAGCAGATAAGCAGCAGGGCCGTCAAAAAGGCCCCGCCCCTGCGGGGCAAACTCGTTGTCAATCTTTTCTTCGAGGACAGCACACGCACGCGAAACAGCTTTGCCCTGGCCGCCGGCAGATTGAGCGCCGACGTGGTCGAGTTCACAAAAAAAGACAGCTCTGTCAGCAAGGGCGAAACACTTCTGGATACAGCACGCAACCTCGAAGCAATGGGTATCGATATTGTTGTTATCAGGCACGGCGCCGGCGGCGCGCCTAAGCTGCTGAGCAAATATATCAGCGCCTGTGTCGTCAATGCCGGCGACGGCTACTGCGAACACCCGACACAAGGCCTGCTCGACGTCTTCACTATTCGCAAGCTCAAAGGTTCCCTCAAGGGACTTAAAATTGCCATAGTCGGTGATATCGCGCATTCGCGCGTCGCAAGAAGTGATATGTGGGCTATGACGAAACTCGGGGCAGAGGTGATATTGGTTGGCCCGCCGACGCTGATGCCGTCACAGGTTGACAAGCTTCCCGTGAAAATCAGCTATTCGCTCGATGAGGTTATCGAAAAAGTTGACGTTATAAATATGCTCCGCATACAGTTCGAGCGCTTAGGCGGCAACCCGTTTCCATCCGTTCGCGAATACTCGCATCGTTTCGGGCTGACCGTTGACCGTATGAAAAGGGCAAAGTCCGACATCCTCGTTATGCACCCCGGCCCCATCAATCGCGGCCTTGAGATGGAAAGCGAGGTGGCAGACGGCCGCAACAGCGTCATCCTCCAGCAGGTAACCAACGGCGTGGCCGTAAGAATGGCCGTGCTTTTTCTTGTCAACCAGGCGGCAGCACAAAAGGTATCTAAAGCATGAAAAGGGGATTTACCCTAATCGAGCTTTTAGTGGTAATAGCTATCATCGGATTGCTGATGGCAATTATGATACCGGCCTTACAGGGAGCAAAGCGATATGCAAGAAACGTTGTCTGCCAGTCCAATCTTAAACAATGGGGTCTGATTCTTGAGGAATATATAAACGGAAACAATGACTCTTTTTTCGGAGGTGTGGTTGGCAAGGGCTGGGATGACTGGATTGAAATACTTCGACCGTACTACGGAAACAAAGGAAAGATAACATTCTGCCCCCAAGCGGATAAAACTGCTGAGAACGGGGGACAGGGAATATATGCAGCGTGGGAGGATGAGGAAGGCAGCGACTCAGGCAGCTATGGTTTAAACGGATGGGTTTGTAATGCGAATCGCGGGGCTATTTTTGGAGAGAAATCTTATTGGAAGACACCTAACACCAAAAGTGCTCAAAACATACCTGTGTTTCTCGACTCCATGTGGATGGTAGGTTGGCCGGATAGCAATTCTATACCGCCCGTGTACGACGGCCAGCCAATGCAAGATTGGACGGCGTCGGAACAAATGAAGGATTTCTGTATTAACCGGCATGGTAAAGGGAAGACAAATTGTCTTTTTATGGACTGGTCGGTTCGACCGGTCGGGCTTAAGCAGCTTTGGAAACTGAAATGGCATAAAAACTTCGATTTAAACGGCCCCTGGACAAGAAATCATAATCCATCTCCAAGTTGGCCGGAGTGGATGAGAAAATTTAAGGATTACTGAACAATTGACCGAGGTTTAGCAGGCCGAAACGAGTGAGTGAATTTATGTTATAGAACTATAATATGAGTTTAGAATCACTGATAAAAAACGGACACATAATAATTCAAGCGAAATGCTACTTGATAGCGGCCTTGTGCATTTTTTTCGCCGGCTGCTCGCAAGGCGGGAAAAATCCCGGCCAGGACGAAATTGACTTTGGGCTGAAGCTGACGCCGGGAAAAACTCATGTAATGCGGCTGCTCGAAGAGGACTATTTTTCATCCGGAACACAACCGAAGCAGACGGATTTAAGCCACATCAAAACAACGGAGCTGGGCTTTGATGTAGAAACTGTTAATGAAAAAGATGTTGCATCGATAAAAGTGACCTTGCGTGCAATGAAAGAGAAAACAACAAATCCTCGCGGCTCTTATGAATACGATTACACGGACCCGTCCGTTGTCAAAAAGACACCCCTTGCCAGGGTATATCACTCGATGATGGGAGAAAGCTTTTTAATTAAAGTAGCGCCGTCGGGCAAACTTGTTTCAATTGACGCTAATGAAATGTTTACTCAAACGGCTGATAAGATTCTTGCAATCGAAAATAAAAGAAGGTCGTCTGCCGAACAAAACGCCGAAGAAAGAGCCGCCCGGCTTAAAGAAATAACCGAGGGCATAAAAAGCTACTCGAATACTTCGGAAGAATATCTCAGGTATTTGACGGGCAACATAATACCTTCTTTTCCGACCCGGACTATGAGGGCCGGCAATTCATGGACCGACAAGATTGAAATATCCCAGTTGACACCTCTTCCCATCGAGGCAGAAGGAACATATACCTTAAAAAAGGGCAGGCAGAGAGATATTGTTATCGAAGCGGATTCACAGTATGTGATTACGGACAAGCCCATCCCTCAAAGCGGCAGACAGGCAACGTATAGCGGAAATGTTACCGTGAAAGGGGATTTTGAAATAGACAAAGCAACAGGGTGGCTGATACACAAAGAGGTAAAACTGCGGCTCGACGGCGAAATGAAAGACCGCGGAAAAATGCGGCCGATATCAATGGAAAGCACGATTGCCGTTGAATCAGTGGAATGATTTATGGAAACCGAACTATTAATAAAAAACGGTCACGTAATCGACCCGGCCAACAAAATCAATAAGAAATGCGATGTTCTTATTATCGATGAGAAGTTCGCCGAGGTCGGGCATGTTAAAAGACCCATAGCTAATGTCATCGATGCGGCGGGCAAACTCGTGGTGCCGGGGCTGATTGACATACACGTTCATTTCCGTGAGCCGGGCGATGAGGAGGAGGAAACCATCGCAAGCGGCTCGGCCGCCGCCGTCGCGGCGGGCTTCACGTCCGTCGTGTGTATGCCCAACACAACTCCCCCGATAGAAAACGAGACCAACGTCGAATACGTCCATCGCAAGGCGCGCAGGGCCAGAAAAACCCACGTCTATACTATGGGCGCGGTCACAAAAGGCAGGGAGGGCGTCGAGCTTGCCGAGATGGGCTTTATGGCCGAAGCAGGCGCCGTCGGTTTTACAGATGACGGCTCCGGCGTTCAGGACCCCTCGGTAATGCTGCGTGCGCTGAAATACGCGCAGATGTTTAATGTTGTAATCGCCCAGCACTGCCAAGACGACAGAATCGCCGGCCCGGGCGTAATGAACGCCGGCTATTATTCGACGATACTCGGTCTGCCGGGCCTTGACCCGCTGGCGGAGGAAGAGATGCTGTGGCGTGATATACAACTGGTCAAAAAAGTTCGGCAGGGCGCAGTGCGCTACCATGCCCAGCACATTTCGACGGCCGGCTCGGTAGAGCTCATTCGCTCGGCCAAAAAGCAGGGACTGCCCGTAACCTGCGAGGTGACGCCTCATCATCTGCTGCTGACCGAGGCGGCCTGCGCGGAATACGATACCAACTACAAGGTCAATCCGCCGCTACGGACAGAAAAGGACATCGAGGCCCTAAAGCAAGCGATTGCCGACGGCCTTACTGACGCCCTTGTTACCGACCACGCCCCGCATCTGGCCAGTGAAAAGGAGCTTGAGTTTCTCGCGGCCCCCTTCGGAATCGCCGGTCTGGAATGTGCACTGGCTCTCTACGTTAAGGCGCTGGTCGAGCCGGGTGTTCTCGACTGGCCCGGGCTGATACGCCTGATGACCGAAAGACCGGCTAAAATAATAGGCGTCGATAAGGGAACAATGACCAAAGGCAAGCAGGCCGACGTTACAATCATTGACCCGGATGCCGAATACAAAATCGACGTCAGCAAGTTCCGCTCGAAAAGCAGGAACTGCCCCTACCACGGTTGGAAAGTCAAGGGCAGAGTGGAAAAAACAATCGTCGGCGGCGAAATAAGATTTTCTGCAGAAGATTGATATATGCCGTTTATTATCGATGGGCATAATCTGCTGTGGTCCGTCCAGAACGCTGAAGAAAATACATCTATAACCGACATAACAATTTGTCGAATCCTCGATGACTATTTTAGACGGACGGGCAAGAGCGCCGAAATCATATTCGACGGTACCGGCCCGCCTGTAAAAACCGAATTTAAAAACGTAGCAAATCTGCAGGTCACCTTTTCCGGTCTGCGAACCGACTGTGATACTGTCATAGAGCAGAGGATAAGTGCAAGCACTGCGCCGAAGTTATTGACAATCGTCAGCAGCGACCGCAGATTGCGCGACGCGGCTTCGGCAAGAAAGGCAACTTCGATAAAGTCCGAGGACTTCTGGGACGAGGTGAAGAAACGGCTCAGCAGACGAAAAACCGGCAAAGAGCCGCCGGGAAAACGTGCAGGACTGACTGAGAGCGAAACGGAGCTCTGGATGAAGACCTTCGGCCTGGAATGATATTTGGGCCGATTAAAGTGTGAAAGATTATGAAGGACTCTGAAAAAAGCAAGGAGCAACTCGTCGAAAAGGTAGAGCTTCTGCAGGCACTCATAGATTGTCTGCCCGACCAGATATATGTCAAAGATACAAAAGGAAGGTTCGTTCTTTGCAACAGAGCTAGCGCTGAAATCACTCAGTTTGAGAATCCGGCGGAGCTTATAGGCAAAACTGACTTTGACACATGCAAGCCCGAAGACGCCCCAAAGTTTTATGAAGAAGAGCAGCAGATAATCAAAACCGGCGTTCCCTTAGTCAACCATGAGCTGGTTACCGTAAACCGGGCGGGGCAGGCCTTCTGGTCGCTTATAACAAAGCTTCCCTGGCGGGACAAGGACGGCAAAACAATCGGCATCATCGGTTCAAACCGTGATATCACTGACCTCAAGAAAGCAGAGCTGGCCCTTAAGGAATCCGAGGCCAGATACAAGGCCATATTCGAGTCGACCAACGAAGGGGTCCTCATCACTGATATCGAGAAAAAACACCTGATGTACTTCAATCCGGCCTTTTGCAGGATGTTCGGTTACAACGAACAAGAGCTTGGTAAAATGACCGTGTATGACCTGCACCCGAAGGAACACTCGCAGAACATAGATACCCACTTCTCTACCCAGAAAAGAGACGGCAAAATATCGGCTGCAAACATCCCCTGCATTCGCAAGGACGGCACGGTATTTTTTGCGAACCTCAATACAGCCACTGTTACGATAGGCCAAAGGCAGTGTAGCGTGGGATTTTTCACCGACGTTACCGAGCGAAAACTCAATGAGGAAGCCCTGCGGGAATCTGAAATCAGATACAAAACGATATTCGAAACGGCCCGTGAGGGGATATTGATTGTTGATATTGAGAACAGGCGCTTCAGATATGCAAATCCTGCTGTTTGCAGGATGTTCGGCTATACGGCCGAAGAAATGACCCGCTTGACTGTGAGCGATATACACCCGAAGGAGCATCTTGAGTGGATTTTGGCCGATTTCGAGGCCAACATGCGAGGCGAAAAGACGACATCCCACAACATACCCTGCCTTAGAAAGGACAGAACCATCTTTTACGCAGACATCAATTCGGCCAGCGTAGTGATAGACCAAGAAAGGTGCGACGTCGGATGTTTTATCGACGTGACACAGCACAGGCGGGACGAGGAGGCCCTGCGGCATTCCGAGGCCAGATACAAGGTAATTTTCAACTCAGCCAAAGAAGGAATTCTCGTGGCCGATATCGAAACAAGACGTTTCAAATATGCCAACCCAGCAATTTGCAGTATGTTCGGATATACTGTTGAGCAGTGGCAGCAGTTGAGCGTGCCCGACATACACCCGAAAAAGGTCGTGCCGCGGGTAACGGCGGAATTCGACGCCCAGGCCCGAGGCGAAAAAGCACTCACCACAGATATACCCTGCCTTCGCAGGGACGGGACCATATTCTACGCAGACATCAACACGACCAACGTCATTATAGACGACAGGCCGTGCAATGTCGGATTATTTGTTGACATAACCGAACGCAAGAACGCTGAAAAGAAGCTTAGAGAGGCGCACGACGAACTGGAGGCCCGTGTTCTTCGAAGAACCACTGACCTTGCTCAGGCGGTCGAAAAACTGCAACAGGAAATAGCCGAACGCAAGCGGGCCGAAGAATCGCTGCGTAAAGCCGAGCAGCGTTTCAGGACCATTTTTGAAAACACCGTCGTCGGGCTTTACAGAACAACTCCAGACGGGAAAATACTGCTTGCCAATCCCGCGCTGGTAAAGATGTTCGGCTGCAAATCTTTCGAGCAACTGTCAAAGATGAACCTTGAAAAAGAGGGATTTGACCAGTCAACTCCCCGCTCAAAGTTCAAGAAGCTTATCGAGAATCGCGGCAGTGTCGTGGGGCTTGAGTCCGTATGGATAAAACCGGACGGCTCCAAACTGTTTGTCTCCGAAAGCGCTTCGGCTGTAAGGGATGAGCAGGGTAACGTCCTTTACTACGAGGGGACAGTTCTGGACGTGACCAAGCGCAAAGAGGCGGAAGAAAAACTGCTGCTTTATCAGCAGCATCTGCGTTCGCTGGCCTCGCAGCTGTCGCTTGCCGAGGAACGGCTTCGGCGTCGAATCGCCACCGAGCTGCACGACCACATCAGCCAGAACCTTGCAATATCCAAAATGAAGCTCGATTCGCTGATAGATTCGGCTGGCTCGAAACAGGCCAAATCCCTTCGTGAGGTAGCCGATACTCTTGCCCAGACAATCGAGACGACACGGACGCTTACTTTCGAGGTCAGTCCTCCTGTTCTATACGAGCTTGGCTTTATTGCAGCGGTCGGCTGGCTCACAAAACAGACAAAACGGCGATTCGGCCTGGACGTCGAGTTTGCCGACGACGGCAAATCAAAAAAACTCGACACCGACGTCAGGGTGCTGCTGTTCCAGGCGGTCCGCGAGCTTTTAGTCAATATCGTCAAACACGCCGGGGCGAGCAAGGCGTACGTTACCACGAAAAGAGTTAAGGACAGCATTCGAATTATCGTCGAGGACGACGGCATCGGTTTTGACGCATCCGGCATCAGCACCAGTGATTACACAAAAGGCGGTTTCGGGCTGTTCAACATCCGTGAACGAATCGACCAGATAGGCGGAAAATTCGAGTTACACTCCGGGCCGGGCAGCGGCACTAAAATTACCCTCACCGCCCCTTTGCTGAAAACCGCAAAAAAAAGGACTCCCCGGAAGCCACCCTTGAAACGAAGCTGAATTTATGAGATAATGAATTCGCATTTGATTTATCAATTGTCCGGACATTCGCGGGCACGGGTCGAATCCGCCTCGCCCGACTCGCTGGCGATTCGAGGCAGGCAGGAGTGAAAGTATGAGTATAAGAGTTCTTTTGGCCGACGACCACAAAATAATCAGGCAGGGCCTTCGCTCGCTGCTCGAAAAACAGGAGGATATGAAGGTCGTCGCCGAGGCCGAGGACGGCCGCGACGCAGTCCGCCTTGCCGCTGAAACGGCGCCTGATGTCGTTATTATGGATGTAACTATGCCTGATTTAAACGGGGCGGAAGCAACAAAGCAAATCCTCTCGAAATCCCCGGACATCAAAATCGTCGCTCTCTCGATGCATTCCGACTCGCTTTTTGTTACGGAGATGCTCAAAAGCGGCGCTGCCGGCTATCTGCTGAAGGACTGCGCATTTGAGGAGCTCGCAAAGGCCATACGGACCGTTATCGACAATAAAAACTATCTAAGCCCCGCGATCTCAGGCGTCGTCCTCGAAGATTATATCCATCGCCTTTCAAGGGTGGGCTTTGCCAGCCCCGATGTTCTCAGTGACAGAGAACGGGAGGTCCTTCAGCTTATGGCCGAGGGTTACTCCACGAAAAAAATCGCCCAGAAGCTTCACATCAGCGTCAAGACCGTTGAAACGCATCGTCGGCAGATGATGAGCAAGCTGGACATTCATACTATTGCAGAGCTAACTAAATACGCCATTCGCAAAGGCCTCACGTCACTCGAAAAGTAGCCCGTGTTTTACGGCTTTGCCAGCAGTGCACAGGGAAAATAAGGTATTTCTACCATCAAAATCAGGCATATTCCGATTGTAAAAAATTAATGATATCTGCTAATCTATGACGTAGTAATTATAGCGATTTGAATCTACACCCGTTCCAACAGGTTTATAGCGGGTGGAGATGTTCTCGATACAAGGAGTATCATCTGCGTGGCTCTCTTAGGGCATTTTGGGTGTGGGTGCTCGTGAGACCCCAGTGGTACTCCTTCTTTTTTATTTCTTTTGCTTGCTGGTTAAAGAATCTTACCCAATTTCACCGATTCAGTGTTTATAGGACATTTTGTCGAAACTTAAAACCTAAATTTAAAGACACAAAACTATGACCTGTAAAACACTGCTACCAATTTTGTTGACGGCTATTGTATTTTCGGCGTTCGGCTGTCATAAACCGCAGGCCCGCATCATCGTCCCTCAATATGACAGGCCGCTTGCGCCGGGTCAGCTGGCATTGCGAAAAATCACCAACCCTGTCGATGTCCCGGATTTCACGGTTGCCTGCTACAACCTTGCAAACCTTTCCACGGCCATCGACAATTCGCTCGATTATCTCAAAAAACCTTCCAGCAGGCGTTTTTACCCATACGCCGACATTACTCACGAACACGCCGTCCGCTCGCTTACCGCGTTCAAAGACCTGCTTAACTCAGGTCTGACGGGCCGGCAGCTCAATGACGCCATCCGGCAAAAATTCGACGTTTATGAGTCCGTCGGCTGTGACGATATGGGCACCGTTCTCTTCACCGGCTATTACACCCCAATTTTCGACGGTTCGACTGCCAAAACGGTGCAATTCCCATACCCCCTCTATAGCCAGCCCGATGACCTGGTAAAAGGCCCCGACGGCCAGATACTCGGCAGGAAGAATCCCGACGGCACTTATTCTCCGTATCCCGCTCGCGCTGAAATCGAAAATTCTGAATTACTGGCTGGCAAAGAAATCGTCTGGCTTGCCGACCCCTTCGAATGTTACGTCGCACAGGTCCAGGGCTCGGCCATTATTCGTATGCCCGACGGCCAGCTTGTAACCTACGGCTACGCTGCAAATAACGGCCACGAATACCAAAGTATAATGAAGCAACTTATCAGCGAGGGGAAAATCCCCCCCGACCGTGTTAACCTGGCGGCATTGATTGACTATTTCAAGGCAAATTCCTCACTTGTGCGTCAATATACCCAGCTCAATCCACGATTTGTCTTTTTCAAGCAGTCAGACGAAAGCACCCCTCGCGGCAGCTTGAATGAGCCGGTCACTGCCTATAGGACCCTCGCCACCGACAAATCCATTTATCCTCGCGCCTGCCTAGCATTTTTTGTTACGAAACTTCCGCGTCAGATTGGCAACAGGACTTATATCGACCCGTTCGCCGGCTTTGCCCTCGACCAGGACACAGGCGGCGCAATTCGCGCAGCGGGCCGATGCGATATCTATCTCGGCATCGGTGACGACGCGGGCAAGCTCGCCGGCCAGACCTATCAGGAAGGCCGACTCTATTACCTGTTCCTCAAATCCGGTTTCTGAGCCATCGGGCCAACTTTTCTTTACAGCTGCCGTATATGTTCGTATAATGCCCGAAATGGCAGGAAAAATCGTAATCGACAAAGAACGCTGCAAGGGCTGCACCCTTTGTGTTACGGTCTGTCCGCATAATGTAATCACGCTTTCCGACAAGGCCAACAGCAAGGGTTATTTTCCTGCCGAGGCCACCGGTTGCAACTGCACCGGCTGCGCCAGTTGTGCTATCGTCTGCCCCGACTGTGCAATTGAAGTTTATCGAGACGGCGCCGCAGGCAGCATAAAATCCGCAGGCCCCAATAAAAAAAAAGAAATAAATAACCTCGTCAGGGAATCAAGGTGACTGACAGAGTTTTAATGTGCGGTAATGAGGCAATGGCCGAGTCGGCCATACAGGCCGGACTCGATGCATATTTCGGCTATCCCATCACACCTCAGAACGAAGTCGCCGCCTATATGTCGAAAAGAATGGCTGAAGAGGGCAGGGTTTTTATTCAAAGCGAAAGCGAGCTTGCAGCAATAAATATGGTCTTCGGCGCATCGGCCACAGGCAAACGCACTATGACCAGTTCCTCCAGCCCAGGTATCAGCTTGATGCAGGAAGGCATAAGCTACTTAGCCGCGGCCGAACTGCCCTCGGTTATCGTCAACGTTATGCGGGGCGGCCCCGGGCTGGGCAATATTGCCCCCTCGCAGGGCGATTACTTCCAGTCCGTAAAGGGCGGCGGACACGGCGATTATCACTGCATCGTATTCGGTCCCTCAGGCGTCCAGGAACTTGTCGATATTATGCCTCTTGCCTTCGACCTGGCGGACCTCTACAGGATACCGGTTATAATCCTGGCAGACGGCATTTTAGGTCAGATGATGGAGCCGATTACTATCTCGAAAAAATCTCGCCCCAAACTGCCCAAAAAGGACTGGGCATTGACCGGCGCAGAAGGCAGAAAACAAAATATTGTCCGTTCGCTCTGGCTGGCCGACGGGGCCGTCGAACGGCACAATTACGACCTACAGGCCAAATACGGACAAATCGAAAAAAATGAAATACGCTTCGAGCAATACAAACTTGACGATGCAGATATAGTCATCGTGGCTTATGGCATCGCGGCCAGAATCGCCCGCGGGGCGATTGAAGAGGCCAGAAATCTCGGTATTAAGGTTGGCCTTATAAGGCCAATTACGCTTTGGCCTTTCCCGTCGGAACAAATAAATAAGGTTGCAGAAAAGCTTCCGATATTTCTCGTGGTGGAGCTTAGCTGCGGCCAGATGCTCGAAGATGTCCGGCTTGCGGTCGCCGGCAAAGCGCCCGTCGTATTCTGGGGAAGACCAGGCGGCGGAATACCAACCGTCGAACAGGTTTTAGAACAAATTAAGCAATTGGTGGCACGGGCTTCCAGCCCGTGAAAGCACGGCCAAGATGGCCGTGCCACAAGAGCTATGATGCAGAAAGTTTTTACAAGACCGAAATCACTTAAAGATTGCCCGACACATTATTGCCCGGGCTGCGGCCACGGCATCGCGCACCGGCTCGTCGCCGAGGTTATTGACGAATTGGGTATCCAGGGCAAAACCATCGGAATAGCGCCTGTGGGATGCGCGGTATTAGCTTATGATTATCTCGACGTCGATATGGTCGAGGTCGCCCACGGCAGGGCCCCGGCCGTAGCGACGGGGATGAAACGAACCAATCCCGACAAGGTCGTCTTCTCATATCAGGGCGACGGCGACCTGGCTGCTATCGGCACCGGCGAAATCATTCACGCCGCGCACAGGGCAGAGCAATTCACAGTTGTTTTCATAAATAACGCCGTTTTCGGTATGACAGGCGGCCAGATGGCACCGACTACGATGTTAGGTCAAATCACCGCAACCACCCCGGCAGGAAGAAAGGCCGACGGTCAGGGTTATCCGCTGCAGGTTTGCGAGCTGCTATCGGTATTGCCGGGAGCAATTTATATCGAGCGATGCGCAATTGCAGGTCCCGCCCATATTCGAAAGGCCAAAACCGCCCTTAAGCACGCCTTCGAGCTACAGATGAATAACACCAAGGGCCTTTCATTCGTCGAATTGCTCTCACCCTGTCCGACTTACTGGCGAATGCCTTCGCCGGATTGCTTCCTGCATATTCAAAACGAAATGATAAAGGTATTCCCCCTCGGTCGATTCAAGGGTTGACGAATGCAGATAAACGGTTCCTATGAACATGTCGTTATAGCCGGGTTTGGAGGACAGGGGATTATCCTGGCGGGAAAACTGCTTGCGCAGGTTGCTATGAAGGCGGGCAAGGAAGTCACTTATATGCCCTCCTACGGCGCGGAAGTCCGCGGTGGGACCTCGAAGTGTATGGTTACCATTTCTGATAACTCCATTGCGTCGCCCGTGGTTGACACACCCAATACCGTCATCGCTATGAATCGCGCGTCGCTGGAAAAATACGCGCCGAAAACAAAAGCAGGCGGCCTGCTCATAATAAACAGCTCCCTGATTGACGAGGAGCCGAAACTCGATGACTCCATTGAGATTGTCCGTCTGCCTGCCGACCAGATTGCAGTTGACCTCGGTAATAAAAAAACGGCCAATATGGTTGCCCTCGGCGCTTTTATGCAGAAACGGAAATTATTCAGCCCTGACCTGGCCGCCGACTGTCTGCCCGAAGTTCTGGCCGAGCGTTACCACGTGACGATACCTGTCAACACGAAGGCGCTTCACAAAGGCGCCCAGTTTATAAAAGATAACGGCGGATAAAATTTGCCACTGCTGTCAGGGAGGAAAGAGTGGATATATTCGGACGTATCAATAAAACAAACGTCTTTGGCCGCTTAAGCCGGCGCCGGTCAAACCTCGGCCTGCGGATGGCGCCGCTGATTGATATGATTTTCCTGCTGCTGATTTTTTTCCTTGTCGCCGCGAAATGGAGACCGAAAGAGGATTTTCTCCCTATGCAGCTTGCAGCCGCCGGATTCGGCGCCCAATCGCTCGGCAAAGCTGAGCCGTTGATAATCGAAATCACACAAACCGATACTGTTTGCCGCGTCCGAATCGGCCCTGAATATGCCGTGGATATAGCAGCGGAAAATCCGGAGCAGGGGTTTGTCGGCCTGATTGAAAAAACAAGACAGTGCCTGCTCGAACAGAAGCGATACGTCTCCGACCCCGTCGAAATCATTTGCGCCCCCGATGTCAAATGGGAGAATCTGGCCAGAATCTATAACGTCTTTGTCGGTATGGGCTTGACCGACATCACTTTCCAAATGACCGAGGTATCGACCGATGAATCGGCCAGGTAATATCAGCCGGCTGTTCGCTTTTATTTTCATTTTGGCACCGGCTTCTTTCGCAAACCCGCCTGCTCCCGAATCTGTCCGGGAGATTATCAGCGCATCAAAATTAGAATGGACAAAGTTCGAAGACGAAAGTTTTATGCTGCGAATGCAGTTTATCCTTTCGGGCCGGCTGCTCCGTGACCGGGATAAGTCATTCTTTTGCGGGATTGCCTCCAACGCGCGAGACCAGCTTGACCGGTACATAAATGAGCAGCAGTCGATGCTCGAACAAATCGAGCAGTACGAAGATGCGGACTGGGAGCGGGAATACGGTTCTACCGGTCTGTGGCGCCGGCTTGGCGCGGCTATCGAGGAGACCAAGTTAAACCAGGCACAAATCGATTGCCTCTATTCGATTATCTGTGAAAATTCGCAGCCCTCAGACATCGTCCGTCAGCAGCTTTTCAAAAGAAAATTAAAGTCGGATTTGGGCTTGTGCGAGGCGCTGAAGGTATCGATGGAACAAATCGAATACTTCGGTCCTTCCACGCCAAATGAAATAAATGATATAGCCCGGTCCTTGTCTGGAAGCGAATGTAAAGACGACCCGGAAATGCTGCTCACGCTGGCCGTCCTTCAGCACAAGTATGCTCCCGACAGGCTTCAAAGGACCCTGTCAGGTTCACCTCAGACGGCGATTTCACTGGGCAAATTATTGCTTGCCGATTTTTCGAGCCGGTTGTCGCAGTTGCCTGCTGACGTTAATCTCGAATCGTTTAGTCCCCTCGACGCGGAATTGGCCGCGGTCGCGGCACTGCAGGAAGGTCCTAAGTTATACGCCGGCGTTATAAAAGCGCTGGCCCAAAACGAAAAATTTCAGAACCAGGCCGTTCTATATGCGGCCGCGATATTGTATCAGGACAGTATGCCTCAAAAGGCGGTTTATCTTATGATTAAAGCAAGTGGTTCCCAGCTGCTACAGCGAGATGAATTGCTCCCGATTGCTCCCCGGCAAATAGCCGAACAGGCGTTTAACCTAGCATATCACACTTTTACACAGGACCCGAATAATTGTCAGCCCGCCATAGACGCCTTCGATAACTACTCGCGAATCGCCCCGGAAGGAATTGATGAGCAGACACAGTATCTGTATGGCAATTTGCTCTACAATTGCAGCAGGACAGGACAGGCCGTCGAAACGTTCAGGCGGCTGACAAATCAATCGCATTCTCTCTGGCACGATGCCGCGACTTTCGAGCTTCTCAAAATAGAGCTGAATAAATCGGCCACCCCGGCAGAGGTAAACGACGTTATTGGCCGCTTGCACGATTTCATACTCGGTCTCACTCGTCCCGAGGAACGGGAAATTCAAATCCGACGGCAGGCAATGAGCTTATATTGTCAAATTCTTCTCAGCCGTGACAGCAGCGATGCCGCCGAAAAGGTCCTCGATATTCTCAACACAGCCGAACCGACACAGGGTCTTCCCTATGAGCTATATAGGGCGCAGGCAATAAAGCAGTTGGGCCGGCTCGAAAAATCTGTTCGCCTCCTTGTGCAAGTGATTGATTTTAACGAAGGTTCGACTGCCCAATTTGCCGTTTCTTTATTGTCCGAAATTTTAGACCGGATAGAGCTCTGGCAGCAGACGGGTGATTTCAGCCAAATACTGCGGGACTGCAACACGATAGCCGAATTCGCCCACAAATCCGTCCGCAACAGGCAAACTACACTTTTGTTTGCAGAAACGTTAATCCTCAATGGCAATCCCGACAGGGCGCAAAATCTGCTTAACACATTAGCTGAGGAAAACGACGTTAGCTGGTTACGGCCAGAAGCCCGCTTACTGACGGCGGAAGATAAATTCGAGCAGGCCGCCAAGCTCTGGGCCGAAATCGCTGAAATGCGAAGAAATGATACGGCCGAATTAAACCGGAGAAGCTGGGAATGGTGGCGTGCAAAATTTTATGAGCTTGACTGCCTCGCAAAATCCCCCGGTGCGGACAGGCAAAACATCGCCCATACAGTCGAAGTTCTGCAAAATACCTATACAGGCATCCCCTCGCCCTGGGCTCAAAAACTTGAATCACTCAAAACACAGCTCCGCGAAACCTCTAAATCCTCAAGCCAATAAAGTTGAAGTGAACCATCGGTCGATTTATAATATATAATGTAACACTACTGTCCCGTTAACATTTTAAGGAATAGATGTAAGTTACACAAAAATAA
>CAZHVR010000020.1:0-39414 GCA_964536225.1 uncultured Pirellulales bacterium
TATGATGAGCATTACGCTCTTGCGAGGTATTGTTCGAGAGAGGGGCAACCCCGTCTTGCGTCTAAACCGTCGGAGCTCATATTTAATCCGCGGGTATGACTTTGCAGGGGTTAAATAAGGGCGTATCGCCTGAGGTATGGAAATGAAATCTGCTCAAGATACCGTCGATACTCCGAAGCTGAAAACGACCCATCTTTTCGGTGAGTTTCTGGTATCAAAAGGATTACTGACCCGGCTTCAGTTAAGCAAGGCGCTGGATGAGCAGCGTCGCTTCGGGGGCCGGCTGGGCGAGGCGCTGCTGCGTCTGGGTATGATGACTGAAGAGCAGGTTACGCAGTCCCTGGCTGAGCACCTCTCTATGGAGTATATGCATTTCGACGACATTTCCAAAATCGACCTCAACGTTGCCAGGATGCTCGATGAAAGCATCGCCAAGCGTTTCTGCTTAGTTGGCGTCGGCGAAGCCGGGAACAAGGTGGTTATTGCGATGGCCGACCCGCTGAACGTCATCGCAATCGACACAATCACGCTGAAAATAAAACGTCCAATCAAGGTCGTCATCGGTTCGGCCCAGGAGATTCGCAGGGCCATCGAGGTAATCTATCACGGCTCCGACGTTGAGGAGCAGCGTCTCAGGGAGCTGGTCCAGACCGAGGTTGACAGAGAGGACTTGGACGACGAAAGGGTCGAATCCATTCTCGAGGAAACGGTTGACGGCGACGGTGTCAATGAGGAGGCGGCAACCAAGGCGCCGGTCATTCGTTTCGTTGACCTGCTGCTTAGCCAGGCGGTAAAGAGCAGGGCCAGCGACGTTCATATCGAGCCGCAGGAAAAATCGATGTCGGTTCGTATGAGGATAGACGGAATGCTTCGTGATATGGTGCCCCCGGCCAGACATATGCAGGGCGCCGTCCTCGCGAGAATCAAGATACTGTCGAAGCTCAATATTGCCGAACGCAGATTACCCCAGGACGGCCGCTTGAAGATAAGGGCGCCCAACAGGGACATAGACGTTCGTGTTTCGACGCTTCCGACAATATACGGCGAAAAGATAGTGATGCGTATTCTCGACTCGTCTGCAGCGACACACGAGCTTGGGAAACTGGGAATCGAGCCCGAGCTTATGACCGTGCTGAAAAAGGCCCTGTCCCAGCCGCACGGAATTATGATAGTGACCGGGCCGACCGGAAGCGGAAAGAGCACCACGCTGTATGCCTGTCTCAATTACCTCAGGGACCCGACGCTGAATATCACGACAGTTGAGGACCCTGTGGAATACCGGCTTAAGGGGATTAACCAGGTCCAGGTCAAGCCGGAGATCGACCTCGATTTTGCCGCTTGTCTGCGTTCAATTCTCAGACAGGACCCTGATATAGTTCTTATAGGAGAAATCAGGGACAAGGAAACGGTGGAAATCGCGATAAAGGCGTCCCTGACGGGGCACCTTGTTCTAAGCACCTTCCACACCAACGATGCGCCCAGTGCGCTGAGCCGACTGGCTTATATGGGAATAGAGCCGTACCTGCTGGCCTCGTCACTGAATATTGTGATTGCCCAGCGGCTGGTCAGAAAGATTTGCGATAAATGCAAAGAGCCGGTAACGCTAAATGACGAGGTGTTGAAGCGGCTCAAAATCGATTCGAGCAAGCTTAAAAATGCGACAATCTGCCACGGCAAGGGCTGTAGTTCCTGCGGAAATACTGGATATTTCGGACGATTGCCGATATTCGAGTTTCTCGTGATGGACCATGAGATGCGGGATTTGGTAATAGCCGGCGCGTCCGAAATACAGCTCAGGGCCGCGGCCAGGAAAAAGGGATTCGGCGGACTTCTCGAAAGCGGTGTGACGAAAATGCTTCAGGGAATGACCACCGCCGAAGAGGTTCTCGGCGTGACGTTTAGCGAAGATATCGGCGATATAGGGGCCGAGCAGCAGGAAAAGGCGGTAGGGGCCCTGGATGAGCCGAAGCCGGGAAACTGATTTTTTACTAAAGCGCGGCTGCTGCAAGGACGATGCTTAAATGATGATTTTGCAACGCAGCGAAGGGAAATTGAAAAGCGAAGTAAGGAATAATTTTAATGAGAACCTTTAAATATTGTGCGTGTGATACATCGGGTTCCCGGAAAGACGGTTTGACACAGGCCAATTCGGCCAATGACGTAATCGGCTGGCTTCGTGAGCGAGGGTTAACTCCGGTTTCTGTCCAGGAGATAGTGGAGACCGTTAAACAGGCCCCGAAAAAGCAGAAGCGGGGACGAATAAAATCGGCGGACGTTGCGGCGCTTTGCTGGCAGCTGACCACGATGGTCGAGGGCGGTATTCCCATTACCACCGCGTTAGAGACCATCTCCTCAGACATCGAAAACCTTCATCTTCAGGAAGTCCTGCGGCGAATTCTGGACAAGATGCGAAAAGGGGAGAATTTTTCCGGCGGCATCGCGGAATTTCCGAAGGTTTTCGACCAGCTCTCCAGGGCCATAATTCTTGCCGGCGAGACCAGCGGTAATCTTCCAGGGGCGTTGAAACGGGTCGCCGAGCATTTTGACAGCCGTGACCGATTAGCCAAAAAGGTCAAAGGCGCGATGGCTTACCCAATCTTTGTGTTGGGCTTCATAATTTTGATTGTTATTGCGATTATGACGTTCATTATACCGAGATTTCGCACTATGTTCGACCAGTTCGGCGGCCAGCTGCCCGCGTTTACCCGTGCTTTTATGGGTTTCTACGACTTTGTGCGGTTCAACGTCATCTACATAGCCGGCTCGGTGTTTTTGCTTGTATTTGTCTCTGTTTTAATTTCCAGGACGCCAAAAGGCCACTACTTCTTTTCCAAAATCGCACTGCGGATACCCTTGATGGGAAAGGTTTTCAGTCAGGCCTTTGTAGCCGGTTTCTGCAAGACGATGGGGACGCTGCTGTCAGCGGGCGTTTCAGTGCTCGAGGTATTTGACATTTTGGCCACGATGACCCAAAACGACGTGATAAAGGACGCGATTGTCCGCAGCCGGGAGCACATTGTACAGGGCTCGAACGTCTCGCTTAGTTTGGCTACGGCGGGCTTTTTCCCGAATATGGTGGTCAAGATGATTCAGGTCGGCGAGGAAAGCGGCTCGCTGCCGCAGGTCCTCGAAAGGACCAGTGATTATTATGAGCGAAAGGTCGATTCTACTATAAACACTATTCTCGGCCTGCTCGAACCTATAATGATTGTAACGGTCGGAGGGATTGTATTGACGGTCATTCTGGCGCTTTACCTGCCGATTTTCTCGATGTCGGCCCAGGTCCACTAAAACGTGCCACGAGGTCATTGCGAGCGAAGCGAAGCAATCTCTGCCGTTTGTTGGAGGTAGTAAAGTCAAAGTGAGATTCGGCCGATTTGAAATGTGACAAGTCGGAATTTGGAAATTAACCGTTTTTAAGGAGAAAGTAAAATGAATAGCAGAAAAGGTTTTACACTTATCGAGCTGATGGTGGTCATATTCATCGTCGGCATCCTGGCTGCGGTCGCCATACCGATTATGCGCGGCAGAATCGACGCGGCCAAGTGGTCTGAGGGCAAGGCAGCGGCCGGTAGTATCCGCACGGCTATCCGCGCTCTTCACGCCGAAAAAGGTCCGGACTATGATTACTCGACTATTACCACTCTTGCTCAGCTCGGCTTTGCCGCTACAGATCTTACGGGCAAGTACTTCAATCAGGCGGATTACGTGTTCGATATTACCGACGGTGACCCTCTGACATACACCATCACCGTTGGGCCGAGTACTGCAGCCGAAGGACCGACAACGCCTGACCATATGGAACTCGACCAGAATGGTGATTTCACAGAGTTAGCCGCAGGCGGCTAATCTCAAGTTTTGCAGAGATAGTTTTGTGCTTAAAAGGTGGGGGCGTTATCGCCCCCATCTTGATTCTTCGACCAGAGGTTGATTGATATGATGATATACGCGAAAATAAAATCGAAAAGCGGCTTTACGCTAATTGAGCTGATGGTTGTCCTTTTAATAATCGGGATTTTGTCAACCGTGGCGATTCCGTATATGAGGGGCCGAACCGATGCGGCCAAGTGGGCGGAAGGCAAATCGATGATAAGTGCTATCAGCACGGCTATCCGCGCCCTTCATTCCGAGAAGGGTCTGGACTGGAGTGGTTATGACAGCATTACCACACTTAATCAACTGGGTTTTGCCGACGGCGACCTTAATGGAAAATATTTTAGCGACGGGGATTTTACGTTTACTATTACCGACGGTGACCCTCTGACATATACCATTACTGTCACGGTGGACCCGGAAAATCCTGATGCGCCGAGGTCGCCGGCGAGAATGGAGTTCAACCAAAACGGCGTATTTACCGAGTATGACAGTTAATTCGTGCCCTGTCCAGGACAAAAGCCGCAATGCGGGATTGAAGAGGGATAACATAACCTGTGTACGTTTGAGGAGAGAGCAGGCAATGACATCCAACTACGGCAGATTCGAGAAGGGAATTGCCGTTATAGAATTGGTACTCATCATCGTTATCATTGCTATTTTGTCCATTGCGACGATTCCTTATATGAAAGGCCGGGCCGACGCCGACAAATGGGCAGAGGGCAAGGCAACGGCCGTCACCATCCGCACCGCTGCTGATATCTACGTCAGGGAAAAGGGCAAAGGATACGATTTCTCAAATACGACCCTGAAGGACCTCGGCTTCGATGTAAACCTCAACGCCGGCGGCGGAGACCTCGACGGAAAATATTTTACCGATGACAGTTTCATAATACAGTTCTCAAAGAGCGGTGATTACCTGATTACGGTGGACGCAGTAAAATCGACCAGCGGCGATCCGCCTCGCTCGCCGCGGAAGATGACACTCGACAATACAGGCAAATTTGCGGAAATACCCTAAAAGCTGTTTCCTGTCACTTCCGGCTTTCATACAGAAAATCACAAACAAGCACCAAATTACAAACAACAAATCCCGAACAAATTCCAAATCCAGAGCACCAATTACCAAAACCACAGACGGCAGCCGTTTTGAGAATTGGAACTTGGATAATTTG
The DNA here is from genome assembly GCA_964536225.1 of uncultured Pirellulales bacterium. Classification (GTDB taxonomy): domain Bacteria; phylum Planctomycetota; class Phycisphaerae; order Sedimentisphaerales; family Anaerobacaceae; genus Fen-1362. The sequence continues at coordinate 5,049 of CAZHVR010000020.1, forward strand.
GTCCTTATTTGAGATTTGTGTTTTGTGATTTGTTGATTCACCCGGCGTTTCTTATGTTTTATCGTGTGTTGTTTTTGAGCAAACTGTGCTTTTGGGCTGAAAAGGGGGACTGTGTCTGCAGGTGGGGGATGGATTTGCAAAGTGCCTCGCATCGCTGCGTTGTTAATATAACGACCGATAACTTCAAGGGGGGTTTTAAATTTTACATAGATGGCAGCATCGAGTATGGCGCAGCTTTATCATCCAGCCAGCCGGTTTTATCAGAAGGCCGCAAATCGGTGTTTTCGAAAGTTTTGCCCGTTATTTATGGGACGCGGGATTAAGGTTCGGTTTGCCGATGCTGTATTGTCCGGTTATTGCAATTTATACGTTAAACGCAATTTGTGTTAAGCCGATGAAGGGGTAGCAGCTAATGTTGAATCACATCAGCGATTGTATAGATGACTTTGTGTTTACGTGGATTGTTCAGAGAAAGGGTTGGATTCATTATATGAAGTCAAAGTGGAGACGACTTCTGGGCTTGAAAGAGTATGATGTGCTGGGGCTGGACATCGGCTCATCGGCTGTCAGGATGGTTCAGCTTCACAGGGACAATAAAGGTTTTGCAGTCATCGCAGCCGGTATAAGTGACATAGAACAGAGCAACGGCGACGGTGCGTCGAAAAGTGATAATGCCATCAAGGCGGTGCAAAAATGCCTGGCTTCGGCAAAACCCCGCACACGGCTGGCAGTATGCAGTGTCTCGGGACCAGAGGTTGCCGTACGGAACTTCAGGTTTCCTCCCCTGGCGCCGGAAGCGCTTGAAGGAGCAGTTCGGCTTGAAGCATCGCAGGTTTGTCCGTTCAACGTGGATGACGGAGTAGTCGATTATCAAATCGTGGAAAGCGGCGCACAGCAAGAGAGTGTCGCCGGCGTTCTTGTGGCTGCTACCAACCAGGTCATAAAGAGGAAGGCCCGGATTGCGGAAAAGGCGTCTTTGAATTGTGTGCTGATGGATGTCGATGGTCTGGCCCTGCTCAACTGTCTTGGCGAAAGTAAAAAAGACAGTGAGCAGACGGGCACCTCGGCAATACTTGACGTCGGGGCGTCCTGCACAACGCTGGCGGTAATGGGAGAGAATAACCTTCCCTTTGTCCGCACGGTGCCTTACGCGGGTAAAGACATTGTCGCCCAGATAGCCGGCGAAACCAATGTATCGCCTGAAATCGTTATGAAGAATATTTACGGTTCCGCCGGGCCGGCAATACCCGAGGAGAATCTTCGACTCAGTTTGGAAAAGGCCTGTCAAAAGCTTATCAACGATGTTGCCGAGACCCTGCGTTACCATAGCGCACAGGCTAAATCGTCCCCGGTTGAGCGGATACTTGTGTGCGGGGGCTTCGGAATGGTCAAGGGTTTCGTGGACATCCTCAATAAAAAATTGCCCGTAAAGGCGATTTTGTGGAACCCATTCGACTCGATGCGGTGCAGCGTAGGTCGGCAGTGCCTGGGCCTGATTCAGGCAGACGGTCCGACAATGGCGGTAGCTGCAGGACTTGCGATGAGGACGGTCTGATATGTTTACGATAGATTTGTTAAAAGGACAGAATCTTCCGGTCAGAACGAAACCGCAGGGTGTCGTGATTTTTGTCGCCACGTTTGCCGTGCCGGCGCTTGTGGCGATACTTATAGTGGGATTCTATATTCGCAATGAAATAATAATATCGGTTCAGGCAGATAATATATCCAGCTTTGAGGCGCAGACGAAGCGTCTGTCTGACGCCCTGAAACTCAGGGAATCCTTCGAGAAACAAAAGTCCGATTTAAACAGCGGTCTGGCTGATGTGTCCTCCTCGATACACAGGCATATTCAGTGGTCGCCTATCCTGGTGACCCTTGTGAAAAACCTGCCCGAGTCGGTGGTTATTACCAATCTTGAGGTAAGGAAAGAGTCAATGAAGCGCAAGGGCATCACCAAGGTCGGCTCGAAAAAGCCCGAGGCCAACGTTTTTGTCAGGACCCTGAAGCTGCGAGTCAGCGGAGAGCCGACGATTGAATGCGACCTCGAAGTCAAGAAATTTCGCGATCGTATGCGTGAGTCAGATTTTCTCGGCCCCAAGCTCGAAGACATCGTAATTGCTTCGCAGGGGCATGATATCCTCGATGGTCGCGACGTTGTTACGTATGACATTGACTGTATATTCAAGCCGGGAGTGTAGCCGAAAGTGATGCGCGTTTATAGAAAATATGTTTTGACAATGGCTCTGGTTTGGACGGTTTGTCTGGTGCTGTTTGTCATTGCCTATTTCTTCATTATGGCTCCTCAGCTGAAAACCAAGTCAGAGCTTGCAAAGAAGTCGGCAGAAAAGCTCCAGATATACGAAGAGGCGGTTGATGCTGCCAACGAGGAGAATAAGAAGAGGTTGGCAGAAGAAGTCGAAACGCTGAAAAACAAACTGGGCGATTATACTGCCGATTATGAGGAGTCCGCCAACCTGACCTTTGCTATCAGTCGAATCGCCGCCGAAAAACAGGTTAGCTCCTTTGCCGTCAAGACCTCTGACCAGGTCAAGAGCAGCGACCAGCTTAAATCCAAAAATATTCAGGAAAACCTTATTGAAATAACCTTTGAGTCGGATTTCAGGCAGTTTGCCACTTTTCTGAATACCCTTGAGAGGCATCGGCCGGTGGTATTCATTGACAGGTTCAAATTGTCGCGTGGAAGACAAAGTGAGACCGAGCACAAGGTGGATATGGACCTTTCCATTTTTGTCAGGAAACGGACGCGAAGCTGAAATAGATAAAAAACGAGGTTCGGGGGAAACAGGTTAACGATTCTTGAGTTGCGAAAAATGAGAGTAATTGCGATAGCAAATCAGAAGGGTGGATGCGGCAAGACGACCACGACGGTCAATCTGGCCGCCGCATTTGCACAGAAGGGTAACAGGGTGCTCATAGTTGACCTTGACCCTCAGGGGCACGCAACCCTCGGCGTGGGCTGTGACCCCACTTCATTTGCCAAGACCATATACAATGCTTTGATTGATGTCGATGTGCCGATAGCCAGCGTGATAGCGCGTAGCAAGCTCGAAAACATCGATGTGGCGCCCAGCAACGTTTTATTGTCAGGCGCGGAACTTGACCTCGGTGCAGTGAGCGGCAGAGAGTTTATGCTCAGCGAGCAGTTCAGAACGATAGAAGACCGCTATGACGTCTGTGTTATCGACTGTCCTCCTTCGCTTGGCATACTTACGCTCAACGCGCTGATAGCCAGCACGGACCTTATAGTTCCCGTCCAGGTGCACTACTACGCAATGGAGGGACTTAAGCAGTTGTTTGAGACCTGTGAAATTATCCAGGAGCACTTTTATCCATGCAAGGTAAAAATTACCGGGCTGTTGCTGACTTTTGTCGAAGACCGTCTGGTTTTTACCAGACAGATTCAGCAGCAGATGCGTGAATTTTTCGGCGACTTGGTATTCGATACCGTCATACATAGAAATATCCGATTGGCAGAGGCGCCAAGCGCCGGCGAGAGCGTTCTTACCTACGCACCGGACAGCAAGGGGGCCGTTGAATATAGACGGCTCGTTGACGAAGTCCTTTACGGCAAGGCCCACGTCCAGGCGGTCGGAGCAGAGACGGCTGAAACCGACGGGGATTCCTCCGAAGATGTCCGGGCCGCCGCTGAAGCTGCCCAGGACGCTGACGTTTCTGATACGTCTGAACCGGTCAGCTCACCGCAGCAGGTTGAAGGTGAGAATCCCGTTGACACGGAGCAGCCGGAACCGATTCCACAGGCGACAGATGCCGGTTCATCCGCAGAGCAATCCGGCGAAGCTGCCTGTCAGCAGCAGGTTGAGGGTGAGAATCCCGTTGACACGGAGCAGCCGGAACCGATTCCGCTGGCGGCAGACACCGGTTCATCCGCAGAGCAATCCGGCGAAGCTGCCTGTCAGCAGCAGATTGAGGGTGAGAATCCCGTTGACACGGAGCAGCCGGAACTGATTCCGCTGGCGGCAGACACCGGTTCATCCGCAGAACAATCCGGTGAAGGTACTGCCGAGTCGAAAGAAGGGGCGAACAATGTTTAAGAGAAAGGCGGGATTACAGAAAGAGGTCTCGAAGATATTCACGGGCATCCAAATTCCCGGAAAGAATGTTCCCCATACCAATACTCCACCCGCTTCTCCGGCACCAGCCCCTGCAAAACATAATGAGCCGAAGCCGGTTCCTGCGGATTTTCGTCAGCATACTGTTCCGCAGCCGGAACAAGATATTCCTGCAGCGCCGGCGCCCGTCCAGAAGGTTTCCGAGCCGCCGGTGTCCCCCAAGAAGATTAGCGAATCGCCGGCGCCAGTCCGGAAGATTAATGAGCCGCCGGCACCCGTGCCGAAGGTTTATGAGCCGCCCGTGACCAGGCAGGAACCACATTTTCCACCTGCACCCGCACGCTCAACGGTAAAGCAGCTCAAACAGGAAACGCTGTCTAAATCTGCTATGCGGATACCGGGTTTGAAAATCCTGGAGAAATTAAAAGGAAAACTCCTGGCTCCAAAACCGGGCGCCACGGTCAATGCCGGAAGACATAAAGCGATGATTTTGCTGATGCCGGTTTTGTTAATAGTTTTCATTGTGGTTTTGATGCACCCGTTAGGAACAACCGGCAGAAAGTCGGTGAAAAACAAGGGTAATAGTAATGCTTCGTCAAGCGTTGCCTTCGGCGGCAAAGTCGACTGGGAGCTGCCGCCTGTATATCCTGAGAACCTCCGCGACCCGATGGTTTTCGGTTCAACGGCTCAATCCAAGGAGACACCTGACAGGCCCGTAGTAAAAGGAATTGTATATAGCGAGGATAATCCCTGTGCCGTTGTCGGCGACCGAATCGTCACCGCAGGTGACGTCGTCCAGGGGGCAACGGTCGTAAAAATCAACTCCGACAGCGTTGAATTTACCAAGGGAGACGAAACCTGGACACAAAAAGTTGAACATTAATAAGGGAAATAAACAAAAAGGAGATAAGTAAAATACAGTTTAGAAAGGGGCAAATATGAAAATGTCAAGCAGTTTCAAAACAATGTGTTTTCTGGCGATAGGGGTGTTTATGCTGTCGCCCTGCATGGCTGCCGTGGTTACCAGGGAGGAAGAACCAAACGGGGTCAAGGCGGAAATTCTCACGACCCTTGAGCAGCGAATGCAGAAGAGAATAAGCGTGGATTTCAGGGACACGCCCATCGACGACGTGGTAAGGATTATGGCCGAGCAGGCCGACGTTGACGTCGTAAAGAGTCCCAAAGTCACCGGGACGGTAACCGCCAAGCTCACCAACGTTCCGCTCGAAGAGGCGCTGAGAAATATTCTTGCTGCCAACGGTTATGATTACGTGATGAGCAAGAATATGATTAGAATAGCTCCTGCGGCAGAAATCACACAGGAGGCCGAAAAGCTGGTCAATAAAATATATCGCATCACGTACGCCGATATTAAGGAAGTCGAAAAAGCCCTGAGCAAGTTCATCTCTCAGCGCGGCTCCATATCGACCAACCCCGGGACCAGCAACATAATCGTTACCGATACCGAGAGTAAGATTAAAGCTATAGACACCTTCATCGCGGAAATCGACCGTATTACGCCGCAGATACTCGTCGAGGCGAGAATCTACGATATTACCTGTACGGACAAGCTCGACCTGGGCGTCGAGTGGAACGCAGGGCGGAATACCCAATATTACTCCGGCGGCGAGGCCGTCATACCACCGGGAACATTGGGCGCCAATCCTACCGGTGATACCAGCCCGTTCACGACAGGCGTATTCACCGGCGCAACCGGCAAGACCGCCGGCACCAGCGGCCTTCTCAAGTTCGGCTGGCTTAAAAATAATCTCGATATTGACGTGCTCATCAGGGCGCAGCAGAACCTGGTTAACGCCAAACTGCTGGCCAATCCGAGAATACTCGTTCTGGACAATGAGACCGCTCAAATCGAGATTACTTCTGAAATCCCTTATCAGGAGCTCACCGAGACATCCGGCGGCGGCAACATCGGTTCGACCAGCTTCAAGAATATCGGTGTTATGCTGAAGGTTACACCGCACCTGACCCGGGATGAAAAAATACGGCTCAAAGTTGTGCCGGAATTCAGTGTCAAGACCGGCGACGTAACTTTCTCGCAAAGCGGTGGTTTTGAATACCCGGTGCCTATCGTTGATAAACGAACCGCTCAAACCACGCTTCTGATTGACAATGGCCGGACAGTCGTGCTGGGCGGCATGCGCAAAAAGGAAGCCATTAAGGCCGTCAACAAGATTCCGCTGCTCGGCGATATCCCCATACTCGGATATCTGTTCAGATTCGAAGGCGAAGATGTCGTCAATAGCGAGCTTGTGGTCTTTATTACGCCGTTCGTGGTCGAGGAGCCGAAGCTTTCCGAAATTGAGCAGCAGCAATATCAGGTTACCAACTTCCCGGGTCCAAAGCCGGACTGGACAAGGGCGGAAAAGAAAGGCGGCACCTGCATCGGAGGCGATTGCGGCGAGTAATAGTTAAGTATTTCGACCGACTTGTTTGATTCTATCCGTCACAAGCGGATAAAAGCGAGGTAGTCCCGGGGCCTGATAAGGGCCTCGGGGCTATTTCTTTTATAAAATGCTGGTAAAAGCGTTTGTTTTGTGATATAATAAAACATAGTTTGGAAAATGACTGCTTTAAGTTTCCGGACGGGTGATGTATTTTGAGAAAAAATGAGTGTTTTAAATATGCACACCTGATTTTATTGCTTCTGGCCGTCATTATCAGCCAGGCCGGGGCCACCACAATAAACAGCATTTCGCAAAACAGCTCTACTATAGGCAGATACCAGAAATACGAATTAACTTTCACGCTGTCACGGACATACACCGATCCTTTTGACCCCTGCGAGGCCGACGTTACGGTAACTTTTCATCAGCCCGGCGGGGCCGATGTGACAATTCCGGCTTTTTATTACCAGGCATATACCGTATCGGGGAGCAATCCTGAACATTATACTACCGCTGGTGCGATATCCTGGAAGGCGAGGTTCGCACCGTCGCAGCTCGGCTCATATACCTGCGATATCAAAGTAAAAGATGTTGACGGCACAGCGACCGCAATAACTTCCGGTTCTTTCACCTGCCAGGAAAGCGGCAAAAAGGGCTTTATCAAGGTTGATCCCAATAATCACGAATTTCTGAAATACGATAATGGCGATACTCGTCTCAATATCGGCCAGAACATCGGCTGGAATTTTGGTGGAATCTATGGCTGGGATTATTACCTCAAAAAGCTGCACGGTGCCGGCGCAAACTGGGTCCGGCTGTGGAGCTGCCCTTACGGCAGTGATATGGGAGTTGCCCTCGAATGGAAAATCGGCCTCTGGGGCACTACTTATTTCCAGGGCGTGGGAAAGCCGTCTTTGCAGACCTCGCTGCGGATGGATAGATACGTCGAAATAGCCGAACAAAACGATGTCGCCATCCAGTTTTGCCTTCAGCATCACGGCCAGGTCAGCACAGACACCGATTCTGACTGGGCAAACAATCCTTATAACTCTGCTAACCCGGGCGGTTTCTTGTCTGACCCCTGTCAGTACTTCACCAACGCCGACGCTATAAAATTTACAAAAAATAAATACCGCTACATCGTCGCCCGCTGGGGTTATTCACCGGCAATTTACGCCTGGGAATTATTCAACGAAGTCCAATGGACCAACGGCTGGAAAAGCCAGCCGGCAACCGTCGTAACGTGGCACAACACAATGGCATCTTATATTCGCAGTATTGACGCGTTTGAACACCCGGTTACTACCAGCAGTCATGGCGCCGGCTTTGAAAACCTCTGGAATCTTCCCGATATCAACCTGGTTCAGATGCATTACTACGGAAACGATACTATCCGCACGTTCGAGCAAACGGCTTTGAGCTTGGCGGACTTCAACAAACCAGTGCTTATGGCCGAATTCGGGTTAGGCGGAGGCCCCGAAGGCAGTACCCAGCCGGAGCCATACGCGACACAGCTAAAAGAAGGTCTGGAGATGCATAACGGCATCTGGAGTGCTTTTTTCGCCAAAAGCAGCGGACATTTGTGGTGGTGGGACAATTACATAGACCCCTGTAATCTTTATGGCGTATATACGCCGCTTTCGGTTTATGCCGCCGGCGAAAATCTCGCCGACTGCAATCTGACCAGGGCTCAGCGAGCCGCTTCCGGAAACGAGGCATACTTTGCAAATCCGGTCCTCACCGATTTCTGGGCGGTTTCCACGCAAACGGTATTTTACCTACAAGGCAATTACTTCCCGGGGATGGGAAACCTTTCCCGATATCTCCATGGTACTTCAAAAGATCAATATGGCGTCAGGTCGGACCCCAATTTCCATCTGAACATGCCGTCCTCAGGCGCCTTGAAAATCCACGTGCAAAGTACCGCCAACTGGACCGCTAACAGCTTGCGTGTGCTTGTCAATGGTAACCAGATTTTTTCAGGAACATATCCCGCCGATTCAAACAATTTTATAATTTCGGTCCCGCTGTCGGCAGGTCAGCAATCCGTAAAGATAGAGAACACTGGTCTGGACTGGTTTAATATAACCGGCTATGAATTCACTCCCAGCAATGTCTCACCTCTGGGCTCTATGGGGCTTGTAGGCAAACAGCGGGGCTATTTCTGGATTTATGACACCAACAGCCAATACGGGCTGATAGATAACGGTACATTCCATAACGAGTCGGTTATCGCCAAAGGACTCGATGACGGGACATACATCGTTGATGTTTATTCCACGTGGGGCACAGGCGGAATTATTGCATCGGGTTATGCGAACTCGGTTTCAGGGCAGTTGACATATACGCTGCCTGATTTTACCAAAGACATCGCCGTCAAAGTTACTCGTATTGTCGATATCTACGACCTCGACGTATTTTGTAACCAGTGGCTCCAGACAGGTTCAAATTTGAGCGCCGACTTTGACCACAACAGCAGCGTGGATTTTACCGATTTCTGTCTCTTCGCCGGCTACTGGGCGGACAAGTGTCCCGCCGGCTGGCCGTTCTGAGCATAAGTCCTAATCGCTTTTTTCACTCATTTTCTGCTTTTTTATCAGTCGCAGGACTTCTATAAAACTGATATGTCAAGCCGTCGAGGGAGGGTAAGTCGAGATGTATAAATGCCGATAACTTATTGATGGCCAAGGACTAATGTTTATCTTTTTTTTTACATAATGCAGCAATATGATTTGAGAACTAACCGTCTTATAAACGTATAAGATATGATTAATTCGATAGGACTTTTTTATGAAAAAAACGCTTTTGTTGATTATTATCGCAGGTACAATAATTGTCTTTGCATGGTGGTATTTTCACAGGGGAGAGGCCAAAAACACCGTTTTCCGCCTTACTGAGGTAACGCGGGGCGACATCGTTGCGACTATCAGCGCGACCGGGACCGTTGAGCCGGAAGAGCTTGTGGACATTGGTGCGCAGGTTGTGGGTAAGGTCATTGCTTTTGGCACAGACGAGGAAGGAAATACAATAGATTACGGCTCGAACGTGGGCCAGGGCACGGTACTGGCACGGATTGACGATACGGTTTACGCCTCAGACGTTGCCCAGGCCACTGCCCAACTGGAACAGGCCAAAGCCGGCGTCGAAAGCGCGGAGGCCGGTCTTTTGCAGCTCAAGGCAAAACTCAACCAGGCGCAACTGGACTGGGACAGGGCCCAGAAACTGGGGCCGTCCGAGGCGCTGGCCAAAAGCACATACGATTCCTACAAGGCCGCTTATGAAATCGCCAAAGCCAACGTATCGGTCGGCGAAGCATCTATTTTACAGGCAAAGGCGGCTGTTGCCCAGGCCGAGGCGACCCTTCAAAAAGCGGAACGCAATCTTGAATACTGCACCATAAAGTCGCCGGTAAACGGAGTAATTATTGACCGCAGGGTCAACATCGGCCAGACGGTCGTATCCAGCTTGAACACACCGAGCTTGTTCCTCATTGCCAAGGACCTCAGGCGAATGCAGGTATGGGTGGCCGTCAACGAGGCCGACATAGGAAATATTTATCCGGGTCAGGCGGTGACTTTCACTGTTTCAACATATCCGGACCGGGTGTTCAAAGGCGAGGTCGGCAAAGTTCGGCTTAACGCAACTATGACGCAGAACGTCGTCACGTACACCGTCGAGGTTATTGCGGACAATTCCAGCGGCAAGCTGCTTCCTTATCTGACTGCAAACGTTAATTTCGAGGTTAGCCGAAAAGACAATGTTCTGGAGGTTGCGAATGCCGCCTTAAGATGGCAGCCCAGGCCGGAGCAGGTGGCGCCGGAGTTTCGTTCGGTATCGGAGGATAATTCAGCCGAACAGGGCCCAAACACCTCAAAAAATCATCAGCAGGGCTCTCCGAAGGCATCAAATTACAAATTGGCGTTGCTTTGGGTAAAACAAGACGGCTTCGTTCGCCCAGTCAGAGTTCTTGCCGGTGTCAGCGATGGGACTATGACTGAGGTGCAGACAAACTCACCGCACGACGAGCTTAAAGAAGGACTCGAAGTCGTAGATGGAGAACAGCAAAAGGCAGCCGGCAATACCGGCACGGTTAATCCGTTTACCCCACAGTTTAGGCGAACCAGACCGGCACAGCAGGGGCAAGGTCAGGAACAAGGACAAGGTCAGGGGCAGGGTCAGGGTCAGGGGCAGAGACAACGCCAGTAAGTACCGAAGGTTCGTATCAGCGAGCGACAGCGGGCATTATGGAATTGATTGAATTAAAAGACATCCGCAAGACCTATTATATGGGGGATATTGAGGCGCCGGTACTCAAGGGTATTACACTGTCCATTAAAAAAGGAGAATTTGTTGCCCTGATGGGGGCGTCGGGGTCGGGTAAAAGCACGTTGATGAACATTTTAGGATGCCTCGACCACGCCACTTCGGGTGAATACTGGTTCGAAGGCAGGGAGATATCCCATTTGTCCGCCGACCAGCGGGCATTTCTGCGAAATCACAAAATCGGTTTCGTATTTCAGAATTTCAACCTGCTTCCCCGGACAACCGCGCTGGAGAACGTCGTAATGCCGCTGTCATATACGAGGGAGGTTCTTTCGGACCATGACGCCCAGCGCAGGGCGGTGGAGTTGCTTAAGAAGGTCGGGCTTGGCGACCGGCTGAATTACGAACCCTTCAAATTGTCCGGCGGGCAGCAGCAGCGGGTTGCAATCGCCAGGGCATTGATTAATAATCCTTCGATAGTTTTTGCCGACGAGCCGACAGGTAACCTTGACTCCAAAACCAGCGAGGAGGTCCTTCGAATGCTTCAGCAGTTGAACAGCGAGCAGGGCATTAGCATTATTGTCGTAACGCACGACCCCTCGGTTGCCCGGTATGCCCAGCGGCTGATTCGCATACACGACGGCTTAATCGTGGATGGGCAGTCCGAGACCTCAGACCCGATGCCGGGAGGTTCGCAATGAGATTGTTTCGCCTGGTTCGGATATTACGCACGGCGCTGAGGGCAATCCGCAGAAACCCAATGCGGACGACGCTTACGATGCTGGGCATAATAATCGGCGTGGGCGCCGTTATTGCGATGATGGAAATCGGCAGCGGCTCCTCGAATGCCATTAAAGATACCATTGCGAGGATGGGCGCCAACACCATTCTTATTTTGCCGGGCGCCGCAACAAGCAGCGGCATCGGCTTCGGAGCGGGAAGCTCCCTTACGCTTACCCCCCAGGATTGCGACGCAATTATTCGTGAATGTCCTGCTGTTCTTTCCGCTGCACCTATCGTTCGTGCCCGCGGACAGGTAGTTTACCAGGACCGCAACTGGATACCTATGAACATTTACGGCACAACCGCCGATTACCTCAAAGTCCAGGGTTGGACGGATTTGGCCGAGGGTGAAGTTTTTACCGACAGGGACGTCCGTAACGCAGCAAGAGTTTGCCTTCTCGGCCAGACCATCGTCCGCGAGCTTTTCCAGAACCAATCCCCCGTAGGCAAGGAAATTCGTGTCCTGAACGTGTCCTTCAAGGTCTTAGGGGTCCTCAGCGCCAAAGGCGCCAATATGGTGGGTATGGACCAGGACGACATTGTTCTGGCCCCCTGGACCACCATTAAATTTCGGGTCGGGAACTCTTCGTCAACAGAAACGGCCTCGAGCAGCAGCAGCTCATCTTCGAGCTCTACCAGTCAGTTATATCCCGGTTCTCAGGCGGGTCTCTACCCCGTGCCCTCCGATACACAGGCGATGGACAATCCCCAGCCGGTGCGGTTCACCAACGTGGACCGGATTATGGTCGCAGCACGTTCCTCTTCCGATATACCGCTGGCAATAACACAGATAACCGATTTGCTGCGGGAGCGACATCGCATTCGCGACCCCAAGAACGACGATTTCAACATTCGAAATATGACGGAGATGAGAAACGCACTATCTTCGACAACGATGATGATGACCAATCTTTTGCTGGCCGTTGCCTGCATTTCATTGATTGTCGGCGGCGTGGGGATAATGAACATAATGCTGGTGTCGGTGACGGAACGGACACGGGAAATCGGCCTGCGTATGGCCATCGGTGCCAGGGCGAAAGACATCCTTCGCCAGTTCCTGATTGAAGCCGTGGTCCTGTGCCTGGCAGGCGGTATAATCGGTATCCTGGTGGGCTGCGGCGGCTCCTGGCTTATAACTTATTTCAAGCACTGGCCCACTGAGACGTCCGTCGCCGCCATTGTTGCATCGGTCGTTGTTTCTGCCGGCGTGGGAATAATCTTCGGCTACTACCCGGCCTGGAAGGCGTCTCGCCTGGACCCGATTGAGGCATTGCGCTACGAATGAACGAGGGATATTACAGGGTTAAGAGCTTACTGCTGTGCTTGTCGTGCGGCTGGCTGCTTCTGCAAAGCGGCTGTATGGTAGGCCCCAACTACCATCCGCCGGAGCCGAATGTTCCGCCGGAATGGGTGGGACAAATCGGACCGCATGGTGCCAAGCAGGCGGAAAAAATACTGATTCAATGGTGGACCGAATTTAACGACCCCAACCTGACCTCATTGGTCGAAAGGGCGATAGAATCGAACCTGGACCTCAGGCAGGCCGAAGAGAGGGTTCGTCAGGCCAGGGCGACGCTCGGCGTGGTCAGCTCAGGTTTCTGGCCCTCGGCCGACGCTACGTCCAGCTATACACGCAATCGTTCAGGAGGGGCCGCTGCAATAACGAGCAATCTGTTCACAACAGGTTTGGATGCCGCGTGGGAGCTGGACTTCTTCGGCGGCACAAGACGCAGTATCGAGGCGGCGAAGGCGGACGTTCAGGCATCAATCGAAGACCGGCGCGACGTTCTGGTGATCCTTGTGTCCGAAGTCGCGTTGAACTACGTCCAGCTTCGCGGCTATCAGCAGGAAATAATTATTGCCCGGAATAATCTGAGCACGCAGCAGCAAAGTGCCGAGGTGGTCCGTAAACGTTTCGAAGGCGGCTTCGTCAGCGCGTTGGACGTCGCAAATGCTAATGCACAGGTCGCGACAACGCTGTCACAAATCCCGGTGATCGAGACCTCGGCACAGCAGGCGATTTACAATATAAGCGTTCTGCTCGGTCAGGAGCCCGCGTCTTTGCTGGAAGAACTGTCGTCTGTCTCGTCGATACCCGTTACGCCTCCCGAAGTGCCGACGGGACTGCCCTCGGAAATACTTCGCCGCCGGCCCGACATCAGGCGGGCCGAGGCGCAAATCCATTCCTCCACTGCCCTGATAGGCGTTGCCGTCGCCGATTTGTTCCCGAAGTTTAATCTGGCCGGCTCGATTTCCATCCGGGCCGACAGACCCGGGAATCTGCAATTGTCGCAGCGAGCGTGGTCTTTCGGCCCGTCTGCGGACTGGCAGATTTTTAGTGCGGGCAGGGTCTGGTCAAATATCGAGGTACAAAAGGCCCTCCAGCAGCAAACAATGCTCAATTACAGGCAAACCGTCTTGACGGCCCTTCAGGACGTTGAAAATGCACTCGTGGCATACGACAAAGAGCAACTGCGAAATAAATCACTTATCGATGCCGTGACGGCTAATCGCAAGGCGGTAGCGATTTCCACCGAACTCTATACTGAGGGCCAGACGGAGTTCCTCAGCGTCCTTGATGCACAGCGTTCTTTGTACAGTTCCGAAGACGCTTTAGTGCAGAGCACCCGCAACCTGTCCACGGATGTGATTGCGCTTTATAAGGCCCTCGGAGGCGGCTGGGACAGCGTATCAGAAGATGTAATCCGCAAATAAGCAAAAAGCTGACACTTTTTACTTATTCATGGAACAGTCCTATAAAATATCTGTTGTGGGAAATATTTAATGGATATTTGTTCGATTGAGCGATTTTTCAGTAAATTTGCCGGTCGAAATTGACGAAAGATTCGTTAGGGGTTTGTAAGAAGTTATCTTGAATGGCATAATTTATATAAAGCAGCTTAGCCCCCGCTGATTCGCTTTGCGAAGCAAAGCATGGGGGTTGACCAACATTGCGGCCTTCGTCGATGCTGAAAAGACGGCCGCAGCCGGAAAGGAGCAAAAATATGGGGATTCAGGATTTAGCGGAAAACGTGATTCTTGTTGACGCTCCCGCGGAGCCGGGTTTAAACGAGGAGCTTAAAAACACTACCGAGGTGGTCCGCGAGAGGGGCAATTGCGATGTTGTGATTGATTTTTCGCATGTGGATATTGTTACATCGTCAAGTTTGTCGAAGCTGCTTAAACTGCGCAAGCTGTTGATAGATTGCGACCACCGGCTGGTGCTTTGCAATGTGGCGGCGGCAACGAAGGGTATCTTTTCTATTACTGCCCTTGACGGGATTTTCGAGATGGTGGAAGACCAGTTTGCCGCTCTGGCGTCGCTGGGAAATCAGCCGGCCGGACAGCAGCTCTGAGTCGTCGAGAAGCGCGCAAGTAAAACACGTCGGTCCGGCAGGGTTCCTTCCGCTCGGACCTTTAAATATTATCCTGCCCAACGCGCCCGGCAGGGCTCGAACCTGCAACCTTCGGATTCGAAGTCCGGCACTCTATCCAGTTGAGCTACGGGCGCCAATTTCTGGTATGAACAATAATATAACGGCCGTTTGCACATAATGTCAAACATTCGGGCATTATTGGAATGAGGTGAATGGGCCATTTTGGGCCGGGGCCGTATAAAAAATGCACTAAGTTCAATGCCAGCCACACTATTTCAAACGGTAAGATGTCGCATTTCTTACAGCATCATTAAAACAATTCTGTAATTCAACTCTAATGAATATACCGGCAGCAATATAAGAAAATGCCTTATAAGTGTTGCAGAATCGTCAAAAATATGGCATTCTTATTATATTTAGAAGGTCCTGTAGTATAATCAGGCGTTAAATATCAGAAATTCAAAAAGGGAAAGGACGGATAATTATGTTTTACAGGGGTTTGGCGGTCAGAATCGGTTTGACAGTGTTGTTCGGGTTGGCCAATCCAGTGGTTTTTGGCGAGACTGGACAGACAGCAGAGGTCAATAGCATCAATAGGATGGTTATTCACGTCGATGAGGCAAAGGGCACTATCAGGCCGGAGATTTACGGGCATTTTTCCGAGCACCTTGGAAGATGTGTTTATGGGGGCTACTGGGTAGGCGAGGATTCGAAGATTCCCAATATCCGCGGTATTCGCACCGATGTTGTCGAGGCGCTGAAGAAGATTAAAGTGCCGGTTATACGCTGGCCGGGCGGCTGCTTCGCGGACGAATATCACTGGAGGGACGGCGTAGGGCCTATGGATAAAAGGCCAGCGATGGTCAATACTCACTGGGGGATGGTTACGGAGAACAATCATTTCGGTACGAACGAATTTATGGATTTGTGCGAGATGCTTGGGTGTGAGCCGTATATTAGCGGAAACGTCGGCTCAGGAACGCCCGAAGAGATGCAGGACTGGGTCGAATATATGACGTTTGCGGGAAAAAGCGAGATGGCGGATTTGCGACGGGCTAACGGGAGGGATAAGCCGTGGAAGGTCAGGTATTTCGCAATAGGAAACGAAAACTGGGGATGCGGCGGGAATATGACGCCTGAATATTATTCGGACGTTTTCAAGCGCTATGCGACGTACGTAAGGAATTATCCCGGTAATCATGTAACCAAGGTGGCGTGCGGACCGGGCGGGGCGGATTATCACTGGCTCGATGTGGTTTTGAAAAACGCGGCCAAACAAATGGACGCCATCAGCTTGCATCACTATGTCTTTTCGGGAAACTGGGACAGAAAGGGCAGAGCGACTGTTTTTGATGAATCCGAATGGTTCAAGGTGCTTCAGAACACCCTTCGTCTTGATGTTATGATTAAAAGGGCCAAAAAAATAATGGATAAATACGACAACCAGGGGCGCATCGGCCTTTTCGTCGATGAATGGGGGACGTGGTGGGACCCGGAAAAAGGTCAGAACCCGGGATTCCTGTATCAGCAAAATACACTGCGGGACGCTGTTGTCGCGGGGTGCTTTTTGAACATATTCAATCAGAATTGCGACAGGGTCAGGATGGCCAATATCGCCCAGACCAATAACGTGCTGCAGGCGATGGTCCTTACAAAAGGCGAAAAGATGATTGTTACGCCTACGTATTATGTATTCGAGATGTATAAGGTCCATCAGGGGGCGAAGCTGCTGCCCAGCGATATTGTCTGTAATCCGTATAAAAACGGCTCGGAAAAAATTTCGGGAATTTCGGCGTCGGCCTCGAAGGACGAGTCCGGCAAAATACATATCTCGATATGTAATCTCAATCCCGAAGAGCCGGCAGAACTGGAATGCAGCTTCGAGGGATTCGAGGCAAAAAAAGTGGAAGGGCGTATTCTTACAGCCGACGTTATGAACGCGCACAATACCTTTGAAAAGCCCGATACCCTTGTGCCCGTTGAATTTGGCGCGGTGGAGATGAAGGACGGCAAGATTCTGGCAGACCTTCCGTCGAAATCGGTGGTTGTGCTGACGGTGGAATAAACTGTTTATGAGAGGATTCTAAAATGAGAAAAATGGTTTTCATCAGCTTATTAGTTTTGGCCTTAACCTTTAGCGTTTGTATGTTCGGCTGTTCCAAAAAAGAGGGTGAGTCGGGAAAGACAAAGATAGCTTTTATAACCAATAATACGGCCAACTTCTGGGTCTTCGCGCGAAGGGGATGTGAAAAGGCGGCGACTGAATTGCCCGGTTTCGAGGTCGATTTCCGCATCACTTCCGACGCCACTCCCGCGGAGCAGCGGAGGATTATTGACGATTTGCTGGCAAGGGGCGTGAAGGGAATCGCGATTTCGCCCGTTGACCCGATAAACCAGAAGCCCTTTATCGACGAGCTTGCGGGAAAGATAGCCGTTATTACCTGCGACAGCGACATCCCCGGCAGCAAACGGAAATGCTATATCGGCACCGACAACGTCGCGGCAGGCAGGCAGGCGGGCGAGATGATAAAAGAAGTCCTTCCAGAAGGCGGTAAAATTATGCTGTTCGTCGGCAAACGGGACACCCAGAACGCAAAGGAAAGAATACAGGGTATCGAAGAGGCAATCGCGGGGACGAAAATTGAAATTATCGACGTCCGGACCGACAACGTTGACCAGGTCCGCGCCAAGTCGAACGTGGCCGATGCACTGGTAACGTATCCGGATTTGGCGTGCTGCGTGGGACTGTGGAATTATAACGGCCCGGCCATTCTCAACGCTGTGGCCGACGCGGGAAAGCTGGGGCAGGTGAAAATCGTCTGCTTCGATGAGAACGAGGAGACGCTTACCGGCGTCCGCGACGGACACATTTACGGCACTGTTGTGCAGCAGCCGTTCGAGTTCGGCTACCGCTCAATGAAGGTCCTGGCGGACATAATCAAGGGCAATGACTCCGACATACCGGCTGACGGGATGATTATCGTGCCGACGATAATTATCAAAAAGGACAACGTCGTGCCTTTTATGGAAAGAGTCCAGGAGCTTCTTAAAAAGTAAGTTTGCCGCAATTTCAAAGCCAACCTGCTTATGGCCGACGAAAAACCATTGCTGGAGATGCGGGGAATCGAGAAAAGTTTTCCCGGGGTAAAGGCGCTCGATAAGGTTGATCTGGCCGTATATCCCGGCGAGGTCGTTGCCCTGATTGGCGAGAACGGGGCCGGCAAATCCACACTGATGAATGTCCTTGGCGGCGTTCTTCAAGCCGACGCGGGGACAATCAGAATTGGGGGGCAGGTTGTTCATATTAAAAATGTGTCCGATGCCATCAATCTGGGAATCGGCTTTATTCACCAGGAGCTCAACGTTCTCGACAACCTCAGTATCGCGGGCAATATTTTCCTCGGCAGAGAACCGACGTGGTCAGGCCCGTTGAAACTTATAAATCGCCGGCGTATTCGGGCCGAAACCGAGCCCTACCTGCGGCAGCTTGGGCTGAATCTGTCCCCCGACACTATTTTGAGCCGGATGTCCATCGCGCAGCAGCAAATGGTCGAGGTTGCAAAGGCGCTTTCCCTAAACGCGCGTTTTCTGATTATGGACGAGCCGACATCGTGCCTGACGTTGTCGGAGACCAGGCGGCTTTTCGAGGTGATACGACGGCTTCGTTCCGGCGGCGTGAGCATCATTTACATATCGCACCGATTAGCCGAGGTTAAGGACTGTGCCGACCGGGTCGTCGGTCTTCGCGACGGCGCCAATGTCGGCTCACTCGAACTTGATGAGATAACCCACGACAATATGGTCCGTCTGATGATTGGCAGAAAGCTCGAAGATTTTTTTGTTCCGCCTAAAGCGCGGGCAGGAGACAATTATTTCTGCGTCAGTGATTTGGCCACCAGAAGGTATCCGGAGCAAAAAATTACGTTCGAGGCCTCACGGGGCGAGATACTCGGTTTTGCGGGCCTTGTCGGCGCGGGAAGGACCGATATGGCGCAGGCCGTTTTCGGAGTCGATAAGGGGGTGAGCGGTTCAGTGAGCTTGGCAGGAAAGAAAATACAGATAAGCTGCGCGGGCGACGCTATCGAAAACGGGATATATTTGGTGCCGGAAGACCGCAGGAAATGCGGACTTGTCACCGATATGACTTTTCGCGAGAATATAACCCTGCCGGATTTGAACAGATACGCTGCCCTTGGTCTGATACGGCGCGGGCTTGAAACAGGAGTCGCGGAAAAGCAATGCGAAAAGCTGAAAATAAAACTCAGCTCCGTTGAGACCCCGGTCAAAAACCTAAGCGGCGGAAATCAGCAAAAGGTGGTCCTGGCAAAGTGGCTGGTGCTGAAGCCGAAGGTTATAATCTTCGATGAGCCGACCCGCGGCATCGACGTCGGCTCCAAGGCGGAGATTTATCAGCTTATGCGAGACCTCGCCGACAACGGGGTCGTGATTGTAATGATAAGCTCGGACATGGAAGAAATCCTCGGCGTCAGCGACCGTGTCGCCGTGATGCACGAAGGCCGGATAACCGGTATTCTGGCCCGCGACAAATTCGATGAGGAATCGATAATGCACTTAGCGGTCGGCCAGAAAAGCCGGCCGGAAAACGAAGAGAACTGAGGAGCATAATGAAAAAGGAAATCGGAATATCCGCGATGCTGATTATTTTGTGCGTCGTGGTCGCAATCCTCAATCCGTTGTTTCTGAGCGTTACCAATTTGCAGAACACCGCCCGGCTGGTCGGTATGTTCGGCATTTTCAGCATCGGCGTCGGCGTGGTCATTATCACAGGCGGCATCGACCTTTCGGTCGGCTCACTCATTTCTCTTTTCGGTGTTTTGTTAGCGTTTATGCTTGTGCGGTGGAGCTGGGCATGGCCTTTGGCCATCGGGGCCGTCCTGCTGATTGCGGTAGGTATTGGTATCTTTCACGGTTTTCTCGTAACGAAAGTCAATTTGCAGCCCTTCATTGTTACCTTGTGCGGCCTGTTGTTCTATCGCGGGCTGGCACGATACATCACGGAAGACCAGACGCTGGGTTTCGGTTACTGCGAGGGTTTCGAGACGCTGCAGAAATTGACCACTGGTGAAATCTTAGGCGTGCCGATGCCTTTTATTCTTTTGATTATCATCAGCTTTATTATGTGGGTCGTCCTGCATCGCTCGGTCTATGGCAGATACCTGTTCGCCGTAGGGAAGAATGAAGAGGCCGCACGCTTTTCCGGCATCAATACCTCCTTAGTCATAGCCAGCGCTTATGTTATTTCGGCAGTGATGGCGGGATTTAGCGCGATTCTTCTTGCGTTTTATACCAATTCGATTTCGCCTTCGTCGCACGGCAATTTCTACGAGCTTTATGCCATTGCGGCGGCAGTCTTAGGCGGGTGCTCTCTTCGGGGCGGCGAGGGTTCGGTCATCGGCATCGTTATAGGCGCGGCCCTTTTGCAGGTCCTGCAGAATCTTGTCAATCTCTTAGGTATTCCAAGCTCGCTGAACTTTTCCGTTATGGGCGCCGTCATCCTGATTGGCGTCATAGCTGACCAGATACTCAGCCGTCGCAGAGAAAAAAGTTAATTATGTATTATAACGACAACGATACGTATTAAAGGAAGCTCGAAATGGCTTATACGATTGGCCTTGATTACGGGACAAACTCGGTAAGGTGCGTGATAGTCGATATCGCCGACGGCAGGGAGGTCGGCACGGCGGTCTATAGTTACCCGACGGGACAGGCAGGGATTATGCTGGATAAAAATGACCATAATCTGGCCAGGCAGAATCCTGCGGATTATATAAAAGGTATCGAGGTCACAATCAAAAAGGCGGTCAATCAGGCAAAGAAGACCGTTAAGAAATTCAAGCCCGACGCAATAATCGGAATTGGCGTGGATACGACCGGCTCAACGCCGCTGCCGGTCGATAAACACGGCACGCCGCTGGGTATGCTGCCGGAATTCAGGAAGAACAAAAATGCTCAGGCGTGGCTGTGGAAGGACCATACGGGACACGCAGAGGCGGCGGAAATTACCGAGCTTGCCGAAAAAGAGCATCCCGAATACTTAGCCAAATGCGGACGGGTGTATTCTTCGGAGTGGTTTTTCAGCAAGATACTGCATTGTCTGCGGACCGACCCGAAGGTGTTTGACGCGGCATACAGCTGGGTGGAGTGCTGCGATTATATACCGGCCGTTTTGACCGGAACGCATAGGCCGGAAGCGATAAAACGAAGCCGATGCGCAGCGGGGCACAAGGCGATGTTCAATGCGGATTGGGGAGGATTACCCGCGAAAGATTTCCTTGCGAAATTAGACCCCAAATTGGGCGAACTGCGAGACCGGCTATATGACAAGACCTATACCGTCGAAACCGAGGCGGGAAAACTTACAGAGCAATGGGCGAAGAAATTAGGATTAAAAGAAGGGATATCAGTTGCGGTCGGCGCGTTCGACGCACATCTGGGCGCGGTCGGCTCTGGAATCGCGCCGGGTAAATTAGTAAAGATAATCGGAACGAGCACCTGCGATATATTAGTTGCGGAAGCAGGAAAACAACTGCTGGACATTCCGGGGATATGCGGGATAGTTGACGGCTCAATTCTGCCGGGGTATTTCGGCCTTGAGGCGGGTCAGTCAGCGGTGGGCGACCTTTTCAACTGGTTTATTTATCATATTCGGCCTGGGGGAAAATCAGCCGGCTCACACGAGTCGCTTGCAAAAAAGGCGGCAAAATTGAGACCCGGACAATCAGGACTTCTGGCCCTCGACTGGAACAACGGTAACCGGACTATTTTGGTTGACCAGCGGCTGACGGGTCTGCTTCTGGGTCAGACCCTGCATACCAGGCCCGAGGAGATTTACCGGGCGCTGATTGAGGCGACGGCGTTCGGGGCGCTGACAATCATAAACAGGTTCGAAGAATACGGCGTGAAGGTAAATGAAGTGATAAACTGCGGCGGCATAGCTGAAAAAAGCCCGTTGCTTATGCAGATTTACGCGGACGTCACGGGCAGGGAAATGAAGGTGTCGCGCTCGGCCCAGAGCTGCGCGTTAGGGGCGGTAATCGCCGCGGCTGTAACGGCAGGGGGGCATAAGAGTTTCGCCGGAGCGCAAGCCGCGATGTGCGGAATAAAAAAGACGACTTATAAGCCGAAACCGGAAAAGCACGCTATTTACAAAAAGCTTTATACACTTTATAAACAGCTTCACGACGCCTTCGGTTCGGCCGCGCAGGCCAATGTTATGAAAGAGCTGTTGGATATTAAAGACCTATGCATGAAGAGCTGAAAAAATCCGTTTGTGAAGCGAATATCGAGCTGCATAAGCAAAACCTTGCCATTTACAGCTGGGGCAACGTCAGCGGAATCGACCGCAAAGCCGGTATAGTGGCTATTAAGCCCAGCGGCGTTTTATATGAGGATTTGACGCCGGACAAGATTGTGCTGTTAGACCTCGAAGGCAAAATCGTGGAAGGCAATCTAAAACCGTCTTCAGACACGCCTACGCACCTGGAGATTTACAGGAGCTTCAACGCCGTAGGCGGTATCTGTCATTCGCATTCGCTCAGCGCAACTGTCTGGGCACAGGCGGGACGGGAAATACCGTGTTTAGGCACGACGCACGCTGACTATTTTTACGGCCCCGTACCGGTTACAGAGCCGATGACCGAAGACGAGATAAAAACCGATTATGAGCTGAACACCGGGAAAGCCATCGCCCGGCGCTTCGCCGCACTAAACCCGATGCAGATACCGGCCGTCCTTATCGCGAACCATGGTCCCTTTACGTGGGGCAGGACCGCCAGTGAGGCCGTCGAAGCTATGGTCGTCCTCGAGGAGATAGCGATGATGGCGATTGAAACGCTTAATATCAATCCCGAACAGAGCCAAATCAGCAGTGAACTCCTGGACAAGCATTATCTTCGCAAACACGGTGAGGCGGCCTACTACGGCCAAAAAAAGAAATAAAAAAAGGCCCGCTTAAATACTTAAGCGGGCCCAAAGTGTTGTTAGTTTCTTCGGAGAACTTACTGCCTGAACATTTCAAACGCCCTGCCCGCCAGAGAGCTACCGCTGAACAGAGTTGCAGATGCTATTGCGAGCACCGCTACCAAGCTCAACGTCATCGGGAAAATCCCGCATAATGCGAGAACGCCGAGTGTAACAGCACCCATACCTACGAGCATCTGAATGCCGGTTGCAGCCAGTACGGTCTCTCGTGTAATCTCTGCGACAATCGGATGTCTTTGCGCATACGGGATTCGAATGGCGTCAATGCGTGCATTTGTGCCTGCGCCGAGTATTAAGCTTCCGCCGACCGCAATGATGGCCGCCGGAATCAGAATCATCGGATACACATGCAGCAGCGACAGAATTCCGAGTGTTATCGCCGCAACGCCTCCCGCCGATTCTACGGTCGTTCCGATACCGAGCTCCGCGATGCTAAAGCGGTCATGTGCGAATTCATGCAGTAAGCTTCGGAATCTTGCCGTTATAGTCGCGCCTTCAGACAGTAACGCGGCACCCGTAACGATTACCGCAACCGACAGCAGTAACAGGGGGAAAGTTCCTACAAGGGCCACGATTGCCAGAACCCCCGCGCCTATGGCAACAAGCCCTTCTACCACTGAGCCGCCGAATAAAAATTCGCCGGTCCTCTTCTCTTCCCGTAAGTTGACCTCTTCATTTTTTTCAGCTAACGTAGCCATTTTGGCACCTCACTTTCTTTTCGCCAAATGTTCGATGCCTTTGAAACACGTCCAAAATTTTGTTTTTAACCCCAAACATTCAACACTTTTATTTAGAAATCTTTTTCTGCTTATATGTACGGTTTTGTTCAGATGGCGGACATAAGCATATTACTTAATTTTCAAATTTCTTTTTGCGCGGCCGGCGAGCCGGGCCCCTGTTCGGTTTTTCGTGGCAAAAGGTATTTCTTTGCGTTATAATCCCTTATAAAAACGGACCGTCGGAAAGGGAATAATAATGCAAAAGACGAACTTTGGCGTAATCGTTGGAAACAGGGGATTTTTCCCGGATATTCTGGCAAAGCAGGGCCGAAAGGATATTCTCGACGTGCTGAAAAGCGGCGGTTTTGGCGTTGTTGCTTTGTCGATGCAAGACACCAAATTCGGCTCGGTTGAGACGTTCACGGACGCTAAGAAGTGCGCGGAATTGTTCGCCAAAAACAGCGGTAAGATTGACGGTATAATTATAACGCTGCCGAATTTTGGCGATGAGAAAGGTGCGGCCGAATCGGTGAAACGCTGCGGACTCAATGTGCCGGTTTTAATCCACGCCGAACCCGACACACCGGGAAGGATGACTATAGCCGACAGGCGTGATTCGTTTTGCGGCAAAATCAGCGTATGCGACAACCTCAGGCAGGCAGGCATCCCATATACGCTTACAAAGACGCATACCGTTCGGGTCGTTAGCGACGAACTCAAAAAAGATTTAGATGACTTCGCTTCGGTATGCAGGATTGTCAAAGGTCTCAAAAACGCACGATTCGGAGCAATCGGCGCACGCACGAGCGCCTTCAATACCGTCCGCTTCAGTGAAAAAATCCTTGAGCTGGCCGGCATATCGGTCGAGACAATCGACCTGTCGGAAATCCTGGGTAAAGTTGACCGGCTTGGAGAGAATGACAGAAACGTAAAAAGGAAGCTCGATAACATCAGGAAATATACCACGACCAAATCAATTCCTGCCGAATCACTTTTGAAAATGGCAAAGTTCGGATATGTGATTGACCGGTGGGTAAAGGACAACGGGCTTGACGGCACGGCTATTCAATGCTGGACGGCCCTCGAAGAATTCTTCGGGATAGTGCCCTGCACTCTGATGAGCATGATGAGCGAATCATTATTGCCCAGCGCCTGCGAGGTAGATGTCACGGGATTGCTGGCGATGTATATTTTGCAGCTTGCATCAGGCAAGCCCAGCGCACTACTGGACTGGAACAATAACTATGCCGACGACCCGGATAAATGCGTTCTGTTTCACTGCAGCAATCTGCCTAAGTCCTTCTTCAAGTCCGCTAAGATGGATTACCAGGAAATCATCGCCGGCTCGGTCGGCAAAGAAAATACATACGGCACGATGGTAGGCAGAATCGCCGCAGGCAAGGCCACCTTCTGCAGGACAAGCACCGACGACACATCGGGTATTATCAGCGCATACGTGGGGGAGGGTGAATTTACGAACGACAAGCTCAATAGTTTCGGGGGCTACGGCGTGATGAAAATACCGAATCTGCAAAACCTTTTGAAGTTTATCTGCACGATGGGGTTCGAGCACCACGTGGCGATGAATATGTCGCAAAAGGCCGACGCCATTACCGAAGCAGTCAGCAATTACCTCGGCTGGGAAATATATCGCCATTGCTAAGTAAGGCCACCCTTAAAATTGTAACGAACAAAACGGCCGGATTTAGACAAGTATTAAGGGGTTTTATGACTATTCGGCATATTTTTAAGCAAATGCGAAAGGCAATCTGGTTTTTTACCCTGTGTTTGCTCATCTTCGCCTCCACGTGTTTCGGCATAGGTCAGGAGCGATATGTGAATACTACCGGCAGCAGGGACGATTTCGCTCTTGCACAAAAAGACCGGCTCGCACTGCTCTACGTCGATTCGAATGACTGGCCGGGCGTCATTCGTGCCGTCAGCGACCTTGCGGCAGATATTAATCATGTGACCGGCCGATTGCCCAGAATCACAAATAATGCGGACGGTTTTGCTGAAAATACCGTTATTATCGGCACTATTGGAAAGAGCAGGGTCATCGACCGGCTGATTGGGCAAGGCAAAGTCGATGCCGGTGAGATAGCCGGAAAATGGGAATCATTTCTCATACAGGTTATAGCCGAACCATTGCCCGGCATCGATAACGCCCTTGTTATCGCAGGCAGCGACAAGCGGGGGACAATTTACGGGATATATGACCTGTCGGAGCAAATCGGCGTATCGCCCTGGTACTGGTGGGCGGATGTGCCGGTCGAACGTAAAGAGGCGCTTTATATTAAAGTGGGAAAATACGTGCAGGGGCCGCCGGCCGTTAAATATCGCGGGATTTTCCTCAATGACGAGGCACCGGCGCTTACGAACTGGGTGCGGGAAAAATTCGGCAACTACAACAGCAAATTCTACACGAAAGTTTTCGAGCTTCTGCTTCGGCTAAAGGCCAATTACCTCTGGCCTGCGATGTGGAACAACGCATTCAACGAGGACGACCCCGATAATCCCCGCCTCGCCGATGAATACGGTATCGTGATGGGCACCTCGCATCAGGAGCCGATGTTGCGGGCGCAGAAAGAATGGGACAGGCGGTACAAAAAGAGCTGGAATTATTACACAGACGCAAATACTCTTGAAAAATTCTGGCGTGAAGGCATAAGACGCAACAAAAATTACGAGAGCATCATCACCATCGGCCTGCGAGGGGCGAATGATACGCCGATGATTCCTAACGCGAGCGTTGCCCAGAGTATGGCCCTGCTTGAGAAAATAGTTGACGTTCAGCGTAAAATAATAGCCGAAGAGGTTAATCCCGACCCGACTAAAGTGCCGCAGCTTTGGTGCTTGTATAAGGAGGTCCTGGAATATTATAACCGGGGTATGCGGGTTCCGAATGACGTTACGCTGCTCTGGCCCGACGATAACTGGGGAAATATCCGCAGATTGCCGACCGCGGAGGAGCGTAAAAGGCCCGGCGGGGCGGGCGTCTATTATCATTTCGATTACGTAGGCGGGCCTCGCTCGTACAAATGGCTCAATACCACCCCAATCACCAAGGTCTGGGAGCAGATGAATCTTGCGTATGAGTACGGCGCAGACAGAATCTGGATAGTCAACGTTGGCGACTTGAAACTGATGGAATTTCCAATTGAGTTTTTTATGACTTTTGCCTGGGACCCGCAGCGATGGCCTAAGGAGAAAATATCGGAATTTACCCGTCTGTGGGCGCAGCGAGAATTCGGGCCCAAATACGCAGAAGATATCGCGGATATTATTTCAAAGTACACAAAATACGACGGCCGACGCAAGCCGGAGCTTCTCGAACCGACCACGTATTCCTTAGTCAATTACAGGGAAGCCGACAGGGTGATGGCTGAATGGGATGAGGTAGTGGCCAAGGCCGAGAAGATTTACAGCGAGTTGCCCGAAAATGCAAAAGACGCTTTTTATCAGCTTGTTCTCTATCCGGCCAAGGCCAGTGCCGTCGTTACGCAGCTATATATCACTGTGGGTAAAAATCGTTTATATGTCGGGCAGAAACGTGCGTTCGCTAATGACCTAGCGCAAAAAGCGCGTGATTTGTTCAAGACCGACGCGCAAATGTCGGCATATTACAACCGCGAAATGGCAGGCGGAAAGTGGAACCATATGATGGACCAGACGCACATCGGCTACAAGTCCTGGAACCAGCCCAGCAAGAATATTATGCCCCGCGTTGCGGAAATAGACGTTCCCGTCGAGGCGGATATGGGCGTTGCGGTCGAGGGTTCAGAATCGAGCTGGCCCAGCGATTCGGGTAAGCCCGTTCTGCCGGAAATAGGCGTTTTCAGCAGTATGCAGAAAAGATACATCGATGTCTTTAACAAAGGGCAGACGCCGTTCGGATTCTCGGCGGCGGCAAGCCAGCCCTGGATTGTGCTCAGCGACGTTAACGGCACGGTTGATAAGGAAAAGCGTTTATGGGTCAGTATTGACTGGGGCAAAGCTCCCACAGGCGACGCCAACGGCTTTGTGCAGATTACAGGCCCCGATGAAAAGGAGGTAAAAGTGGAGGTCAGCTCATTTAACCCCTTGGAACCCGGCAAGGATTCTTTGGAGGGTTTCGTGGAAGTAAATGGTTACGTTTCGATAGAAGCCGCACACTATACGAAAAAGGTTGATGCCGGCTCTGTTCGCTGGGAGAAAATCGATGATTACGGGCGGACTCTGTCTTTGATGAGCATATTCCCCGTTACCGCAAAAAGCGTTACGCCGCCGAAGGACTCTCCCTGTCTTGAATATAAGATGTATCTGTTTAATCCCGGCAAGGTGGAAGTCGAGGCGATTTTTGCTCCCACACTGAATTTTGTCTCGGACAGGGGCCTACGCTACGCAGTATCGTTCGATGACCAGCCGCCGCAAATCGTAACTATCGTGCCGCAGGATTATACCGCAGGCGACGGTAACAGGGACTGGGAGGAATCCGTCAAAAACAGCGCTCGCGAGGTCAAATCCAGACATACTTTGTCAGAACCGGGTTATCATACGCTTAAGATTTGGATGGTTGACCCCGGCGTCGTCTTACAAAAGCTCGTTGTTAATACCGGCGGAGTAAAACCGAGTTATCTCGGCCCGCCCGAAAGTTTTTATAAAAATGACTATAGCAACTCGAATGCTAAATCTGCTCAAAACGTCCCCGACGCTTCGGGCGCTTTTGCAACCGGCAAATATCGTAATCTTTTTGTCGAGGCGGGACATTCTCCTGAAGAAGTTACTGAAAAAGCAAACGATGCCTTCCAGAAACTTTTTTACGGCAACCCGGACAAGCAGGCGGTGTATTTCCCAGCCGGTGAGAATAACAACGGTCCGTTAGCTTATATACGCGATGCTCATCACGATGACGTCCGTTCCGAAGGGATGTCTTACGGGATGATGATTGCTGTTCAGATGGACAAAAAGAAGGAATTCGACGCCCTGTGGAACTGGGCGAAGACGTATATGTATCACGATTCACCCAAGCATCCCGCATACGGATATTTCTCGTGGCAAATGAAAACCGACGGCAAACCGATTGATGAAATGCCTGCACCTGACGGCGAGGAGTATTTCGCAATGGCTCTTTATTTCGCCTCCGGGCGGTGGGGCAACGGCGAAGGTATCTATAATTACCGTGCCGAGGCCGACCGGCTGCTCGATGATATGAAAAATCGAAAGCTTATTAAAGGTCAGACCGTCAACGGCCCGCGAACGGCCGTGAACCTCTTCGATACCGAACACAAAATGGTCCGCTTTACGCCGGAAATTTCAAATAAAGGCCATACTGACCCTTCATATCATTTGCCCGCGTTTTATGAGCTTTGGACTATGTGGGGGCCGCAGGCAGACAGGGATTTCTGGAAACAGGCCGCTGCCGTGAGCCGTGATTTCTTCCAGCAAACTGCTAATCCGGAAACGGGACTGTCTCCCGAATATGCCAATTTCGACGGAACTCCCTGGCTGTGTCCCTGGAATGACCAGTCCATTTATTTTGGTGCCGACGCCTGCCGCACGGCTATGAACTGGGCCGTTGACTGGGCCTGGTGGGCAAAAGATACACGCGAACAGCAGTTAAGCGACCGCATACAGACCTTTTTCGAATCCAAAAATGTTTCTCATCACGGAAGTGATTTCACACTCGACGGCAAACAGATTGGCGGCAGACATTCGCCTGGATTAGTGGCGACCAACGCCGTTGCCTCACTTGCTGCGACAAATCCGCGGGCCAAATTATTTGTTGAGGAATTGTGGAATACGCGGGTTCCGTTCGGGCGATTGCGTTATTACGATGGTATGCTGTATATGCTCGGGATGCTTCATTGTTCCGGCGAGTTCCGCATCTGGCCGCCGCAATAGGTAGCACCCTAATCCGTAGAAATCAGCCCGCTTAGACATAAAAGCTCGTTTTGCAAACGATTACTGAAATTTGTATAGGACTAAATCGCAAAATCTATCTTTGGCAGTGATTACAAGTAGAAGCACACTATATATTCTAAAAAATCGCTTTTTTTTCGTGTGAAAGAACGGCTTTTTGGCCTGAAAAACAGGGTTTTTGAAAAAAAATCAAAAAAACCTTGACTTGCGGGGGTTTCCAGTATATCTTGTAAGTAAACGTTTACTGTAATGAGTATTGAAGGGATTTTGAAGCCCTGCGATAGTTATTATAGGCCTTCCGGCGGAGGAGGGCACACAGGGTGAGTTAAAAGAGGATGGTGACAAGTTTCCAGGTTATTAGTCTGATGCGCCCGAATGCTGTCAGAGTTCAGATGCATTGGATTTATGTACTTTGAAAAGAGAGAAGAAGAAGTTGAGTTAATTTGCAGACGTTAAACAGACACAAGGTTATAAAAAAGTGAAAGTCAAACTTTAGTGTGTGTTTAATGTGGTTTTCGACAGGCGCAGCGTCAAGGTGATCACCGTGCTTGTTGAGAACCAGAAAAACTTGGCTTAAAGCCAAAGAGAAAGAAGAGTAGAGAGTGGTTTGCTTCTTTACGAAGAAGGAGGAGTAGAGTTATGAGTAGAAAACTGATTATTATTTGTATTTCCTTGCTTCTGACCTCCGCAAGCTATGCAGGTGTTATCGGCAACTGGGAAAATGACGACGGGAACTATGATGGTTGGGGTACTTGGGATGGCAGCGCGGTCGTACCGTCCACGAACTTCGCCATTCAATCAGTTTATGGTGTTACGCTGGACAGCAGTGCCCTTGAAGTTGCCCAAAGTGGATGGGGACAATGTTTAGCCCTTGACCTTACCTATGACCAAAGGGTCGATCTTGCGAACAACAACACGTTTTCGATCGATTTTTCAGTCGCTCCTGGTACGTCGGGCGGACGCCTCGAATTTGCTGAAGCTGTTATGAATGCGGAAGGTCGAGGTTGGGCTGCGATGACCATGACAAATGACGTTAGTGAAAACAATTATTTTGACTTCTGGGATGGTTCACCGGCACGAACGATGACCTTAACGGGTAGTTATGACCCAGGGCAATTCGGCAGTGGTAGCGGCCCGGGGATACCTGGATACTGTCAAATCGTGATTGCCCTCAATGACAATAGTAGCGGACATCTGTTCTATTTTGACAACGCAGTACTGACACCTGAGCCGGCAACAATTGCTATGCTCGGACTGGGCGGACTGGCTTTGATTCGAAGGAAACGCTAATAGCCGTTTGAATATTAGCAAGTGAATGAAAGAAAGCGCCTCTGCGGTTCCTAAAAATATGCAGAGGCGCTTTTCTTTTTACTTCATTAAGTCAGTTATGAAGGTTTTCAATTGTTGAGGGTCTATTTTTACGGTGTCGGTTCTCTTTTGTGTTTCTTTAATAAACTGCATAACTAACTGCGTTAATACTGCGCCGGGTCTGGGATATGCTGCGACGATATAGTGAGGTCCCGGTTTTGATTCTCCCTCTTCTTTTTCGAATTCGGCCCTGAGGTTGTCAGGCGTTATAAGTGAATTTGCGTGCTGGAAAACGACCTTGTCCATTGCCTTGTAAACTTTCTTGCTCTCTTTGACTAAGCCGTAATAATCGAGAAGCTGGGCGAAGACATAATTGGATGTCGTATAGACGTCCTGGCCCTGCTCTGATTCCACCTTTCCCCCGTCCTGCGTCCGGCACATCGCCCAGCCCATCTTGGTTTTGTTGTTGGCGTAAATTGTCTTTAGGATTTGCTTTGCTCTTTCGGCCGGTATGAACGATTCTTCCCCTATTGCTATCAGATACCACAGAGCGTCTAATTGATTGGTCCAGACGTCGGTATTCGTTCTTCCCGTCACCGGGTCGTAGCAGGTGATATAATACTGCAATATTTTGCCTTTTTTGTTCTTTGTTTCCAGCCATAATTTCTCGAAACTTGCAAAGGCCTTCTGGAATCGCTGCTCGTATAGTTTTTTGGCGTCGTTATCTTTCATTAATTCTGCCATTCGAATCATTGCCTGACAGCCGGCCAGAAAGGTAGTGGCATCATAAGCGTCCGCGCCGAAAAGGACCAGATTATCGAAGGTGTTCTTTACCTCTTCGGGATTGCCTTCGGGGATGCCGTCTTTATCGATATCATGCTCCATCGAATGCTCGAACCCGAATTTCAGCGTCTCCCAGTTTTTCTTCAGGAAATCGGTGTCCTCCATAAACTTGACGTTGCGCAATACCCTTAAAATCAGCTTGGGGAAAAGGTCAATCCAGTAGTTAATATTATACCAGGCGTAATCGTTTGTATTTCGCAGGGCGTGTCCCTTTGGCATAGCTCCTACATCATGAGCGACACTGCCTTTGACTTTGGCGGCATCTCTTATCTGCGTCAGCGAGACGCCCTCGTATTGCTCGGGGTGGTCACGGAAATGCTTTCTCGCTTCGATAAAGGAAGCGTGGTAATGATAAAACCTCGGCGACGGGTCTTCATCCAGAATAGAATCGATGAACCGCTGGCAAAGCTCTTTTTCTATATCCGGGAACAGCACCATCAGGAACATTGAATACCAGTCCACGTCCGAAGGGTCGATATAGGCGTAATCGAAGCATTCGAGGAACCTTGCCCTGTCGTTGCCTTTCTCATCTTCCACCCAGACCGCGGCGTTTGACAGAGGAAAACTGAATTCGTTAAGAATCAGCCGCGTCAGCCGTAACGCACCTGCCTTGTCGCCTTTATAGGAGGGGCTATTCTGTATCTGCTCGTATATCCTGTTTTGAATTGTTTCTGTTCGCTTTAGCCATTCGGGGTAATTGTCGAGTGCAGCTTTTGCCATATCGACGGCACGTGTTTGTTTGTTCTTAAAGCTTTTGACATATTTGCGTTCAAAGGTCTTGCCATCGATAAACCACTGCTGCGAGAAGTCCAAGGCGACGGCCAAGGGTATCGTCTGTGTTTGTTTCGGCTTTAATGTGAATGTAACACTTATTGCCCCGCCGTAATCATTATTAATGTCAGGCCCGGTCTTTTCATAAAAGCTGCCATCGTCATTCAATAGCAAATCCTGTTTGTACCGGTTTAATCTGAAACAGGGCTGCGTATCAATCCTGACGCCGGGCATTTGCGGCACGGCGATAACCATCCTGTCCTGACATTCGGAACTCGCCATAACCACGCCTGTTATTCCGGCGGAATTGAAATCCTTATGGACGTGGCCTTTCACCGGCGCAGAGCATACATAAACAGTGTCCTGGTCGGTCGGCTTTAATTCCTTTTCCTGAAGGTTAACAAGCGAAGGCCTCGGTATGACTAAAGTAACCTCTTGCTCTTTTTTCGAGGTATTAGTTACCTCGAACTGCTCGACGCCGACGGGCGTCAGGGCCTGTGTCCTTTCGGCTAAAAACGGACTAATCAGTTTTCTCGTTACCGTTGTCTTGTCTAATTTATAAGAAATCTGGGCTGAAGGCGTGGCTAAGGAGATTGTTATCTGCTTTTCAAGTATCGCGGGATGATAATAATTTTTCAAGGCGGGCACATCATCAGGGCCTTCCGCTGCCGTTGGATTTTTCGCGGTGAGCATAACGGGCTTTTCGTTGTCGATACAGATAAAAGGTGCTGAGGCGAACTGGATTGCGTTTTGATTTAACAGAATCAGTCGGCCGGCGTTATTGAGCCGGTTATATAGGCCGTCGGGAGATATGCCTATCGAGCAGGTAGGGGCCCCCTGAAGGAAAATGGTATGGGGAAATTGCAGTGTTTTCGACATACCCTGAAAATGGACCGTCATCTTGTTTTTGACGTAAATATCGGAAATCTCTTTGCCTGATATTGTAAACACTTTATCCGCCGTCAGTTTGGCGGAGTCGCTGATTTTCAAATTACCTGCCTTCGGCATTCGATAGCTCCTCTGCTTAGGTCATAGTTTGTATTACTTGGGTCATGTCTCTCGTTGCTCGTGTTTCGTCTCGGGGTCACGAGCCACATTTTTAACGTTAAAAGGCAAAATAATAACAGGGATTACCCAATTTTTCAAGCATCTAAATCGCGGCCTTTATGCTCTCTGAATGAGCGAGATTTGAACTGCTGATTCTGTTTTTAAATCTCACGGAGAACATTCAGAAATTGCCTGTTAAACGGGTAAAAGCGGCGAAGATGAAATGAAAGGAATGAACAGAATAGGCCTATAAGCCCGCATGCGGCGGATAAGTGCCGATAATAACGGCGAAAATGGGAGGGAAAAGCGAAAAAAAGCCAAATTCCGCACTTTTTCCATCTAAACCGGAGGGTGATATTAGTCGATAGGTGAACAGGAAACGGTTTTTGCGGCGGAGGAGAAAAGTCCAGGCCGATTTTTGAATTGCAAAATAAATGCGAGGCGGGAGTTGAATATGGCATTCGATGCGACAATAAAGGGATACCTCGAGGAGATAGACGAGTCACCGCTTCTTACCAGGGAAGAGGAACATCATTTAGGAAGATTGGTGGTTGAGCATAACGACCCGCTGGCCAGAGAGCAGCTTGTTCGTAGCAATCTTCGATTAGTGGTCAATATAGCGAAGAAGTTTTCCAGCAGGGGGCAGATGACGTTGGGCGACCTCATCGAGGAGGGCAACTTAGGGCTGATAAAAGCGGTCGATTATTTCGACCCGGAGCGGGGAACGCGGTTCAGCACATACGCAGCGTGGTGGATAAAGCAGAGCATCAAAAGTGCGCTGTTGACGGACATTCGGCCGGTTCACGTGCCGGGATATATGATTGGGCTGATAAACCAGTGGCGGCATACGGCGGGGG
>CAZHVR010000021.1:0-38132 GCA_964536225.1 uncultured Pirellulales bacterium
TCGTCCAAATCGACCGGCTTGTATCCCGGCTGTTTCGACTTCTCCATCTCTTCCTTGAAGGCCTCTACTACCTTGTCCTGAATCTTCTTGCGGCAGTCGGCGTTAATCGGATGGGCAATGTCCGCGTGCAGCTTCATCCTGCCCTTTGTGTCTTTCCTTGCCCGGTCTTCAGGCAGCGCAGCTCCGCAGTTGTTGCAGTACTTCGCCCGCAAATGGTTCTTCCCGCCGCACTTCTCGCAGTGGTCGCTCATCTTCCTAGACGGCATCGCCACAAAATACCCGCTCGTTCCCTCTATTATCTTTATGTCACGAACCACAAACTCGTTGTCCATCGTCACCGAACAAAACGCCTTCAACCTGTCGTCCTTGTTGTCGATTAGCTTTACTCTCACTTCGCTGATTTCCATAATGCTCGCCTCACCTAATTGCTACCAACTGTTGTTGTTTACAATAAACACTCTACAGCCGAACTCCTGCTCGAGCTTGTCACGATATGCTGTAATTGCTTCCTCGTTCCTGTCGTTAATAATGCAATACATTGATGAACCACTCCCGCTCAGGCAAACAGGCCCGACTCCAAATTTCTCAATCCTCTTTTTAAGCATTCCAAGTTCCGGATGCAGCTCATAGCAGCTTTCCTCAAGCATATTTGCGCACAATCCGCCGATTAAATCAATCCTCTTTTTCTCAATAAATGTGTTTATTTCCCCCCTGAGCCGTAGGTATTGCCCCTCTCTGTGCCGATAATTCTCATAAACCCTTTTAGTAGAAACACTTATGTCAGGCACAATCAAAAATGCCCTAAATTCACATCTTCTCAATTTTTTTACTTTTTCACCTCTGCCGGTGCACAAAGCCGTCGGCCCATCCACGAAGAACGCAGCGTCACTGCCCAATTTCGCCGCTAATTCCGTAAGCTCTTTTTTATCTAATCCCAGCTTGAGAAACTTATTTATCCCCATCAGTGTTGCCGCCGCGTCGCTGCTGCCGGAACCCAGTCCCGACCCCGCCGGCATATTCTTCGTCAGCGTTATCTTTACCCGTGGCACGGGCTTCCAGCCCGTGGACTCTTCCCCCGTTCTGATTTTGCTTTTGTCATTCCTGCGAAAGCAGGAATCCATTTCACTTCTTACTTTTTTATTTTTAATTTTCAATATTTCTTCAGCCGCCCTATAAACCAGGTTCTCCTCCCCCTCCGGCACCTTATATTCCCCCTTGCACACTAATTCTATATTCTGTCTGCTCCCTTTTGCCTTCTGCCTTTCAATAAGTATCTCATCATACCAGTCAATCTTCGCCATTACCGTTTCGATATCGTGGAAGCCATCCTCTCGCTTGCCCTTAACTAATAAGGAAATATTGACTTTCCCCGGTGCACGCACCAACAATCCCTCACCGCATTTCACAAATTGTTTTGCTGTACTCATAGCTTTCGGCGATTGTAACAGATTTGTCGAATGATAGTGCTTGGAATTAAAAGCTGCTGAATATATTTTTAACTATGAATTTCGCGTAGTTTCCTTCGAATGTCCGAACAACGTATGTATGGCCGATTATGCACGGCTTTGCCCTTGTGGAATAATCGTTTTCCCCGGCCTCTGTAACGGACTCGAAATCCGCGTCTCCCGCGTCATAGAATCCATTTTCCCCGGTGACATAAGTAACGAAGAATTTTAACTCGCGCTGCTCTTGTGTAATCTCGATGTCACGCGGCGACTTCGAATTGTATGTTACTGCTTTACCTTCTGAAAAATCCGCTCCCTTATGATCGCCGTTGGCCCATTCGATTGTCCCTGTGTGCAGCTCCCCTCCGGTGAAACTCCTGTTACCGTCCGCTTGGTAAACGTAATCAATTACAATGCTTAGATTTGGAAAAATCTTGATGTCTTGTGTCGCGGCTTCACCCGCCTCCGTCTTAACGTATTTGGATACACCCGCATATCCTGGTGGGGGGGCGAAGTAGATATAATACTCTGTAGGTGTCAGGTCCTTGAAAGAGTACCATCCATCCGCCTCTGTAGTTGTCGATAGTTCGGGTTGTTCTCTATAAGGAAGGGGGAATGCCAAATTAACCTTTATATCACCGAGAGGTTCATTCAGGTCGTTCACGACTATACCCGTAATAGTTGATAGTTTTTCCTCGGGTGTTTTCGTCATCACATATTCAAGGTAAGTTATTTTGTCCTTCAGAATCGGCATCGATGCATCTATCGAGTCGTATCCGAATGCCCTCAGGATTAATTTCCCCGGAGTATGGCTGCAGTTTGCTGAAAGATTTCGTCTCATCACAAACCATCCTCCGTCGTATATATCAAGTGATGTGTTGACACACTGGGCAAAATTTACTTTTACATCTTTTCCGCTGCCGAAATACGCTCCATCATCTGTTATTACACTTCCCGCGATACATATACCTCCTTTTTCAGTCAGCTTGGTAATTCTCTCATCGAGTATCGGTTGAAGGTTAGGCGGGAAATCATTGTAATCTATCGCTGCTGCGGGCACAGCAAAACAGCAGACGATTATGCAGATAATTGTCTTTTTCATTTTTCCTTCCCTCTCAAGAACAATCGATGATTTCTCATAATCTTACAGACGACTCACCATCCAACTGCAAAGCCATTATATCCTTGGCAGAATTAGAATATCAAATGTTTTTTTGTACTTGCCGCGGCATATTGTTAACAATGCCGGATGTTTCTCGGCATCTCCATATTGACTTTACACCCCTCTTTTCTTATCGTTTGCAGAACGAAATTTTACTGAAAGGCCCTGAATGTCGAACTCAACGTCGCACGACGAAAAAATAAAACCGTTAACGCACGGCGCTACGCTGCGATGCGTCAGCGGCGGCGTCCTGATGGGTATGGCAAACCTCGTCCCCGGCATCAGCGGCGGAACAATGCTCCTGGCCGCAGGAATCTATCCGCGGTTCGTAAAGGCCGTCGCCGACTTCACCGCCCTGCGCTGGCGAAAATCGACTCTGCTGACGCTGGCGCTGGTAGTGGGCTCGGCCGCCGTGACGATACCCCTGTTGGCCGGTACCGTTAAAAATCTCGTGGTCAATCACCAGTGGATTATGTACAGCATCTTCATCGGCCTGACCCTCGGCGGCGTGCCCGTCGTGTGGCGGATGATTGACAGGGCGACTGCGAGCGTTTGGACCGGTGCAATCGCCGGGTTCGTGGTAATGGTGACAGTTGCGGCCCTCCAGTCGCTTGGTTCTGGCTCCACCGCATCGACCAACAGTGTCCCCTTAATGTTCGTCGCCGGCGTCGCCGGCGCAAGTGCGATGATTCTGCCCGGAATCAGCGGCGGCTACCTGTTGCTGGTAATGGGCGTTTACGTGCCGGTTCTCGCCGCTATCGATACGGTATTCAAGGCGGTTAAGGCCGGGACGTTCTCGCAGGCAGTGACCCCGGCGCTGACGGTCATTTTGCCGCTTGGCGTAGGGGTGGTCATCGGCGTGGTGGTGATAAGTAACGCCCTCAAGTGGCTGTTGACCCGCTTCGCACGGCCGACCCTCGGCGTCCTGTTGGGACTGCTCATCGGCGCCGTCGTCGGACTCTGGCCCTTCCAGCAGCCCGTCAGACCTACTCCCGGCCAAGTGGTCAAAGGACAGGTAATGACCGAAGAAAAAATAGCCGAGCTTGAAAAAGACGAATGGCCGACTCATACCTTCAACCCCTCGATTGGCCAAGTTGCCGCCTCGGCCGCAATGATTCTCGCCGGCTTTGCCGTAACCACCGCGATTGCCCGCTTCGGTAGAGAACGCGAGCCGGCCGCGAAGGATTCCTCTGCTGTTTCTTAGGCAAACGTGCTCGCCGAATTAATAGACAAGTATTTCAATACCGCAGTCCAAAGCAGAAACTGCCTATGGTGAGCTTGTCGAATCCACCTGTGGTGAGCGGGCCTGCCCTGGGCTTGTCGAAGGGGCCGAATCCAATTAATCCCGACCTCGCCGCCCATTGCGGGGCTGATTTTATTCGGTCACGACTTATCGGGACTCATCGGCAATTGCGAGAAGATATTGTCCGTACCAGTTTTTAGCCAGGGGTTCGGCAAGGCGCAGCAACTCACTTTTATCAATCAGGCCGAGTCGAAAGGCGATTTCCTCGGGGCAGGCAATCATCAGCCCCTGCCTGTGCTGAACGGTCTGGACAAATGTTGCGGCCTGCAGCATTGATTCGGGGGTGCCGGTATCGAGCCAGGCGATGCCCCGGCCGAGCAACTCGACCTTGAGCTTTCCGTTTTTGAGATAAACGTTATTGAGGTCTGTGATTTCAAGCTCGCCCCTGTCCGATGGCTTGATAGTTGCTGCTATGTCGGCGACCTGTGAATCGTAGAAATACAGGCCGACGGCGGCATAGTTCGATCTAGGTTTTTTCGGTTTTTCCTCGATTGAAAGGACTTTGCCGACACCGTCGAATTCGATGACGCCGTAGCGCTGCGGGTCTCTGACCCAGTAGCCGAAAATCGTAGCGCCGGTTTCGTTTGCGACGGCCCTTTTGAGGGAATCGACGAGCGAGTGGCCGAAAAAGATATTGTCGCCCAAAATCAGGCAGCCCGGATTTCCGGCCAGAAAGTCCCTGCCGATAATGAACGCCTGTGCGAGGCCTTCGGGCCTGGGCTGTTCGGCATATTGAAGTGACAGGCCCCACTGCGAGCCGTCGCCAAGCAGTTTTTTATATACGGGCAAGTCGGCAGGCGTGCTGATTATGAGAATCTCCCTTATGCCTGCCAGCATCAGGGTCGTCAGCGGATAATAGACCATCGGCTTATCGTAAACGGGGACAAGCTGCTTGCTTACGACGAGGGTAATAGGGTGCAGCCGAGTGCCGCTTCCGCCCGCAAGAATTATTCCTTTGTAACCCATACTGCCATCTCCGGTTTTGAGACCTACCCGCTGCTGGCATCAATAGTTTTGCAATTCAGAACTGATTCAGGAAGCGCAGGTCGTTTTCATAAAATAGTCGTATGTCGGTGATGCCGAATTTACGCATAGCCAGGCGTTCGATGCCAAAGCCGAAGGCCCAGCCGGTATATTTTTCACTGTCGATACCCACGGCGTCGAAGACGTTGGGGTCAACCATACCGCAGCCGCCCATCTCTACCCAGGTTTCTTTTCCCGTTCTGTCGGCCAAAAGCAAATCGACCTCGGCGCTTGGCTCGGTGAAGGGGAAAAAGCTGGGCCTAAAGCGCCATTTGGCGTCTTTTCCCAGAAACGCTTTTATGAACTGGTCGATTGTGGTCTTCATATCGACCATAGTTACTCCCTCATCGACAACGAGGGCTTCGAGCTGATGAAACATAAACATATGTGTCGCATCGACGGTATCGGGTCTGTAAACCCTGCCGGGGGCGACGAGGCGAATGGGCGGTTTGGTCTTTTCCATTACGCGAATTTGAATAGTCGAGGTCTGGCTGCGCAGCAGCGTATTATCGTCGATGTAGAAATTGTCCGAGGGGTCGCGTGCAGGATGCTCGACGGGGATATTGAGGGCAACGAAGTTATGCCATTCGTCCTCAACCTCCGGGCCGTAGGCGACGGAAAAGCCCATCCGGGCGAAAATCTCGATCAGCTCATTTACGGTCTGGGTGATGATGTGTCGTTTGCCGATGCACGGCAGCCGGCCCGGAAGGGTAACATCTATAAACTGCCGCCGGCCGGATTGCTCACTTTGCGATATTGTGCCTTTGACCTGCTCGAAGGCCTCGGTGACCTCTTTTTTTATTTTATTTGCTAATTGTCCGGCGGCGGGTCTCTGGTCGGCGGGGCATTTTCCAATCTGAGTAAGCATCCGTGTAACCAGCCCTTTTCGGCCGAGATATTTTATACGGAATTGCTCAAGCGAGGCGGAATCGCTGACGGACTTCAGCTCAGCGATAGCTTCTTTACCAGTATTGGCGAATTGTTCGAGCATTTTCGCCTCAAAGCGGGGTCATATCAGGCGCAGTTTTTCAGGTTTTAGCGACTTTTGCTGCGGCCACAACGGCATCGAAACCTGCGGGGTCGACTATGGCTATTTCGCTGAGCATCTTGCGGTTCAACGCGATATTAGCTTTTTTGAGTCCGCTGATAAGCCGGCTGTACATAATGCCGCGCTGTCGGCAGGCGGCGGTGAGCCGCGTAATCCAAAGCGCCCTGAAGTTTCGTTTTCGCAGCTTTCGTCCGAAACGGGCATAGACGCCCGCACGTACGTTGGCTTCCTTGGCCGAACGATAAAGATGGCCGGCAGCGCTCCGACGGCCCTTCGCTGCTTTTAAGACCCGTTTATGTGCCTTGTGCCTGGCGGCACCTTTTCTGACTCTGGGCATAATTTACCTTTCTAATTTCTACCACTAAGACACAAAGGTTTTTGATTTATTCACCTTAGCATCCAGGCGGTCTCTATTTGCCGAGGGCAATTTTCATTCGTTCGGTATAAACACCTGCAAGAACAGCCCCGGCACCCAATCTCCTGCGCCTTTTGGCGTTTTTGGTATCCATCAAATGACCGGTGCCAGGATGTTTGTATCTTAACTTGCCCTTAGCGGTAATCTTAAATCTCTTTTTTATACCCTTATGGGTTTTAGGTTTAGGCATTGAAACGACCCTGAAAAATACAATATTGGCGGCGTATTTACACAGTATGCCGCAGGTAAAGGCAAAAATATACACCATTCACAACGACAGGTCAACCGCAATATAAGAAAAACTCCGGAGCGGAGAACAAAAAAAGAGGGGCGGCTGTTATGTCCTCCCGTTTACTTCGGCGAAACCACTATAGTCATTCTCCTGCCCGTCATCCGGCCGGCCTGATCAACTTTCGACAAATCGCCCATCGACTCGGAAATCTGGTTAAGAAGCTCGTAACCCTTGTCCCGATGGGCCATCTGTCTGCCGCGGAAAACAAGCGTGAACTGCACCTTGTGGCCTTTTTCGATAAACTCGCGGGCGTGTTTGACCTTTATATCAATATCGTGCGGGTCGGTTTCGGGGCGAAGGCGAATCTCCTTAAGCGTGCTGGCGTGATGGGTTTTCTTACGCGCATCCCTGGCCTTTCTCTTCTGCTCGTAGAGCCATTTGCCGTAATCCATTATCCGGCAGACGGGCGGTTCGCTGGTCGGGGCAACCTCGACCAAGTCCAGTCCCGCCTGGCGCGCCTTGTCGAGGGCGAAATCCCTGTCAACAATACCAACCTGATTGTTCGATTCATCAATGAGCCGAACCTTATCGACCCTTATCCTCCCATTTACCCTCAGACCCTTAATTTTGACTATCACGCACTTTGACCTTTCTCAAAAAACAATCAAACGTTTTTATCCGCAACCGGCCGGCCTACAAAGCCGGCTCAATCTGTTTATCGGCAATTTTCTTCAGAGCAACATTTATAAATTCGTCGGTTTTCACAGTTTTGGTTTCCTG
Organism: uncultured Pirellulales bacterium; assembly: GCA_964536225.1. GTDB lineage: Bacteria > Planctomycetota > Phycisphaerae > Sedimentisphaerales > Anaerobacaceae > Fen-1362. The sequence continues at coordinate 7,409 of CAZHVR010000021.1, forward strand.
AGTGCCCCGAATCCTGACGTTTACGGAATCCGACTGCGCCTCTTTGGGGCCGACCACAAGCATATACGGCAATTTTTCGGTATGTGCCTTTGCGATTTTGGCCCCGACTTTTTCGTCGGACATATCGGTCGAGACGCGCAGGCCCCGGCTTCGGAGTTTTGCCTCGACCGTCCGGGCGTAGTTGTTGGTTTTTTCGCTTATGGGCAGTATTCTGGCCTGCTCGGGCGAAAGCCACAACGGGAATTCGGCCCCGTAATGCTCTATGAGGATGCCGATGAACCGCTCGAACGAGCCGAGGACGGCGCGGTGAATCATAACGGGCGTCTTTTCGGTGTTGTCCTTGTCGGTATAGACAAGCTCGAACCGCTGCGGCATAGAGAAATCGAGCTGAATAGTGCCCAATTGCCAGGAGCGTTTGAGGCAGTCCTCGATGTGGAAATCAATCTTGGGGCCGTAGAAGGCGCCGTCGCCCTCGTTGATTTTATAATCGATTTTTTTGTGTTTCAGGGCCTGTTCGAGGGCGTTGGTGGCGATTTCCCATATTTCATCGGAGCCGATGTGATTTTCGGGCTTGGTGGAAAGTTCCACGTGGAAATCCTCGAAGCCGAACGCCCGGTATATCTCGAAGGTCAATTCGATTACGCCTATTATCTCGGATTCAATCTGGTCGGGCGAGCAGAAGATATGGGCGTCATCCTGGGTGAACTGGCGGACCCGGAACAGGCCGTGCATAACGCCGCTTGCCTCGTGGCGATGGACAAGCCCAAGCTCGGCGACCCGCAGGGGGAATTCGCGATAGGAGTGCTTTCGCGTATTATAGACAAGACAGCCGCCGGGACAGTTCATCGGCTTGATTGCGTAATCGTTATCGTCGAAGCGGGTGAAATACATATTCTCCTTGTAATGTTCCCAGTGGCCGGATTTGTGCCAAAGCTCTTTGTTGAGAACAATGGGTGTTTTGATTTCCTCGTAGTCGTATCGTTTGTGTACGTCACGCCAAAAATCGACAATCGCGTTCCAGATAATCATTCCCTTAGGGTGCATAAAGGCAAAGCCGGGCCCTGCGTCGCTGAAGCTGAACAGGTCGAGCTGTTTTCCGAGGACTCGGTGGTCACGTTTTTTTGCCTCTTCGAGCCGGCTGAGGTAATCGTCAAGCTCTTTGCGTGTTCGCCAGCAGGTGCCGTAAACCCGCTGTAGCATTTTCTGCGTCGGGTCGCCGTGCCAGTACGCGCCGGCGACCGACATAATTTTGAATGCGCCGATTTTTCCGGTGCTGGGGACGTGAGGCCCCCGGCAGAGGTCTTCGAAGCCGTCGCCTGATGAATAAAAGCTGATAACGTCGCCGTCAGCGCGGTGGACGTTGTCGGTCTTGTATTTATCGCCCGAGAGCTTTTTCAGGGCATCGTCGCGGGACATCTCTTCGCGAACGAATGGCCTGTCGGCACGGGCGATTTCGCTCATCTTTTCCTCGATGCGCTCGAAATCGTCGGGGCGAATGGGGCTATCGAGGTCAATATCATAATAAAAGCCGTCCTGGACGGTGGGGCCATAGACAAGCTTCGTATTGGGCCAGAGCCGGCAAATCGCCTCTGCCATAACGTGCGCGCAGCTATGGCGCATAATATCGAGCCCTTCGGTGTCTTTTTGAGTGATTATCTGGATTTTAGCGTCGGAATTTATCGGCGTGGAGAGGTCAACAATCCGGCCGTCGAACCGGGCCGCAACGGCCGCCCTGGCAAGACCTGCGCCGATTTGTTCGGCCAGCTTTTTTGCCGTTATACCATTACCGGCTTCTACGACAGAGCCGTCCGGCAGTGTAATTTTGACCATTCGTTAATCCGAAAAAGCAATCCTTGTCGGCAAAAAACTCTACGCTGGCTGTATTTTAGTCCTCACCGGCGACGATGTCAAGTTCAAGGACAAACTTGATTTTAAGGCGGAAATTTCGTATCATGGAGGTGTATCTAAACAGATGCAGACACGGGAGATTGGTTGATGAGAAGCTTATTTGCTGCCGCATTGGTCGCTACGGCGTTTTTAGCTGCTGCAAAAACACCTGAGGATGCATCATTGCGCACAAAAGAAGGCACGGAGTCACAATTCACCATCAGCGGGACGATAACCTGCGCGGGCTCGGAGGTAAACGACGTTAATCTAATAGGTCTGGGTGTTGTAACCGATTCAAACGGCTTTTATACAGCAAGTGTTGACTTGGGCTTCAGCGGGACGGTCACGCCGGCAAAATACGGATACACATTCGACCCGAACAGCAGAGTTTACTCTTCGGTCTTCGCTGACCTGACGGCCGAGGATTATAACGCGCTGCCGGCGGACAACTTTGACGACAACAGGCGCGGCAGTATGTGGCGGCGCAGTCCCTGAGGGGGATTTCAAAGGGCCGGATTGCCTTTGCACGGCAAACGTATATATTTACGGATATGCAAAGGGGCATAGCGACATTTACGCTGGATACGGGCCGGTGCCCGCCGTGGCTGTTCAGGCGAATGGTCAAACTGGCCAGGGAGATGACGCAGGTGCTGGTGGAGGAATTCGAGCCTGACGAATTCATACGCAGAATAGCGGACCCAGTATGGTTTCAGTCGCTGGGCACGGTGCTGGCGTTCGACTGGAACGCGTCGGGACTAACGACAACGCTGACGGCGGCGCTCAAAGAGGCAATCAGAAACAGGGAGCAGGAGCTGGGCATTTTTATCTGCGGGGGCAAAGGCAAGACCAGCCGAAAGACGCCCGACGAAATAACGGGCTGGGGCGACAAACTCTCGCTGCCGGACAAAAACGTCGGCAATCTCGCTTACAACTCCCGAATGGCGGCCAAGGTCGATAGCTCGCTTATTCAGGACGGCTACCAGATTTATCATCACAGTTTCTTTTTCTCGCGAAACGGGCGATGGGCGGTCGTGCAGCAGGGAATGAATGAGCAATCGGCGACGGCCCGGCGATACCACTGGTTCAGCGATAATATAAAAGAGCTTGTATGCGAGCCGCATACCGGGATAGTCAGCGATGCAATCGGCGCAAATGTGCTGGATATGACCGCAGGCAGCAGCGGTGAATCGAGAAGCTTAAGCGTGGAAATGGTGCACGGCGGATACAGGTCGCTCGCAAAAGATATCGAGATACTGCGCAAACACTCGTCGCCCCTTAGCAAAATGGTCGGCCTGAGATACAGGGGCGAGCAACTGACTTTCCTGAAACTCGAAAACGTCGAATTCAAACATCACCCGGTGGTCTATGAGGATTTCTCGCAAAGCAGATACCTCGAAAAGATACTGCGAAAGGTCTGCGACGAGCGGCCGGACGATTACGAACGGCTGCTGGCGACGCGGGGCGTCGGGCCAAAGACAATTAGGGCGCTTGCTCTTGTCGGCGAAGTTATTTACGGAGCGAAACCGTCATACGAGGACCCGGCCCGGTATTCGTTCGCCCACGGCGGCAAGGACGCCACGCCTTATCCGGTGGATAAGACCAATTACGACAGGACGATTGCGACACTGTCCCGGGCAGTGAGCAAAAGCCGGATAGGGCCGCTTGAAAAAGACAAGATATTCAGACGATTGACGCCAAGGTGACCGATTCGATATTTAGCCCCAGAGAAAGTAAAACTAGTATGACCAGCAGCGCTAATGTTTTGATTCGGGTGGTTCGAATCTGTAGCCGACGCCCCTGATTGTATGAATAAAAATCGGGCTACTTGGTTTTGGCTCAATCTTGTCCCGCAGCGTGGTGACAAAGCGGTCGATGCTGCGCGGGGTGACGATGCAGTCGTAGCCCCATACGGCGTTTAGAATCTCGTCGCGTGTAAGCGCCCTGCCCGGCTTTTTGACGAAGAATTCGAGCAGATTGAATTCCTTGGGCGAGAGCTCAATTTCATTTCCCTTTCGCGTCAGCCGTCTTGCGGGTATATCGAGCTGATAATCGCCGAACTCGTAAATGTCCTGGGCTTCTTTTTTCGCCCGCCTCAAGAATGCAGCGGCGCGAGCGAGAAGCTCCTTGATGCTGAAGGGCTTGGTGACGTAATCGTCTGCGCCGAGGTTGAGGCCCAGGACGATATCCGATTCCTCGCCTTTGGCGGTCAGCATAATAATCGGCATATCGAGTTTTTGCTCGCGAATCATCCGGCATATCTCGTAGCCGTTGATTTTGGGAAGCATAATATCGAGCAGTATCAAATCGGGCTTCGCGTTCAGCGCCGCATCGAGGCCCTTTTCGCCGTCGGAGGCGGTCAGTACCTTGTAGCCCTTGAACTCGAAGTTGTCCTTCAGGCCGCGTAGCATCGTGGGGTCGTCTTCGACTATCAGTACGGTTTCCATTTTTTAGACGGGCTCAAATTTATATCCAATGTCAACCACGGTGTGGATAAAAACCGGCTTATTCGAATCCGGCTCAATCTTGCTGCGGATGGCCTTTATGAAGCCGTCGATGTTTTTGGCACTGACGAAATGGGCGCTGCCGAAGGCGCTGCTGAGTATCTCGTCGCGGGTCAGAACCGAGCTTTGCCTTTTCACGAGCAGATGCAGCACCTTGAATTCCTTAGGGCTTAAAGGCACTTCCACACCATTACGAGAGAGCTTTTCTTTCGCAACGTCCAGCTTAAAATCTCCGAACTGATAAACGTCGGGTTCGGGCTGCATCGTTCTTCTGAGCAGGGCTTCAGCCCTGGCGAGAAGCTGCTTTATACTAAAGGGCTTGGTGACGTAATCGTCGGCCCCGAGGTTGAGGCCCATAACGATATCCTGCTCCTGGTCTTTGGCGGTAAGCATAATTATCGGAGTATTGATATTTTTATTACGGATTTGGCTGCAAATCTCGAAGCCGTTGATTTTAGGAAGCATGATATCAAGGATAATAAGGTTCGCGTCGCCCTTCAGCGCCGCGTCCAGTCCTTTCTCTCCATCGGAGGCGGTCTTCACACGGTAGCCCTTTATAGTGAAGTTGTCCTTGAGGGCACGGGCCATCGTGGGATTATCTTCAATTATAAGAACGGTTTTCATAACCATATCCCTTAGTCAGAATGGCTTTTCCAGACCGGGATTCTGACGGTGAAGGTGCTGCCTTTACCGGGCTTGCTGTCAACGGAGATTGTGCCTTTGTGAGCATCGACAATGAATTTTACTATGCTCAGTCCGAGGCCGCAACCCTCTACCCTGCGGGCAAGCGAGCTGTCGGCCTGGTAAAAGCTGTCGAAGATTCTGCGAATCTGCCGGCGGGAAAGACCTACGCCGTTATCGCAGACAGCAAAGCATACGTTGTCGCCTTCGGCAAAAACCTTAAGCGAGATTTGCTTATCGTCGCCGGTGTATTTACAGGCGTTATCGAGAAGGTTGACAAGAACGGTGACAATCGCGTCGTGGTCGGCGGCGACGTCGGGCAGATTATCCGCCGAGTCAACGGCGAGACAACAACTGTGCGCGCCGAATTTCGCCCTGACCGCTTCGGCGGCGTCTGCGGCTATCGCGGCCGGTTTTGCATCGGCGATTGTGAAGGCCTTTTTGTTTCGCTCCATCCGCGAGAAGGTCAGGAAGTTATCTATCATCCGACTGAGCCGTTCGTTTTCTTTGGAGGTCAGGCGCAGGTATTCCTCGGCCTGGGTCTCGTCTTTAATGTTGCCTTCAAGAAGCGTATCGACGAGGACACGCATCGAAGCCAGAGGCGTTTTCAATTCGTGCGAGACAGTGGCGATGAAGTCGTTTTTCATTTTGTTGAGGCGGATTTGCCTGCCGACCGCGCGGGTCGCGAAGCCGCCGGCTATGAGGATAAGCAGTATTACAAGGACCCCGGTCCAGATATAAACGGCAATTTGCCTTTTTGCCGCCTTTTCGAAGACCTCACCCCCTGCGAAATACAACTCCGCCGACCAGCCGGGAAAATACCGGGGCAAAGGCGCGGTCACGAAGGGTTTGTCCTGCTGCTGTGCGACGCCGGCGACCGGTCGGCCTGAGGCATCGACTATCCGGAACATCGAGTCCGGGCCGGCGAATGCGTCTTCGTAGCCGGCGAGCACCGATTCGATACCCTTTTCATCGAGCAGGCCCACCAGTGTCGCGGATTGTGTTCTGTGTCTAATCCCGTATTCAGGATTTTGGCCGGTTTCGATTCGAAAGAAACCGTCGAAATAGCCGGGCATCAGCCGGCTGTTTTGCGCCGCGGAAATCGAAAGCTCTTCGGCGGCAGCAAGTGCTTCGAGCTTGTCTTTTGTCGTTATATCAGGGCCGGCGGGCAGATTGACGTCATCCAGCGCCTGCAGGAGTTTCTTTGCGATAAACAGGTTCTGGTTGGCAGGCAGCAGCGCCCGGGGAGCGACGGGATTATAAAGGTCAGTGACAAGCTCATTAACGGTCTGACGGAAAATTTCAGCGTGGCTGTGCGGCTCAGGGGATTTGTTGACCAAGGAAAGGAGCAGCAATCGGGCGTTTTCGACGGCGATTCGCAAATCGAGACCGGCATCGTCTGGTATCTCAGCAAAAGCGGCTTTTTGGCAACTATCAATCGCCTCATCGAACCGGCCAAGCCGGTACAGGCACCGGGATTTACCAATAACGGCCGTAATCGCCACGTGCGGATCGCTGTCCAATGAGAACCTGTCGTAAGCCGTCGCCGCCTCGTCATATCTTCGGGCGGTGAACTCAAGCTGCCGGGCGTCGGCGAGAGGGCCGTCGGGCCTGACCTGGCCGAGCGCGACATTGACCGACGTCGGATACACAACAGCGCCGTCGGCATCCAGCACTATCACACCCTGAAAACCGTTTTCGAGGACAAGCTTCGTTAAAGTAGAATAGGGATTCGAAGCCGGCTGGATTTCGTCGAGGATTTTTGTTTTGTCGGCGCACAGGGCTTCGGTTTTGTCGGCGACATCGAGCAGCTTATCCTGATATATCGCGGCAAGTTTTTCCCGAACGACCAGCCGTTCGTTGGCAACGACCCTGCTCATAAACCACAGCAGAGCTACAGTGGGCAGCACCACCGCTGCGGCCAGCAGCAATACTACCCACTGAAGCTGATTACGCCCAGTTAAAAAAGCGTCGCCGAACTTCAATTTATGTTCCTTTACTGAGCAGCCGTGATAGCCGCAATTTCTTTTTCGCCAATCGCATAATTATAAACGCGGACGTCGTCGATGAGGCCGTCCCAGCAGCGCCCCCTCAGCTCGAGATTTTCACCGATACAGACGGGGAAATTATCAGTCCCGATGGGGCCCGACCTCGGCCTCGAGGCATCCAGCTTGCCGTCAACGTAAATACTCATTTTTTGGCCGTCATAAACACAGATGACATTATGCCACTGGCCCGAGCCGACGCTGGCCCTGCCGTTCAGATAATCCCCGCTGCCGGCAAGACCGAAGTGAAATACGTTGTTAGCAAAGTCGGTGGACAATCGCCAGGCGGTGTCGCCTTTTGTGACAATGCCGGTCCATTCCTGCGGGACAGAGGTGATATTGACCCAGGCGGAGATTGTAATCCGGCTTTTGATATCGAAAGCGGGCTCGTTTTCGATTGTGATGAAGTCACCGTTGCCGTCGAGCTGGATAGCCCCGCCGATTTTACCGCCTTTGGGTTTCCATACGGGGTTACCCTGCAATGAGCCGTTATTTCCGTTGCCGGAGCTGTCGGCGGCGATAGTGCCTTCGGTTTCATCGAGCTTCCACCAGCCCAGTAAGCCGGCCAGTTCGGCATTTCCGAATGCCCGCGGATTTTCCCAGGCGTTGTCCTTAGCACCGTGCCAGATTAACTTTCTATCACGCTTTCCACCTTTATCATTATCCACGACGTGAACATCCAAACCAATCTTTGAACCGACGTGGGGTTTTGTGCCGAGGGTTGACCAGGGGAACTGGATTTCTGCACGATAACCGGTATCGGTCGTCGAAAACGCATACTGAACGCCGTCAGTATGGTCGTGTTTGACTTCCTGAATTCTCGGCGAGGTCTTATCCCAGACAAAAACATACTGATAATCATTCTGTCCGTAAGAAGAGGCCTTACTGTTATCGGCGTCGATGAAGACCTCGACGGCGTCATTTTCCCACGCCTCATCGGCATCATTCTTCAATACATCGTCGGTAACATTCACCAACAGGTACAGATTATCCTTGTCCCACATTATTTTGAAATCAGCGGAGAGGTCGTTCGGTGAGGAAACGGGCGAATACACCACATTCGTCAGTTTGTTTCTGTCAGCGTTAGACCATACATCATCGGCTACTCCATCAATAACAGGTGAAGCGGTCGCCGGCCTTACGATGATGGCCGCCTGTTTTTTCGCCTCTTCGGCTTTGGCACGCTCTTTGGCTTTCTTGACTGTCTGAACGATTTGACTAACGGGGCCGAAGACCTGGTTGAGAGGCGGCAGGCCCGCAAGTTTCGAATTGATTGTAAGATTGTTGACCTGCTCGTCGGTACGAAGTTCGATGGTTGTCTTGTCGCAGGCAAGCGCAAGCTGTGTGAAATTATTTTTCAGCGTCTCACGGTCGGCTTCATTAAAAGAATTGATGACCACCGGGGCCGCGAGGCGTATCGTGCCGCCGACGTTGACCAGAGCCAGCTTGCTTGCGGAAGGCGGAAGTTTGTTTACCGCCTCGGAAAGAGGCCCGGAAGCGCAGACGCTGTTATTGTTTTTAACAGAGGCGGCTGCAGCCTGTGCGATATCAGGATTAAGCGAGAGTATGGCGATATTACCCGCCTGCTGATAATAGCAGAACAGGGGGGTATTTTTGACCATTCCAATCTGATATCGGCCGGCCGTAGAATTGCTTGCGCCTGAGAGCATGGTATCAGCAGCGCCCAAAACCTTGTTGATAATCAACCGTGTCTGCTGAGGATTATGGCTCGTGACCGCCAGTCCCATACAAGCCGGGAAGAAAGGAGTCGGCTGTCCGGACGGCACGGCAAAGACGGTGACCTGCTCGACGTTTGCGAATATCTCCCGCCCGATATCGAGGCCGGTGAAATTTTTAATTTGCGAGCGCATCGTATCGGCCTGCATCTCGTTAGATGACAATGCAAAGCTGGCGATGGCAACCGCATCGGAAGGCACGGCCTGCAAAGCGGACTTGCTGATATTGGAGGTCCGAATCAAATCATACGCGAGACACTGGTGACCTTCTTTGAATGCTATTTCGTACCGGTCATGGAAACCGTTCGGCTCAATTGTGCTGGAAATGGTCATATAATCGATGTGGCCGAAATCGGCGAAAGCATTTGCCCACATAATCTGCTGCGGGACCTGTCCCCTGGGAAACATCTGCATAACCCTGGCAAAGACCTCGTCAACATCCATCCAGGCGGTAAACGCGTTGTTCTGCCTTTGCTTTTTGCTCAGTTTTGCAAACGAGGGATTTGTCGAAGCCAGCGTCGGCTCGGAAATGAGGCCCTTGTATTGCCTTATGCACCACTGAAGCTGCTCGGCCGGCTGGGCTATAAGAATCACCCTGTCATCGTAAGCTGCCCCAGCCATATTTTGAATATTGATGGTCTGCATGCCCTCAATCGGCTCAGCCGGCGTTCCCACCATATTTAGAGCGGCCATAATAAGACCTCTCAGTGCGTCACTTTTGCCGGGATACAGCGCGATAACCATAGGGGGATTATTCTGGGCGATGCCGGTAATGCCGACGGCAGAGCCGCGGATTTTTTTGAATTCGGCCATCATACTCGGATTGAGCAATGCAGCTATTATATCGCCGGGCGACTTCTGGCCTGCACCCGGGGCGGGAGCTTTGCCGCCTATGGCCGCTAAGGGATTTTCAAAGGGCGTTCCCTTGAGCATATTGAGGATGGTCTCGACCTGTTTTCCGGGACTTCCAAGCTCCACATAAACAAGCGTGTCCGCCGGCATTAAAGCGGCGGGGTCGAAATCCATCAGATCATCGAGGACCGGCATTGCTTTTTCCACAATCTCGGTCTGGTCTGCATACTCCTTAACGAGCTTTTGGAGGACCGCTCTTGCGGCCTGCTCATTTCTGATCTTGAGATAACACATACCCTGCCTGTAAAGTGCCTGGGCGACATGGTTGCGCGGGGCGGATGCATCGTCGATGACCTTCTGGTAGGTCTTGATGGCCGCATCGATATTACCCTCGACCTCTTCGGCGTAAAGCCCCTGCTGAAGAAGCTCACTTGTCGAGACGGCCGAAGCGACGCCGCAGAACAGCACCGCCAGCACAAAAGCGATTGCGACATTCTTAAGCGTTTCCATAAACAGCTCCTTTCAAGAATACGGTAACAAAAAAACTCTTCTTCGACACTGATAATTTACGGAAGGATTGTTACCGTTTTGCTACGGTTTGGTCTTTTTTGGGATATTTTTGCCGCCCTAATTATCTCAAAATAGAGCGGGGCAGAAACCAAAAAACGCGGAATCAAACGCCGAATATCTCTCTTTCGACGGGGCCGAGATAGAAGCGCCCATCGTTTCGCATAAAGCGGGCGACGGCTTCGAGCTGGCTTTCGATAAAGGACTTGTCGTTGCCCGCGATTGCGATGCCGAGCGTGGCGATTTGCTTGCTGTCGTTATGGTCGATTTCGGAGACGGACACGTTGAACCGGCTTTTCAGCCGGCCGATGACGGACTTTACGATGCTGCGCTTCTGCTTGAGTGAGCCGATACCCTGCAAATGTAAATTGGCTGTCATAACGCCGATTATCATAATTACAGTGCAGTTTACCTTTTCCGGCACGCCCCGACAATCCCGATATATCGAGATTCAGGCAATATCCGCTATTGACAACCACTAAAGCCGGCGAGTATATTATCGGGGCGAGCACAAAACATATAATTTGGAGGGCACAGGTAATGGAATGGAAAATTGATTACCTGGAAGAAGACGGGATCGTCTCAGCGAAGGTAACCGGCCTGATGGACTGGGACCAGCACGAGAAGTTTGCCGAGGAGCTTTATCCCTTCGCACGCAAACACGGTTCGCACAGGATTCTCATCGACTTTCTGGAAATGACGCCGAAATTTACCATATTGCAGGTAGATGACCTGCCCGGACTGCTGAAGGGGCTGGGTGTCGGACATTACGACAGGATAGCCGCCCTTCACAACCCATCCGCGCCGCACCACAGAGAAAACATCTTTTTCAAAAATGTGGCGAGTATCAAGTCAATCACAGTCAGATACTTCACCAGCAAAGACGAAGCAGTTGCCTGGCTCAAATCGGAAGATTAATCCTCCCGGCCGGCAAAACCCGATTTTTCCGCCCGAAGAAATTACCCATTTGGATTTTGAGAAATCCGGGCTATATTATATATAGATAAGGATACATTCACGTGCAGCCGGCCCGATAGATTTGTTCAGGGAATGGCCGCAGAAACGGAATCCGCTCGAAGCCAACCCGGCAATCCCGCCCGAAAACGGGCAAAAAAACCGCACCTCTTTGCGAACGAAACACAGACACACCAGGACAAATGTCAAGGAGGCAACAACAATGGAATGGTCGGTTCATCATCTTAAAGAGCAAGGCATTGTGTTCGCGAAAACGCAGGGCTGCTCGACCTGGGAGACATACAGACAGTTCGCAGAAGCGATGCTCGAGACGGGACGCCAAAAGGGCGTGCGAAAATTCCTCGTTGACCATCGCGACATGGTGCTCGGCCTGTCGGTCCTGGAGATTGACGATTTGCCCGAAATGTTCAGGCAAATCGGTATGACCGATGAAGACAGGATTGCTGTTTTGTATGACCCGTCCGCACCGCACAGCAGCGAGTTCAAATTCCTCGAGAACGTCTCCGTCCTCGCGTCGCTGCGGCTCAAGCTGTTCTCCGACAAGGACAAGGCCATCGCCTGGCTTGCCTAATCGCAGCCCAAGGCAAAAACCGAGACCGAATCGGAAAAGTAAAATTGATTTCGATTACTGCATTTTCACATCAATCCTTGACAGTCGATGTGCGCCTCTAATATATTTGTCTTACATTAAACGAGACCTTGAGGGGGCATTAAATGAGGAAAACAACTGATGGAATGGAAGATTGATTATCTCGAAAAAAACGGCATCGTGCTCGTAACGACATCCGGCATCGCGGGCTGGGATGAGAGCAGAAAACTGACCGAAGAAGCCATAGAGCTGGGACGCAGCAGGGGTTCAAACAGATTTCTTGTTGACAATAGAAATCTCAAAAGCACACTGCCTACCTTGCAGGTCGATATGCTGCCCGATATGCTTAAGCAGGCCGGATTAACCGGCGAAGACAGGATGGCCCTTGTATATGAATCCTCCTCGCCCCTCAAAGACACACACAAATTCTTCAGAGACGTTGCGTTCCTCGCCTCGCTTCAGGTTAAACTTTTCACTGAAATCAACGAAGCGATCGCCTGGCTTACATCGAAAAGCTGACAGACAGGCGGCTATTTCCTCGAAATCATTTTAGCCGGCACAGAGACAAGCGGCCGGCCTTTTGTGGTTTTTATGCCGAGGGACTTGAGGAATCGGCGGCATATCAGCCCTTCAATACGCCTGCGTTTCGGCATCGAGCGTTCGGCGATTCGCAAAGAAATCTGGCCTCCCGACATACTGGCGTGTCCGCCGCCTGTGCCGAGCTTATAGACAACCTCACGAGCAACGTCGCCGGCGTTGAGCCGATTGTCCTGTGTGCGAAAAGAGATGAGCAGCTGGTCTTCAAAAAAGCCATAACACATCACCCAGTCAACCTCCTCGTGCCGCAGCAGCAGGTCAGCTACCTCGCCGATGATATCGGGATTGTCGATATCGCCTATGGCGCAAATCATGCAGTGCCAGTAAATCTTCGTATTCGCCAGTGCCGTTGAAAGCATCTGGTAGTAGGCCGGTGGTTCTCTTCCCTGCTGAATCTGGCTGAGCATGCGTTTATTAGCCAGCGGATACAACTGCTCCATCGCCTTGATATCCGCCTGCCTGGCCTCCCTTCCGAGGTCCTGAGTATCGGAGCGGATTCCATAAAGCAGGGCCGTAGCAATCGGTATCCCCGGCTTTATTTTTGCGGCGGAAAGATACTCCCACAGAATCGTTGAAGTGGCACCGTAGCTTTCGCGAATGTCGGCGAAGGCGACGCCCCGGCTGGCCTGTGTTACGGGATGATGGTCAAATATGATATCCGGCTGGACACCCGCGGGCAGGGGATTATTTCCGGATTCCGGCTGTGTGTCCACAAGAGCGATAAGGTCGGATTTCTGATGACTTATCTGAGCGAAGGGGCGAAAGGCAAATCCGAGATAATGGGCCAGCTCACGGTTCTCGGCCCTGCCGATGGTACCGCCGTAAGTAAGCTGGCAGTTTATGTTCGCCATCTTGTTGGCTAGAACCTTCAAAGCGCAGGCCGCAGCGAGAGCGTCGGGGTCGGGGTTGTTCTGCATCACTATCAAAAGCGACTCACCTCTGGCCCACAGGGCCTTGAGCTTTTTCAAACGCTGCTGTGTTTGTTCTCGTCTGCCTGCCACGCCTGTATTAGAGCATTTATCCGCCGCGATTCACAACTGTTTTTTAGCCGGGCCGCGAAGCCGGAAATGGCCCGCGTCAAAAGACATGACTGGCTGATTCGCTGAAAACGAAGGAATTCTGAACCCGGACGGGGCCGGGCAGTAAAGGCGAGCAGGACACGGCAACCGCAGAGCCGAAAAAGGTTATTTCTTCCAGGCCTTGTGCGGCTTTTCGAGAATCTCCTGCCGCCAGCTTGTTCCGGCCTTTGAAAATTCAACCGCGTTGTTTCGTATCCCGGCAATCGCAACATCGCCGATGGCGTCGCCCTCGTGGACCACGGTGTCACCGACCACGGCGGTGGAATTCGGAGGACTGTAAATAACGCCGGTAACCATCCCGAACACCGGCTTGACGGAAGCAACCTCCGGCGTATTGTCGTGAGTGAAAAAGTGTATCATCGCCGAAACCGCGAACAGAACAATTACAAGCATAGCGGACGCCTGCAGGATTCTGCCGTATATCGACGTGGATGAATGAATCTCCATAGAAACCCCCATTTTATCGGGCCAAAGGACAATTTCCCCTGACGTTGATGCCTTATATTTACTTATATTATGCGCCAATTTAGACCGATGCCAACCCAGGTAACGGCAAATTCCATTTTTTTCTATTCACCGGTATCACGCCGGCCAAAATGAAAAGAACAAAGCGCTCGCACCCATTGTATCTATAAATAAAACAGTAAAATATCTGCCGTTTTTATTGTCGCTGGTTCGATGTTTTAAGAATGAGAGGTATTCCAATGAATTATAAACGTGTATCCAGCCATATCAGGCAGCTATGGATTATCCTGCCTGTCATAGCATTATTGTCCTCGGTGTCGAGCGGCGAAGTAAAAAAAGAAAGCCAAAAAGAGCAGATGCAAAAGACAAGTATTTATGATTTCACGGCCGCCGACATTGACGGCAACGACGCGAACCTTGCCGATTACAAAGGCAAAGTCCTGCTAATCGTAAACGTCGCAAGCAAGTGTGGCTTCACGCCCCAGTATAAAGGGCTGCAAAAACTCTACAGCGAATATAAAGACAGGGGTTTTGAAATTCTGGCATTTCCATCCAATGATTTTATGGGCCAGGAGCCCGGAACAAACGAGCAAATCAAAAACTTCTGTCAGCTTAACTACCAGGTCAGCTTCCCGCTGTTCTCAAAAATATCGGTCAAGGGCGACAAGATTCATCCATTATACAGGTTCCTTACCGAAAAGAGCACCAATCCCGAATTCGCGGGCAAAATAACGTGGAATTTCAACAAGTTCCTCATCGACCGCAAAGGCAGCATAGCAAACAGGTTCGACTCCAAAACAGAACCCCAAAGCCCCGAACTCGTCAAAGCCATAGAAAAATCGCTGCAGGAAAAGCCGTAACATCGCCGGTATAAAAGCCCTCGTCGATATCAAACTCAAAAACTAAAAGCTGCCTCAGTCCGCAAACTAGACACCTGTCATGCGGGTGTTTATTGCTTGAAATTGCCCGTATGATTTTATATAATAATTACCTATAAACGTGAGGTGTGATGAAATTTCCGCTAATCGTGACCGCGTTAATTATCCTGCTATTCGGGTCTGCCGGGCTTGTTTCGGCGGACAACGTCGATTTTGTAACCGTAAACAGCATCGGCTTCGATATTGACGGACATCCTTATTATTACATCGGCACGAATTTCTGGTACGGCATCAATCTCGGCTCGGCCGGGACGGCAGGCGACAGGGACAGATTGCTTCGCGAGCTTGACCGGTTTCAAAACCTCGGAATCAACAACCTGCGAATAATGGCCGGCTCCGAGGGGCCTAACACCGAGCCGTGGCGGATGGTCCCGGCGCTTCAAATATCTCCCGGCGTTTATGACGTTAATGTTCTCAACGGGCTCGATTACCTGCTCAGTGAAATGGGCAGGCGAAATCTGCGTGCCGTGATGTGCCTGAATAACTTCTGGCCCTGGTCGGGCGGTATGGCACAGTACCTCAACTGGAACGGGGCAGGCAATATCCCGTATCCGATGGAAACCGGCGACTGGAACGCCTATCAGTCCTACACCGACGACTTCTACTCCAATACCGGCGCAAAGCAGGATTTTCGCGACTTTCTCGACTTCATTATCAATCACGTCAACCCCCACACCGGCCTTGCCTATAAGGACGACCCGACAATAATGGCGTGGGAGCTGGCAAACGAGCCGCGAGGATATTATAACACGACGAACTTCAATACCTGGATAGACGATACGGCCGCCTATATCAAGTCGCTCGATAGTAACCATCTCATTACGACAGGCAGCGAGGGTGAGACGCCCTGGCCTTCCGGTAATGGTCTGGATTTCGTCGCCAACCACAACGGCCCGAATATCGACTACACCACCTGCCATATATGGCCTCAAAACTGGGGCTGGTTCAATCCGGACAATCCGTCGGGCTACACATACGCCGAAACCCAGTCAATAAATTACCTGCAGGACCATATAGATATGGCGGCCAACGACCTCGGCAAGCCCCTCGTGCTCGAAGAATTCGGCCTGGCACGCGACGGCGGAAGTTATGACCCGGCCTCGGCGACAACCTATCGCGACCTGTTTTACGAGGCGATGTTCGAGGAGGTTTACGCCTCGGCATATTACAGCGGGGCCGCCGCGGGCGCCAACTTCTGGGCATGGGCAGGCGAGGGAAGGCCGATTACGCCTTACGGCAGCACGTGGGAACCGGGCGATCGGTGGCTCGGCGACCCGCCGCACGAAAACCAGGGCTGGTACTCGGTCTATGACACCGACACATCAACAATCAGCATCATCTCGGCCTATGCCGACGATATGTACGCGCTTGGCCCGATACCCGGCGATATCGAGCTCGACAGGGACGTGGACTTTAACGATTTCGCATTCTTCGCCGGATACTGGCAGTCGATTGCCTGCGGACAATGCGGCGGAGCCGACCTTACCGGCGATGGAAACGTGGACGCTGACGACCTCGCCGAATTCACACACAACTGGCTGACGCAGCGATAATCCGCTTTACAGCGAACACGCTGATTTTCCTGTTTCCCGGCATTTTCCTGTATAGGAAAACGGCTAATATCGGGAAAAACCCGCCTTATAAGCCAAAAACGCCTTTAACTTTCGCCGCGAAAACACTGTCATTACGCCGCTGCGGAGGCCGAAGCTCTTGATTTTTCGAAATAGATTTGTTAGGTTACTGGGAACAGGTCGGCGGAGCCGATAAACAGGAATAAACGAGGATTCACGGTCAATCCGGGGGCAGGTAAAATGAAAGTCGAATTAGCCGGCTCGAAAGAGGATTTGATTCATCGCTCCGAGGGATGCGACTACTGTATTTTCGAGGAGATTTTCACTGAAGAGCAGAGGAAAATAAAGGTCCTCGACGTTCCCCTTCCTCAAAGCCACGCCCACAGGGTAAGCATCGAATACGCGTGCGGGAAAAATTACGCCGGCGTCTGCCCGATGAAATACGCGGCGATGAGGGCCTTTCCGGACGATTTCGTGGCATGCCAGCTCGGGGCCATCAAGGATTTTATCTGGGACCTGGGCAAGAAATATAACAGGCGGTCGAGCTATACCGAAGCGATTCCTGAATGGACCAAACAGCAGGACCTGGGCAGAGGAATACAGGAAAGCTACGCAGAGAGATTCAGGGAGGTATGGACGCTGGGGCTGCGGAAAATAAACGAGGACAAGCATTCGGGAATGAGGCAGAACCTGACTTCTCCGCAGATTTACGAGATTGTTGTCTCAAGCCCGGAAGTTTACGACAAGGCCGTAGCCCTTTTGAAAAAATTAGCGGAAGAATCCCGCCAGAGGGACTCTGTCGGAAAAAACAAATAACCGCCGCCGGCCTGCCCGCAGTTGTCAGGCCGGCCCGAACCCGTCATTCCTGAAAACCCTTATTCCGGACTAAGCAAATCCCTTATTGTCGACAGGGCCTGCCGCCCGAAGGCCGCTTAAAATCCTAAGCCAAATTGAGGTCGCCGCTGATATCAAGAAGCAGCACTTTTTACGATACTGCTCGTATAAATATTAAAGATGTTACAGATATGTAAGGGCACATCCAGATGAAATTTAAGATTAAATACGTCCGGGAGCAGGGAATAGTGCAAGTGAAGCCATCGGGCCGGATGAGCAGGGATGACAGGAGAATGCTCGCCAAAATGATGCTCGCTGCCAAGCTTGAAAATAACGTCAACGAGTTTCTCCTGAACCAGAAAGAGACGGCGTTCGGACTGTCCGCACTGGAAATAAAACGCTTTCCCGTCGTTTTAAGGGACATCGGATTTGGCCCGGCGGACAGGGTGGCCATCCTGGTTAATCCAGATTCGCTCAAAAGCGTTTTGTTCGGGTTCCTGCGGGACGTTCTGGCTCTAAGCTCTCTGCGAGTCCAGGTTTTCATCGATAACGCAAACGCAGTCGCCTGGCTCAAAACGAGGAACTGAAAACACGAAAATCCCGACAAGTCGGGGCCCTGACTGAGCTATGTTTTTCTCCCCTCCGAAAGCATCGGGCAGCACTTCGTTGCTCGATGTTTTTTTATCGGCGTGCCGGCACCGCCGCCGAATTCACCGCCAATCACCTGACGCAAAGACAATCGCTTTCAACTTTTCGCGCGAATCTGGTATCATTACGCCATACCCGCCTGCCGACAGTTTTACCCCTTTAATTTCCTCTACTGCTGTTTGACCTTGTCCAATATCATCTTTTCAATGTCGCTGATTTTTGGGATGGCAGGAACGTCAAGCTCTCCTGTTTTATTCAACGGCAGCCGTATCACTCCTAAAGACGACGCATTCACCGAAAGGCCCGCGTCGGCCTGATAGGGGATTTTGAGCCGGGCCTTATACCCTTGAACGCGTTTACGACGTCCAGATAGCTTATCTTGGCCGGCAGCGAAACCATCTTCGTGCTTTTGGCAGGCACGGTTCCTTCAATATCCGCTTTACCTGAAAACAATTTGTTGGTATTACTTGTCACGCTGTAATCAACATTTACCATCGGCAAATCAACGGGATAAGGATTTTCAATCTCCACATCAAACAGCAAATTCGCCGAGTCCAGAGAGATATTTTCAAGCTTAAGGCCCTTGAGACTTGCCTTTGGTTTTTGCAGGTTCAGAGCGTTCTGCAAAGTATCGCAGCCGGCCGTGTTTCTCAAAAAAGGCGTGGATAAGGACCTCTTGATTAACATTATCCTGTGCCTGCTGTTCTTCCTGCCGGGCCTCATCCACGCCCTCTGGGTCGTTACAAAATAACCCGCCGGCTTTAGCTTTTCATCTCGACGACAATCTGCTTTGTCAGCGGCGACTGATTGCTTTGCGCGTCCTTGAACGCCTCGGCGGCGTCGGGATTGGTCTTCTTGAAAATCTCATTGGCCAAAACGATTTCCGTCATCGCGTTCGATTTGGCCTTTGCCTCCTGCAAAAACTTCACGACCCTCGTCGCGTATGCCCCGCCGAACAGCCCCGCTATCGCGATTGCTAACTCCAAACCAGAATCCGCCACTGTCCACACGTCCGGCCTTTGCTTCGACTGCTCTATCGCCGTCGCCGCCTCCTGTGCCGCTATTGCCGCCGTGCGGTTATGCACCCAGGCATTCTGCTTCTGCTCCTCGCTCGGCGCAAAGCGAATATTCCCGCACCCTGCACAAAACAACATTCCGACCATTACCATCATCACTTTTCTCATTTTCACTTCCTCCGTTTTTCAGTTAAAATAATAATGCTTTGGAGATTTAATTTTGGATACTGCCAAGACCTGGACGCCGAATACAATTTTACTCTGGCGAAAAGTCGCAGAGCTTCCTGAAGCCCTCCGCATTGTGGATATGTTCCCATCCACGCCGGTCGAAATCATCGACCGCCAGCGATTTGCACCCTCTGCCGAACACTCTATGGCTCAAGCCGTCATCGACAGCAAAAAGACCCTGATGATTGGCCAAACATCTTCGTTCATTAACAGATTCGACGGCAACCTCGGCTCTCATATCTGCTGCCGTCCCTATTACAAACTCGTCCCCGTCTCCAACGGCTGTCCGTATCGCTGCACCTACTGCTATCTGGCGTTCGTATATCGCAAACACCACCCCTTCATCAAAATTAACGTCAACTACGACACAATGCTCCGACAAATCACTAAACTCGGCCGCAGCTCGCTGCACAAAATCAGCTTCAATATGGGCGAAATGCTCGATTCGCTCGCCCTCGACCACGTTACTAACCTCACCCCGATGCTCGTTGATTTCTTCTCTCGCCTGCCCAACGCATACTTTATGCTGCTTACCAAAAGCGCAAATATCGGCAATCTGCTCTCCGTCAAACCCAACAGCCAGACAGTCGTTTCCTGGAGCATCAACAGCGCCGAAGCAATCAGGAATTACGAACTCGATACCGCGGACCTCGATGAGCGAATCGCCGCCGCTAAAAGTTGTCAAAACCACGGCTACCGCATCCGCTTCCGAATCGACCCCGGCATCCTGCATCCGAACTGGCAAAACGCCTACGCCGATATGATTCGAAAAATGCTCGCCTCCACCGAACCGGAGAATATCACAATCGGAATGCTCCGCCTTGTCCCCGGCCATTCCCGCCTCGCCCGTCAAGCATATCCCACCGAGACCAAAGAATCTCTCCAAAAGCAAAACCTGACCGACCTGTGCTCCGACGGCAAACTCCGCTATCCCGAACCGCAGCGAATCGAATTCTACTCTTTCTTGATAGACGCTATTCGGCGCCTCAACAAAACCGCATCCATCAGCTTGTGCCGTGAAACCCCTCACGTCTTAAACGCCCTCAAAAACCGCTGCGACCTTTCGACCTGCAACTGCCTCGGCTGAAATCAATCTAATTTCTATTGCTTTTACTCTTCGATATCGTTAATTTAGTCACTCATGGAACCAGTCAAATACAAGCTCTCAAAACAAGAATTTGTTCATATCATTGCATTTAGGTATATGAGTACCAAAAAATTCATTATTGCAGAAATCGTCTTATTGATATTGACTTTAATTAGCATGCTTATGGAATTATCAATCTTTAGTTATGGCCTTGTCCCGCTTGTTTTAATGGTATGTTTGCCATTTTTTATTTTTTATCAACTCACCAAAAGCGTAAATACAAATCCTGATTTATTTACATCTGAAAAAATCTTAAACATTGAAAATGAGGGAATTAAGGTAAAATCAGCAAACATTTCCTCAAATATAAATTGGTCCTTTTTCAAAAAATGGACTGAAAACAATAAATATATTTTCCTTTACTCAGGCAATTCGCTGCCTTCTATCATCCCCAAGCGTGCCTTTACCATCGAACAGCTCACGGAATTTAAAACTCTCCTTTCTGAGAAGATACGTCCCTCATAATCTGACTCCTAAAAATTAAATTTGACTTTCAATACCTCACATCTTATCCTCGCCTTGCAAATAACCTTTTTAAGGAGAGGTTTATATGAACGATAAACGGTATGCTAAACTTGCTCTGATTCTCGCCGCGATATCGTTTTTCCTTTCAAATTTACCTCCTATAATGCCGTTTCTCGTTTCATTTTTTCATTTATTCCTAGATATTGAGCTTCCTCACCAATTATTTGGCGGCCTGGCGTTTTTATGTCTGTTTCCAGGGTTAGTGATTGCATTCATCGCGTACAAGATGGGGAAACGAATGAAGGGAAGCTTTACAATTATTAATTTCGCCCGTATTCTTTCATTATTAGCGATATTGGCATCATTATTTTGGATAATCATTGGAATTATGGCTCCCTTCTTAGCCAGCTTCAGTCCCAACTGGTAGAATTCGCCGAACATAACCCTTACTCCTGCGATTCCTTTTCAAGCTGTTTAAGCCGGAACTCGTGCGAAACCACTTTTTCCTGAAGCGCTTCCACTTTTTCCGCTGAGCGTTTCTGACTTTCCAATAAGCTCGTTACATCTCGCTGTAATGAGTCGAGCTGCCTTTGCAGGTTCACCCAGCTTCCCACAATCAGCGTCGCCAAAAACGCCAACTGCACCAATACCGACAAATTGACTGTCCTGTTTAATTTCCAGTTTTTGCCGTTAATCTCTGTCATTGCCTTCTCCCAGATTGATATCAAATATCAAAAAGTAAATATCAAAAAGACAAAGTAAAATGCAAAAACAACTGCTGATATTCTGTCTTCCGAATCATTTTTAATTTTGATTTGTATTTTTACTTTTTGCGTTTTGCTTTTTGATTTATTGTCACGGCTTCGCATAAAACATATTCCTGGTCCCTGTCGAGCAGACCAGCACATACTCTCCCGCGGCTAATTGCCCTGTCTGTATAAAGTCCTCCGCCAGGTTCGTCGCCTTAATCTCGCCTCCTATTTCAGCCGGCGCCTGCCCTGCACTAAGCACTTCAACCACCCGGACCTTGTAGATGTTGTATGAATCGTTGCTTTTGACCTTCGCGGCGAATATCGACAGGCCCGTCCCCGCGCTCGCTACTCTCGCCACCTCATTCGGCCCGTCAGATTTTAAGCTTGCGAGCGGTGAGAGTTCCAAATGTTTCGGAACCGTTAAAAAAACAGAATAGAGGTGCCTATGGAATGACAGGGGCAGATTGAGGAGGATTTGCAATCTTTTGGGCTATTTTGGTAATCCGCTGTCTCAATACCAAAGGAGTAAGAACCTCAACACGGTCTCCGTAGCTGAGAATCCACCATATTATCTCATCAAGGCCGTCTACTCGGAACTCAACAATAGCAGAACCATCATCCTCAAAATGGGAAGTTTGAGTTTCATGCCATCGCACTGACATAATGTCATCTGCTGCTTCGGGTGTAAAACGCAGTTTAATGTTATAAAGTTTACCTTCGGGAAGTATCGACCATGCCTTTCCGAGATAGTCGCGAATACTGAATGAGGGCTCCTCGATAAAGTTTTTGTCCAAAATACGAACTTGTTTAATAGAGCTTAGTTTAAACGCTTTGATTTGCGAGTCAGAGCATGAATTACCCAGCAAGTACCATGTATATCGACCGTAAAGTAAATGATAAGGATTGAGTTTCATATCTATTTCCTTATGTTCTTTCGGACAATAATAACGAATGTCGATTGTACGTCTATTCATTATAGCTTTCTGTAGTTGTGGAAAAACAGTATCAAGCTTATTTTTTGCTGCCCGCGGATAGGATTGCAACGTTATATGTCGCAAGGCCCCGACACAGTAATTTCTTATCCGAGGATGCAGATTATTTTCAATCTTGAGCCCGGCAATAAGTGCTGCCGTACGAAAAGGAAGGTCGATATGTTTTCTGCCTTTATAAACAAGCAGTAGCAATGTAAAAGCCTCTTCCGTGGTAAGAGTCAATGGGGGTAATGTAAAACCTGCATCTGCTGTATAACGCCTGCTTCTTTGATCGCAATGGTATTTGACGCCCACCTCTTGAAGCAACTTAAGATCTCTGAAGAGTGTTCGTTTGCTTGCACCAAGGAGGGTTATCAAATCATCAATGGTGTGCTGACGGCCAGATTGCAATGCAGTAAGTAATTGCACCATTCTTCTGGTTCTATTTAGCTTTGCCATCTTTATCGCTGATAATGTTCGAAAACCAAGTTAGACCTCTATCATTTATAGAGGCGTATCAGCCCCCCTCTTTGTTGGTTATTATTATTGGATTTTATGCAGAAATTTAAAATATTCCTGTATTTTTATGCACAGTATCAAGCTTCTAAGCGATTTTTTACAACTCATGCATCATGTTTCCCTTGATTTTTAAAGAACAGAAGTGTTTAATAGCTTAGGTAGGTTGCCGTACCTAAAAAAGAGGGTGTCTTGTCAAACAGGACAAATGGACTAATATGGGGGATAGGGGTTTTTGAAAATAAAGCGGGTGATGAAAAATGAGGAAATATTTGCAAATATTGTTATTAGCAATCCTTATATGTTCAGTTGCAATGGGCTACAAATCTGCGCGGGTATGTCTTTACGACGGAAATACACCACTTGAGCTTGCTGACCCATGTGTGCCTTGGGTCTATCGAGATATCATGGCAGGAACACACCTCACTATTATCGTTGATTCTAATGCAGATGGTTATTGGGATTATGGAGAATTATCTATTTGGGACACAGACCAGAATTACGGAGATTTGGATTGCAGGGGTGCAAGCTGTGAAGATTCAATACTCCCCGACGCGGGTGACACAGCTCTGGCGTGGGAGTTTCAAGAAGAACGATTATTGGATGACGTCTTGCACAATGTCAATGGTTTTATGTTCTCTGGAGACTCTGATGCCAACTCGGGGGATTGGTTCATAATCGACTACAATGCAATAAACGCAGGTAACTGTCAGGTTGCTTTTATTGATGGCGATTATAGTTGGGATGAGCCCTTATATTGGTTGTCATTCACTCATGTCCCCAGCCGGGATTTTAACAAAGATGGCATAGTCAACTTCAAGGATTTTACAGTTCTTGCCTCATATTGGGGTATAACTGATTGCACAGATCCTGATAATTGTGGAAAAACGGATTTTTACGAAGACGGAATCATTGACATCGACGACCTCGCATTATTTGTAGATTTCTGGCTTGAGAGGACCAATTAGCTGAATGGCGCCCAAAATGGTCATTTTTGACCTCTGGAGGGGTTTCCTCCCATAAATTTTGCTTCTGAGTGACAATTTTTGGCCTTACCTTCAAATTAGAATCAACATTCCTTGTCTCAGATCTGCCTTTAGGGTGTAAGGGTGATTTCGCTGTCCCTAAAACTTGATTAAGAACGATTTGTTTGTGAGGAGATTATGATGAAAACACAAACCTTATTATTGGCGTTGGCTGTCACTTGCCTGTTCTCCATTGATGCCCTGGCAGACAGGGTACTGGAGAGAGGCGAAATCCTGCAAATATTCGAGCAACTTACCAGCCAACCGAGGAAAACATGGATTCCGGCCGGGACGATTCAAGCAAGCCGAGAGGAATACAAGGCACCAAAGACAGTAGACCCAGATGAAATAAAAGCCGCCATACGAGAGAAGATACGAGAGCATCAAAACAATTCAACCCGCATGGAACTGGCTGAATCATTGCGTAAAATGGATTTTGATGCTATTCCTTTCAATGTTCGCTATGAACTGGCCAACGAATACACTATGAAGACAAATGTTGTGGTTAAGTTTGACGGAGAAAGATTCTATTGGGAAATAGACGTCGATTCGAGGACCGATTCCGTCACCCCTGACAAAGAGATTGCAGAGAATTTTATGGCCAACCGTTTTGATATGGATTGGAACAAGAGACGCATCTTTGCCTGGGACGGAGAAAAATACACAACTTATTTTCTGCCGGGTAATCACGTGATCGTTAATTCCTCCAGTAATGCTTCGCCTACCGTAAACGGCCCCCTGACCGCAGGGATTATTCCCTGGGGTTATGGCTATTACACGTACGAGAATCTTGCAACGCTTGAATCCTCCGCTGTCGAAAAATATGTGGAAGGAGAAATAGAGGTACATTTGATGTTGAATATGACGGGCGGCATTATAATGGATTTTGTCCTGGCGCCATCGAAGAATTATGCCGTCTTGTCTTATGCAAGGACCAAGAAAGGCATACCGACGACTTATAGGAAGTATTCGGATTATCGGTTAATGGCCGGCAAATGGGTTCCAATGACAATTCTACTGGAACAATATGACTCTGAAACGAATCGACTTCTGGCCCGTGATTTGTGGACAATTACCGATATTGATACGAGTGTTCCAGGAGTGGAGAATTTCGACGTTAATTATGAACTGGACGCATTAGTCGAGTTTTACTCTCCGGTCACCGAAAAGCCTGCTATGTACTGTTACTCGGGCGCTATTGACACCGATGCTCTTTTAAATGAGAGATTGACCTATGCTTCATCACAGGGTACTCAGCCCCAGAACTGTGCGACAGCCTCGCTAAAATATACCCTGTCAAAGTTTGGTAAAAATGTATCTCAGGAAGAGCTTGCTCCACTGGTGTCAGCAACAACCGGTTCTACGAGCTTGGCTGCGATGAAGCAGTTTGTGCAAGGCCAAGGTCTTTATTGCCGTGCTGTTAAAACAGATATAGAAACAATAAAGAACCTCAAGGATTGCCAGATCATTCTGCACATACCGGACAGGAGTCACTTCGTTGTCCTTGAAGCAGTGGATGACAAATATGTCTGGACCATAGACCTCTCCAACAACAAGTTCTATTACCATACGGACAGGGATTTCTTTAGAATGGATTGGACTGAGGGTATAGCACTTTTAGTATCCAATCAACCGATAGCTCAGGACGATAACCTAATCGAACTTACAATCGATGAAACAGTAGATATTATCGGGGGGGCCGGTTACTCGTGCACAAAGCTACTGCAACAATATAATGTGATATTTTGCTCAGAACCCATATCAGGATGGTGTGAGGGCGCATACCAGGAGTTTTATGAACATTGGGGATGCCAAGCTGCTGAAAACGGCAGTTGCAGCAGTTCAAAGATAGTTAGATTCACGCAAAGTCCCTGCATCGAAGACCCCTACAATCCCTATGGTTGTACTGATACGGGCGAAGAAACATGTTATTATATGAGAGCTTGTTTGTAATCGAAGTAGTAATTGCGGGTCAGGTCGGTGCTTTTAGCAGTGCGACCGATTGACTCTTTTGTGCATGGGCCATACAATATGGTCAATGAGGCGACATGCTTTTACACTGATTGAATTGCTTGTTACTATAAGCGTAATAGTTATCCTTGCTGCTTTCCTGACGCCTTTTTTGCACAGGTCTCGGCTTCAAGCAAAAGCAGCTATCTGCACGTCCAATATCAGGCAGCTAAATATTATATTGTTCACCTATGTTGCCGATAATAGCAAATTTCCTTACGGATTTTATCGTAGTCTCGATTTGCCGCCTCCGGATGGCGGCTATGCAGGCGACCTGCGTTACGATAGAAAGGGGTGGTGGTGGTTTAATTACTTGGAGGGACTTTATAGAAGAAGTATGGGAAAGCGGACTTTGCTACAGTGCCCGTCCAAGAACCTGCAGGATATTAAGCTCGAAGGCGATATTTTATGTGGAAATTACGGCGTAAATCTATCAATCTGCAAAATGTCATTGGGAAACGCAGATGAGGAATTTATTGGTGAACCGCTTGCGAGTTTAGAAATAACACACCCCAGCCGGACACTTCTGGTATTAGACAGTGGCTATGCAATCATAAACTGGTGGCATGCAGCGGATGTGCCCCCAGGGATTTTAGGCAATTCTACGATCGAGGATACTGCTTATGTTCCCGGCCTTAAAATCAACAAAGATCGATTGTTTTGGCCGGGCGGAGGCCAAAATTATGATGCCTTATATGGTCGACATCCTAACAAAACCGTCAACGTTGGCTTTCTGGATGGACATGTTGCGAGAATCAATGCAGATGAATTACTGGTTGAGAAGAATACTATTGGATATAAAAACCTCGTGCCGTTATGGCGACCGAAATAATTTTAATCAAAAAGTCAACTTTTCAACCATGGCTTGCATTTCATTATCTGTAGGGTACTCAATAATTTTGAATGATATTAGATCGTATTCTTGCTCGCCTGGAATCATCCGATAAAACTCAGTTCTTTTTGGAAGGTTGGTCTCAGAATTCACGAAGACACGCCATTTGTTGAAAGCCAACTGTCCGGAATAACTCTTCTCCGTCCATAGCAGGTCATAAACTTCAAGTATTTTATCTTCTTCTATCATTACATCGGTGAGTCGTTGCCATTGTGCATCTTTAGGCAGTACCGACATGTTCTCAAATGGTATAATATCAAGGGAACTATTTATTATTGTATTAATTCTGGCAGTATCTTCAGAAGACAACAATTCCTGTTTCGCTTTATCAGATTTACCTATGTTAGTTATGCGAAAGCTGTGATTAAGGTCCCAAAGTGACATTTCATCATCAGTACTGGTCATATAAATATCCAAAGGCCGAGACACCCATTTTTCCTGTGTTGGTTCGCTTTGTCCGGAAGTAAAACTGGCTATATAAACATTTTTGACTTCTAGGACTGCCTCGTAAATCTTATCAAGTGTAACTGCCTTAGCCAAAGGCATGTTGAAAAGAAAGAGCGATACTAAAAGGGCTAATACAGCAGCGACAGCGCCGAATTTAGCCAATGGTACAAGGCGTCTGGCTGAAAATACTCTTGTCCCTGCACCTGTAAATACTGGGTGTTTTTTTATGTCGGCACTCTGAGTACCGTTTACCTCCACGCATATCGGAAAGCCGGAATATAAATTCTCAGAATGTTTAGATATTGTTGTCTGTGCCTCGGCGGATTCGGTCGTGTGGCAGACCGTTACGATGCCTGATTCCGGCCGTTCGATAATGCTAAACAGGGTTTGGTGCAAATCCTGTATCTTCCCCAAGCATTTTGGGCATTTTCGCACGTGACTCGTAAGCGATTCACGGAACCTTGCATATTGATTGCTTGTAGGGTCTAGTCCATAAAGTATAGCGTAGTCAAAAAGGTCGCTCGTCGACAATTGACTACAGAACCGGCATTCATTGCCTTCAGCATTTTTATGTAACATCTTTATAGTGAATTTTCTTGCTTCAAAAACCAGCTCCCGACAAAACGGACATAAACACAGATGCTTCAAAATATCTGCGTCAGTTTCGTGCAAAGACAGGTTGACTACCGTGTTAACAGCTGCTTGTGACTTTGGACAGGCGATATATTTGTCTTTTGGTTTGTCGGCGTACATCTGGCTCAACCTGCATAATTGTCTACGGCTGAGGTTAAGTTTGCGAATCGCCTCAAGGTCCTGCGAACAGCTTTTGCAGTTGTCCAGGTGTGCTGTAATCGGAGTCGGTATTCTAATCTCCAGAGCTGGGTCAATCAGAGCAGGTAAAAACGGCCTTACTGTTTTACAGGTTACCTCTTGACCGAGATAGGCAAAATGAAGCTTCAGCATAGTGCCGACTGCTTCATCAGTTTGCGAAACCGCAGTATTCAAACCGCCGCGAGTTAAAATGCTGCTGAGCCGTTCTATCATGGAACGGCAGCGCCTGCACCCGCGGACGTGGTCGATAATGTGCCGCGGCACAATATCAGGCTCACCTTCCGGGAGAAAGTCAAGATAATGTGCTTCGGCTTCCCTGCATAATGCTTCCGGGTTAAAAGAAACCATTTACGTTCCCTCCTTTTCAAGGATAAATTGTCGAAGTTTTTTTAGCCCCACAGAGATATATCGGCTCACAGACCTCTTATTTACCGCCATTTGTTTTGCAACCTCTCCGACACATTCATCATTTTTGAACCTCAGAGTGACCGCCTTCGACTCACTGGAAGGCAGCAGCATTTCAATAATCCTGAACATCTTCTCTGTTTCTTCCTTTTCTATTAAGGCGTTCTCAGGGCAGTCGTTGTTGATTAAATTTCCGATACGTCTTGAATATCTCTGGATTCGGCCCTGATATTGTTCGATCCGGTTAACAGCATCGTAACTATCATTTACGATGGCCCTGTACAAGTAGTTTTTGACATTACTAACATCTTCGGGTATCGGCCTTGCCACTAAAGAGAGGAAAAAATCCTGGTACAAATCGTCCACAATGTCCTCATCGCCGATTCGATACAGCAAAACCTCCCGTATAAAATTGCCGTACCGCGAAAATATCTCCACTGTCCGGGCCAGATTGCCTATTTTCTCATCCACTTTTTTACCATCGGCACAAGACACCCACCTGCCTCCAGATATCTATGTCAAAAACAATGATATACCCTGCATTTTACCAAAAAAACGGCCTTTACAAGTAAAAAAAGAAGGCTTCTTATCTTCCATAACCAGAGAAAATATTAAATTAAACGTGTTTTCAATCAACATTTATCATGCGGCGACGGCCTTTACTTACAAGGTTTGCCGGGTTCAGGGAAGAATTCTGCGCCAGACCGGCTTAGTGAGCAGAGGTCCCGCCCCACCGGGATTCTGTGTTTTTAGCCGGAAAAAGAAGATTACTGTATTAGTCGGGCACACCCGCCGAACTGCCGGGGGAGGGACGAAGAGAAGGGATGCTCTTTAGCCCTCCTTTCGGGATTACAAATATAGGAATCGGAGCAAGTTATGACAGAAGAGCTTTGCAAGAATTGTCAGCATTTTAAGCCCAAAGGCCTAACGATTGACAGGAATACGTGGGGCCTTTGTAAAAACTTTAATATCAAGGGCAAACCCGGCGTTTTCCGCTGGGGAGACGCCTGCTGCATTAATTTCAAGCCGAAAAAGGAAATGAGCGATCTGCAGGGCATAACAGACAGATCCTGATATATGATATTAAGCTTTACGAACAAGGCCTGGTGACAAATTCTGTCGCTGACTCCTGAAAGAAAGGGATTTTTTACTACCGTTGAGCCATATTTAGGCCGAGTTTATCGCCGAGCTTTTATACCACACCTCTTCGGGCCGGAGCACTTTATTAATCACCGAATCCTCTCCGGCCCGTTTTTTATTGTAATTTTAATCGAGAAGAATTCGAGTTCCACAACCACAAAGGTCGTTAAAGCACTAAGTTGTATAACCATATTCCGCTATTGAAAAAGATAGATGGCTCAGATAGAATCGCAAGCGGGCTTAAAAGAGATAAAAAATGTTTGATAGATTTACAGACCGCGTCCGCAAAATTGCAGAGTTTGCAAAACAGGAGGCGCTAAGGCACGACAGTGAGAGCGTAGATACCGGGCATTTACTTTTAACTTTGTTGGATTAAGGCGGAGGTGTCGGTGTTACAGCGATTGAGAACCTGACCGATATAAACAACCTGCGAATAAAGATAGAAAAACTGATTGAGACAAAATCGGTTACAGATACTAATTACAGCAAAACTTTCACGCCCGCCGCGAAACAGGCTTTCGAATACACCATAGAAGAAGCAAAGTTGCTTAAAGACAACCTTGTGGGAACGCAGCATCTTCTGCTGAGTTTATTACTTGAGCCCGAGGGAATAGCAGGTGCGGCTTTGGACGATTGCGGGCTTGATTATGAACAGGTTCGAAGCGAGGTTATAAAGGTTTCTGGAAAAAATCAGGGAGACGGCAAGAATTAATCGCAAAAGCCCCGCTCTTCGTAAGGAGTCCATAGGACATGCGCACCTTAGGCACAGGCCGCGGGGGCTTTTTACTGCCTGTCCTGAGCAATTCGGCCCTGAGCTTATTGCCGAAGGGCTTGTCAAAGGACTTGACAGTTATTTTTTTGTGAGATAGCTATTACTTAATCTGACACTTCTGTATAATGTTAACCAAAGGTAA
>CAZHVR010000022.1:0-36989 GCA_964536225.1 uncultured Pirellulales bacterium
GACCCTTTGAAAAATCGCGATTTTTCGACAAAATCGCGCAAGATCGCGCCATAGGGTAGAGGGACCTGTGTGGGTAACTCAGGGATGTAAGGCACAGTTATATAGTAAAAATCAAAATGCAAAAAGTAAAATTGTGGTGTCGCTGCGCGACGAGGAGAGGAAATTATGGCAAGGGTAGAGATGAAGGTTCCGGATCGGTTAGACAGGATTTTAGCGTGGCCGGCGCTGGTTTATCGAAGGTGCAAATACGGCTACCCATACCGAAAAATACATTTAGGCGAGGACCTATTTGCGATAGTTGACCCACCAGTTTTCTACCAGATAAATCGGTTCAACTGGGTGCCACGGAGAAGCAGGTATGGATTTTATGCCTTAAGATTCACAAATGAGCCGGGCAAACCTGTGAGATTCAGCTCGATGCACAGGGAAATAATGGGCTTCCCCGAAGGTTACCTTGTTGACCACAAGAACAATAATAAATTAGACAATCGCATAGCGAATTTACGACTTGCCACCCGTTCCCAGAATGTAATGAATACGTTGAAAAGAAGGACCAATACAACATCAAAATATCGCGGCGTTTGCTGGAGAAAGGATATGGGTAAATGGCAGTCAAAGATTTATTTTCAGAATAAAAGGATATTGCTGGGTTATTTCGACAGTGAGATTGAGGCGGCGAAGGCGTATGATGCGGCGGCAAAGAGATACCATAAGGAGTTCGCCTGTCTTAACTTTCCCGAAGAAAGTTAAGCACAGGCAGGCGATAATCGATGGCCGTGTAGTTCCTATAATAATGGGCACATGTCTATTCTGTAGGTCATTGGAATATATTTGCGCCTGCCGGAGTGCGTTATTTGCTCCAAAAACGCGGTCGGCGGAGGGGGCCGGCCTGCTGCGATTAAAAGTGGTTAACTTTTGATGCCGCTTTTCCGTTTATTATAATATAGTATGATTTCGATTTAAGGCGGGGCAGCACGGTATTTGCGTTTCGTTGAGGTGTGAAAATGAAAATTGGGGCTGAGCTTAACCTGAAGCTCTCGTTTTTTGCGATTGCGTTTTGTGTGTGTCTTTTTTCCATTTCTGCCGGGGCTTCCGATGCAGATACGGATGATACAAGCTGGGGCGGCGTCAAAGAGCTGCGGCACCGTGAGGATACGGCGGTCAGGGAGGTCAATGAGGCGGCGCTGTCTGAGATTGAGAAGATAAAGGCCGCCAAAAGAAGAAGATATATCGATGAGGAGCTTGGTTACGTGCCGGATGTAAATCTGATCTCGAGTAGTGAGCTTGCGGCAATTGAAAAGCAGCGTAAAGAAAGAGAGAAGGCCATTCGGTCAAGATACAGCTACGATATTAATTCGCTCGAACGGGAGGAAGCCGGCGAAGTGTCTGATGTTGCCTGGAAGAATCGAAGCCGTGTGCCGGTCAAACCCGTGGCGCTGGGCACCGTGACGGGAATCGTTTTATATAATGACAAGGGTGCCGTTCTTGTAGCAGGCGAAATAGCCCACGAAAATGACATTGTGCTGGGTATCAAAGTAGTAAAGATAACGTCAGATTACGCGGAGTTTGAAAAACGCGGTAAAACCTGGATTCAGGAAGTGGGCGAGGCCCCGCCTCCTGCCGTCTGGGAAAAGCCCACCCCGCCTGCAAAGTAACTTCAAATAATCCTGAAATCCAGACGTGGTCGTTGGATTTCCACATTCCTGATTGGCCTTTTCGGCCTTTAAGTGATATTGTGCCTGCCGTTATTTATCTTTCTGTCCCCGTCATTACCCTTACAGTGGAAATTTTGCTTTGACGGTGCTTTGCTGTCCGGTTATTCTGTTTTACAGCTTAATGGCAGGGTGAACTTTTATGGACGAGTTTGTTCCCGACGAAGAAATCCTCGAAATGGCCGTCGCGCGTGAGGTGGACGCCAACAGGTTTTATCTGGCGCTTGCGGCACGGTCGAGCAAGCCCGATATCCGCAGGATTTTTGAACAGCTTGCGGCAGAAGAGCTCGAGCACAAGGCCAAACTCGAGCTGGAGATTATGAAAACCGGCAGGGTCGTAAAGACGCACAAAACACCGCTCGGCTTGAGATATGACCGGCCCGATTATACATCCTCCGATTTTGATATCGATTACAAGGACATATTGCTGATAGGAATCCAGAAGGAGGAGGCGTCGGTCCGGCTGTACACCGACCTTGCCGGGATGGCCACCAACGAAAATTCGAGACAGACGCTCGTTGAGCTTGCACGGGAGGAAAACGAGCACAAGCAGCGTTTCCAGGCGGTTTTCGAGTACCTCTTCAGGGGAAAATAGTCACCGCCGATTTTTTAATTATTTTTAAATTTTTAAGATTTTTCTGTTGTGTAGGTAGCACTAATTTAATATTTTTATGCGCAGATTATTGTCACCTTGTATGTAAGGTAGTGAAGATGATAAAAAGAATAATTGCTGTTGTGGTGGGTGTCCTGTCGATTGCCGTGGGGACTTCGCAGGCAGATATCGAAGAACCGGCAAACGTGAGCCGGAGTTGCCCGGTTTGGCAGCAGGACACGCTTACAGACGGCCTTTTCGGTTTGGGTGATGAATTGGCCGAAAGTGGGATTGAATTAGAGCTAAGCGCTACCCAGGTGTATCAGCAAAACGTTCGTGGAGGCACCAGCACACATCGCAGGGCGGGCAGGTATTCGGGAAGCTACGATGTCGAGCTTAACGTGGATTTCGAAAAGCTCTTCGGCGTGGAGGGCGGCCGGCTGTATATGCTTACCGAAGGCAAGTGGTCCGAATCGGCTGGTATAAACGACCCTTCCGTCGGCAGTGTATTTGGCGTCAACGGCGATGCCGCCCCGAGAAGAACGATAGACGTTACCGAACTGTGGTATGAGCAATATTTCGCCGCACAGGAGCTTTGGCTTAGATTTGGCAAGATTGACCTGACGGGCGGCTTCGAACATCACGACTGCCCCGTGTCGTTCGATTGCAGCAGCTACGCAAATGACGAGACGACCCAGTTCCTCAATTGCGCCCTGATTAACAATCCGACTATACCGTTTCCTGATAACGGGCTTGCTGTGGCCGTTCATTATGGCCCGGACGATTTCTGGTATGCCTCGGCTGCCGTCGCCGATGCGCAGGCCGACGTGCGTGAAACCGGTTTTGAGACCGCTTTTGGCGGCGAGGACTATTTTTTCTATATCGCCGAAGCAGGTATAACGCCGTTATTCGGTTCGGCTAACGGCTCGTTGCCAGGGGCGTATCGCGTCGGCCTTTGGTATGACCCGCAGCCCAAGGCAGCTACCGACCTTGCTGACGCGGGCAAAAGTTACAGGGACGACGTCGGCTTTTATGTTACCTGTGACCAGATGCTGACAAAAGAAAATATCAACCCGGAAGATACTCAGG
The DNA here is from genome assembly GCA_964536225.1 of uncultured Pirellulales bacterium. Classification (GTDB taxonomy): domain Bacteria; phylum Planctomycetota; class Phycisphaerae; order Sedimentisphaerales; family Anaerobacaceae; genus Fen-1362. Next base: position 3,394 of record CAZHVR010000022.1, read on the forward strand.
GACTCGGCGTGTTCTTACGCTACGGCAATGCCGACAGCTCGCGAGACGACATCACCGATTTCTGGAGCGTTGGTTTTCAATATCAGGGGCTTTTCGAAGGCCGTGACTTCGACGTGCTCGGCGTTGGTTTTGCACACGGCACTTTCAGTGATGAGTCGTCAGTCACTTATACCAATGACTACGAGAGTGTTTTGGAGGTTTATTACAATGCGCAGGTTGCGCCCTGGCTGGCGATAAGTCCGGATTTTCAGTATGTGTCAAACCCCGGCGGCGACAGCTCGATTGGCGACGCGGTTGTGCTCGGGGTTAGATTACAGTTGACCTTCTGATTTACAGTGTTTATCCTTAAAAAGGAGCAAAACCGAAAGCGGGAAGATATTTTCAAAAGGAGAAACGGATTATGCATATGGCTAACGAATTATTGTCGGTGCCGGTGGCAGCCGGGACACTGGCGATTGCGGCAGGGGGGATAGGGCTGATTTGCAGGAAAGTCAGGCAGGTCGTCAGTTCCGACAAGCTTCCCCTGATGGGTATCCTCGGCGCCTTCGTATTCGCCGCCCAGATGGTCAACTTTCAGCTACCCGCGATGCCCGGCACCAGCGGGCATATGGTCGGTGCGGTCCTGCTGGCAATTGTGCTGGGGCCGAACCTGGCTGCGGTCGTGATTTCCTCGGTCGTGATTGTTCAGTGCCTTATCTTTCAGGACGGCGGCCTGCTCGCCCTGGGCTGCAACATCATAAATATGGGCCTTGTCCCCTGTTATGTCGGCTATTTCCTGTATAAGGTCGTCACGGCGGGCCAAAGCAGCAGCTTGCGGACGTATATAGGTGCGATGCTGGCCTGCGTGGTTGCCCTCGAGGCCGGTGCCGTTCTGGTTCCAGTTGAGGCGGCTTTGTCGGGTGTGCTGGCAGTTCCCTTCTCGACCTTTCTGATAACTATGATAGGCGTTCATTTTCTTGTAGGCCTGGTCGAAGGCCTGATTACGGTAGCGGTGCTCGCTTATCTTCAGCAGGTAAGGCCCGACCTTATCGTCGATTCGCTGCCGGGCAAGATTCGGCTCAGTAAAAAGACCGTATTGGCGACGCTTGCGGTCTTCACAATTATTGCCGCGGCCGGTCTTTCCCTGATGGCCTCGGAGATGCCCGACGGCCTCGAGTGGAGCTACCTCGAAAGGCCCGACCAGCCGGATTTCAAGCCCATTGTATCCAATGAAAGCTCAGCGGTTGCCGCCGTGGACGATTTGCAGACCAGGTATGCCCCATTGCCCGATTATTCGGTTCGCGGCACGGCGTCGGCGGGCTGGACGAGTTTCGCCGGCATCGTCGGCTCAATTTTGACTATGATTGTGATATGGCTGGTTGTATTATTACTGCGTAAAAGACGACCTAAAACCAGCACAGTGCCGACGAGTTGATTATTAGATGCATCATGCGTATATAGACAAATTTGCGTATCAGGATTCGCCAGTTCATCGTCTCGATGCACGGGTAAAATTCATCATCGCAGTTATATTCACCGCGGTGGTTATATCGCTTCCCCGCACGTCGGTCAGCATTTTGTTTTGTTATGCCGTAGGACCGTTCGCGGTTCTTGTCTTAGGCGGTATTCCTCTGCGATTTACCTTTAAGCATATTTTGTATGTCAGCCCCTTTATAGTCGTGCTGGCCTTGACCGGCCCGCTTTATGACAGGACGCCCGCGACCGTCGTCTTCGGGCCGTGGTCCTGGCAGACGACCGTGGGCTGGCTGCGTTGCTGGGCTATCGCGGGCAAATTTGTGGTGACTGTGATGACGCTGGTAGCGCTGGTCTCGACCACACGTTTTGCGGATTTGCTTGCCGGGCTACAGCGGCTTGGAGTGCCGCGCCTATTGGTCGTTCAGCTCGGCTTCCTGTATCGCTATATATTCCTTTTGATAGACAATGCCCAGCATATACTACGCGCAAAGGCCGGCCGGTCCGTAGGCAGGGTCGGTTTCAAAACAGGGACGAAGTTTGCCGCTGCGATGCTCGGCTCACTTTTTGTTCGCAGCGTCGATACCGCTGAACGCGTCAATGCCGCTATGCGGGCGCGCGGCTTCGACGGCGACTGGCGTACAATCAACCGGCTGGCAGTTCGCGGCCGCGACTGGGTATTCGCGGTAGTGTCTGCGTGCTTTGTATTCGGATTGTATTTTTTTGTGAAACCCGTTCTGTAGTGAGCCGTTATGACCCAGGCCATTCAGATTGATGACTTTTCTTACAGCTACCCGGACGGGACGGTCGCCCTGCATAATATCACGCTCGGTATCGACCACGGCCGGCGAATCGCCCTCATAGGCCCCAACGGCGCCGGCAAATCCACTTTGCTTTTGGCGATGACCGGCTTTATCAAAGGTCAGGGCAGGGTAATTATCGACGGGCTGGAGATTACCAGCGGCAATCTCAAACAGGTGCGTTCACGCATCGGGTGCTGTCTCGAAAATCCCGAAGACCAGCTTTTTATGCCCACGCTGTTTGACGACGTGGCTTTCGGGCCTCTGAATATGGGGCTTAATCCCGACCAGGTCAGGCAAAGGGTCGATTCTGCTCTTGCCGAGGTTGGTTTGTCCGCGATGGCACAGCGCCCGCCTCACCATCTTTCCGGGGGGCAGAAGCGTGCGGCCGCTATTGCCACCGTCCTTTCGATGTCCCCGAAGATTATCACCCTCGATGAGCCGGACGGCTCCCTCGACCCCAGAAACCGCAACAACCTCGTCGAGCTGCTGGCCGGTTTGTCTCAGACGCTTGTGATAGCGACCTGCAATATGGAATTCGCCGCTGCCGTCGCCGACACCGCGGCGGTAATGGACGCCGGTGTGGTGATTGCCGTCGGGCCGGTGGAGGAAATAATGTCCGATTCGGACCTGATGTTAAAACACGGGCTGGAGGTGCCTAAAAGGTTTGGTGGTGGTTTTAGAAAGACCTGATTGCCCGTCGGTTAAAATGTGATTTTAAATTCGGTGAGATTCGTGTCGAGTGTTACCGTCTCTACATCCGTCTGGCGTATGTACCCTGTAAACGAATCCTCGATATCGCGGACACAACTGTCTATAGTTTCTGCCTGCCCCTGTGCCAGCATCTCCACCGAGCCGTTTGGGAGGTTCCGCACGTAGCCCGTCAGGTGATACCGGTTGGCTATGTTCAGCGCCGTAAAGCGGAACCCCACGCCCTGAACGCTGCCCGAAAACACAATATGTTTTGCCGCCTGTTCCATCTGTCTTTCCTTATTCAAAAACTAACGTCACTCATACAAAATACTAATCTTAATCTCTATCATTGGCAATAGCGTCCTTGCCGTCAATTTGATGTTTTCGACGGGGGCGGTTTAGGGTATAATCTGCCCGTTAGTGTTATCTGCACAAATCTCAGTTGCGTAAGTATAACCTTATTATGCCGGACAAAACGAAAGAACAGTTGGAAAGAGACGAGCGGATATACCAGATAACTACGCTGGTAGCAGGTCGTTTTACGCTTCAGGAAGTGCTCGATAAGCTCGCTGAGGCGGCCGTAAAGATAACGGGCCTCAAGGCCTGCTCGATTCGTCTCTTAGACGAGGAAGCCGGCGACCTCAAGATGCGCAGCACCTTCGGCCTGAGCGAAGAATATCGAAACAAAGGAGCCGTTACCAGGGACGACCTCGTAATCAAGGCCGCCTTTGCAGGCCAGGCCGTCGTCCTCGATGATATGGCCGATGATGACAGGGTGTCTTTCAAGCAGGCCACGATAAAAGAGGGGCTGGTCGGCCAGCTTACCGTTGCGATGAATTTCAGGGACAAGCCCATCGGCGTCCTGCGTCTTTACAGCGGGAAACCCGTACATTTCGAAGACGAGGATATTGACCTTGCCCGGGCAATCGCCTCGCAGTGCGCGGTCGCAATAACCAACGCCAAACTCTACGCCGAGGCGATTGAAGCTGCTCGCATTACCGACCAGATGCGCCTCGCAGGCGTCATCCAGCGGCGAATGATTCCGGACAAGGCGCCTCAGGTGCCCGGCTTCGATATTGCCGCTACTTATATTCCCTGTTTCGACGTCGGCGGCGACTTTTACGACTTTTTAGAGTTGGGCGCCGGCAGAATCGGCATTGTCATAGCCGACGTTATCGGCAAGGGAATCCCCGCCGCGATTATGACAAGCTCGTTCCGTGGTGCGCTGCGGGCGTATTCGGAAAATGACTGCCGGAGGGAGGCCCTGCTCGGAACGGTCGGCCGGCTGAATAAAATGGCCTGCGCCGAGTGCCGGGCGGGGGAATTCATCTCGCTGTTCTACGGCATTGTTGACGTCGAGAAAAGGACGATAACCTACTGCAATTGCGGGCACGAGCCACCGGCGCTCTTGAGAAACGGGCAGGTTACCGACCTCGACAAGGGTGGCCTTGTTCTCGGCGTTCTCCAGAAGCCGGAATTTGTGACCGAGGCCGTTGAGCTTAGGGACGATGACTGCGTGCTGTTTTATACCGACGGCCTGATTGACGCGGTAAATTTCAGCGGCGAGTTCTGGGGAAGAGAACGCCTGCTCGATGCATTCAACAAATGTACGCACGTGTCCGCCGAGCAATTAATTAAGAACATCCTCGGTTTCAGGAGACGCTTTGTGGGCCTGGCCCGCCAGGTGGATGATACCAGTATGGTCGTCGTCAAGGTCACAAAAAGAGCTGACTGAATGAAAGTCATTGCGAGCGAAATAATCTCAACCGCGAGTTAATATGGCACGATTAGTTGTTACTATCGATGGCCCCGCTGCCAGCGGCAAAAGCACCGTTGCCCGCCTCCTGGCGGAGAAACTAAATGCCGCCTTTCTCGATACCGGCGCTATGTACCGTGCAGCTACCCTCGCAGCGATGCAGGCAAAAGCCGACCTTGCCAATCAGCAGCAGGTACTCGATGCGATGGCGGATACCGAATTCAAATTTACCGCTGCGTCGCGGGGTATGCTGGTAGAAATAAGCGGTATCGATGTTACGGACGAAATACGCGACCCGCAGGTCACCGCCAATGCCCGCTACATTTCGGCTTTGGCCCCTGCCCGCCGGCGCCTCGTCGAAATTCAGAGGCGTTTTGCCGGAAAATATGACAAAATTGTCACCGAGGGCAGGGACCAGGGCACCGTCGCATTTCCCGATGCCGGTGTGAAGTTTTTCCTTACCGCTGGTCTCGACGAAAGAACCAGGCGAAGACAGGCCGAGCTAAAGGCCAAAGGTATCGAGCAAGCCACTGAACAGGTTCGTCAGGCCATACAAAAAAGAGACGCCAGCGATGAAAGCAGGACAGTCGGTCCTCTTAAGCCCGCCGATGATGCGATTGTGGTCGATACCACTGATTTAACGATTGAACAGGTCGTCGAAAAGCTGTTTGCCTGCGTGCAGAAGAAATGTTCAAAGAAATGATAAAGGCGGTTTGGTTCTGGATTGCGCGATGGTGGTGCAGGGCGTTTTGCATCGTGTTTTTTCGTATGCGTTTCCACGGCCTCGAAAATGTCCCCGCAAAAGGTCCGTTCGTTCTCGTCTCCAATCACCAGAGCTTTCTCGACCCGCTTTTTGCCGGAATCGCCCTGAAAAGACATTTGTGCTTTATGGCACGTGACACCTTGTTCAAACACTGGTTCTTCGGCTCACTAATCGCGTCGGTCAATGCTATCCCCGTCAGGCGTGGTCAGGCCGACATCGCCTCAATCAAAACAATTATCTCCCGGCTAAAACAGGGCAGGGGGGTATGTCTGTTCCCCGAGGCGACTCGCACAACCGATGGTAAAATTGCCCCCTTCAAAGGCGGCTTCACCCTTTTATGCCGCCGCGGCAATGCCCCGGTTGTTCCCGTCCTGATTGACGGTGCCTTCGAATGCTGGCCAAGGCATAAAAAATTGTTCAAACCCGGCTCAAAAATCACCGTCTCATACGGCCCGCCCATATCCGTAGAGCAAATTACGGCTATGGCCGATGAGGAATTTGCCGTCACTCTTGCCGACACCCTGCGGGGAATGCAAGTCGAAGTCCGCAAAAATCAGGGAAAACGGCCCTTCGATTATTCCTGAAATCCTGTTGTATTATCGCGAATGTGGTAATCCAGTATCTTTTTAATACTGTTGTTCAGCAGTTTATTAAATTCATCGGGCCGTTCCAGCATAAGAAAATGCCCCGTGCCTTTCATTATTTTAACGTCGAATGACTGCATATGTCGCCGGTTTGCCTCGATATTGGTAGGCCACTGGTCCGCGTTAATACATATTACCGGCGACCTGACCTCCTTGAAAACACTCATCATTTTCTTGTCTGCTATTGTTCCTGTGTATTCCTCAAGCGCGCTTATCCCGACATTCGGCGGCGCAGATGACATATCCTCAATAATCCATTTCTTAAGTTCGGGCTTGATGTCTTTACTCAGCATGCCTTCGACAAACACCTTCACCGACGCCTTAAAATCCTTTTTGAATCCGTCGATACCTATCAGCTTGCCGGCTTCCTCTTTGCTGTACCACTCTTCCACGTTGTGCAGGGTATCGACGCCTATAATCCCGATTACCCGTTTTGGCGCTAATCTCGCCGCTTCCGAGACAATTTCCCCTCCGAACGAGTGCCCTATGAGAATCGCGTTTTTAGCGTCGATTGTCTCTAATACCGCGTTTACATCCCGTGCGAAACTTTCCACCGAATATATCTTCCGCCCCAGCCCCGATTGTCCGTGCCCCGCCAAATCCATGGTAACGACCCTGTATTTTCTGGCAAAATACGGCACCTGCTCCCGCCAGTACCTTTCGTCGCAGCTCCACCCGTGAACGAATAGCAGGGTAATATCGCCTTTGCCGAACACGTTATAGCTTATCGTTTCCCCGTCAAACGATTGAGCGCACCGTGTTTGTCCTTCCGGCGTTTTTACCGAACAAGACGCAGTAAGCGCCATCCCCAAAACCAGACCGCCCCTTACCACTATCAACCCAATTTTTCTTCTCATTTTATACTCCGATTTTTTTTATGTCGGTTCGTGATTTCCCGTGTCCATTCACATATTCGATGTGTGTCTTCAACGCATTTTCATAGAAGCAAAAACGTTTGTCAAACTCCCTCACTCACAGTCAATATAATCTCCTCCGCAACGCGGACATCCCCCTTAATTTATTGGAGGGTGCTTATATTTAGCCTGCCGTTCTACTGCAGGTTGATATTCTTTTTTTTACTCCTTCCAGAACTTCACAATTTCATGTGCGATTTTTTTTGTAAAATCCCGGTCGAATGGATAACGCATATTTTCTTCAACGATTCTTTTCATGTGTTTAAAAAGATCTTTTTGCGAAACCCCCGCATCGAGCATCCTGATAATTTCCGGTAAATAACCATCATATTCGTTTGTATTTTCATCAGTATTGATCATGTTCGGATTCCACAATTGCAATAACTGAATAATCCTTAATTGCTTTTTAGGAACTGGCCTTTGGATGTTTTCTAATTCTATTGGTTTAATCGTGGTCACTTCTACTTTTTTCCTTAAAGCATTTATTGCCCTTCTTTGCACCTTTTCACTCGGATCCGTTACAAGATGTTTTAAAAGAACCTCGTTTGTATTTGGTTCTGCTATCATGTGACGAATATGTTTAGGTACATTTGAAGCATCAGCTAATATAAGCAGAGCTTCTGTTGGAGCTGAATTTGACTTTGATAGCATTTTTATGACATTGATTGGACAAAACGCCCTTGGAGCTATATCAGATAGAACCGGTTTGAGTAACTCTGCAATTTTTATAAAAAATTCGTTTGATAATTTTGGATTTCTTAGCAGTCCGCCTACAATTTTCCATTTATCATTATTTTCCAGCCATTTGTCATGATCGGCTTTCAGTTTTTCAGTATTGCCTAATTTTTCGGGAATAAGCCGTGAAAGAGTATGGACCGGTGTATTTGGATTTTCAGCGACAGCAACGCGAACAAAGATATATTCTGAATTTGCTAAATTATTTAATTCTTCCTGCGAAGTAACCGGTGACTTCGCAGCATCACTCATTTCTTTCGGGCCATGATATTTCATAATATCATGATAACCCCCAATCATTTTACCGCAAAAGCATTTTTCTCCACATTTGAACGTTTTTCGCTTAACGAAATGAGCCTCGCAACCATAATTGTTTGACGCTATCAGTATTCAGTAATTCAACGTTAAAAAACTCAAAACTAAAAACTCATATGTGTACCGCAACTTCTGAGATGCCCACTTTTCCTCTTGAAGCCACCTGCTCCACAAATGCCTCCAATCGCGTAGTCAGCGTAACGTCCTCCTGCCCGTCGAAGCTGAGGTTCAGAATCGGCATCTCACGGCAGTCGGAGCTAAGGCGCCTGGTCTGCGTGCTGACAATCGTTGAAGGCATACAGGAAAACGGCATCACGTTTACCACCCCGCCGAAGCCCTCTTCGTGATATTCCACCATTTTGCCGATACTCAGTATCGCCTCACCCTCGAACGACGCGTCGATATACGGCTTTGCCAGGCCGATTACGTGCTCGACGGGGTAATCTGCCAATTGTCCGAACCTTTTCTCTATTGGTGCCGCCAGCTTGCGTTCGATTCTGTGCTGGAAGAAATCCTGTATTACGTTGGTGAGCAGATTTGTCAGCTGTCCCCTGCGGCGGGCCATTTTGTTTCGTGTAAAGTTGGTGTAGTAAATCCACTCGGCTACCGAGGTCAGGTCGCACGCCGCTCCAAGTTCTTCGAGCCGGTGTATTATGTTCAGGTTTGCAAACGGGTGATTGCGAACGTAAATCTCGCCGACGATTCCAATTCGCGGTTTGCGCAAGCTGTGGTTCAGCCGGACTGTTGCGAATTTTTCGGCAAAATGCTCACACAGCCGCACCATATCCGGCAATCGGCCTCGGTTCTCGACCGCTTCGACCCATTGTTTCAGGCATTGCTCATAAACCTTTTGTGTCTCCTGCGGCTCTTCGGCAAAGGGGCGTATCCGCAGAATCAGCTTGTGCAGAAGGTCCATTCCGACAACCGACGTCCACATAGCTCTCAAAAAAGCGCTCGAGCCGGTGCCGTTGAAACTGTTGACAAATTCACTGTAAAAATTGCTGTCCTGATTTGGCGCGACAATAGGTGTCCCTTCGTAACCGGCGTATTTTAAGACAAGCTGGTGCATACAATGATACAGGCCGAATCTGCACGGGCCCGACCCTCCCGGCATAAGGAATGAAACACCGTTAGGATTAGTATCTTTCCTGCTGAGAACCTTGAGCATCTCTCCACTGGTTATCGCGCAGGGCAGGCATTCCTTGCCCGTCGTATAGGCCCGTCCCGCCATCAGTGCCCGCTCGTCTGCTATCGGCATAACCTCCGCTGGCTGCCCGTATGACCGCAGACACGCAGCCATTGCGTGTGAGGCATCACCCATATACGGTATGTACAGCGTCCGCTTTCCGATACTGGTTTTGTGTTTTTTGTTTTCCGTCTTGTGTTCTGCGTCTTGTGTCCCGGGTCTGAGCTGATAGTTTTTCAAGCTCTCTAAAAACGCCTCTATCCGCGTAATCACCCCGGCGTCGGCCGAGTGCTCGTCAATCTCTAATTGCAGGCAGGGTTTGCTGCCCATTATGTCCTTGAAGAAAGGCATCAAGAATGAATCCGGACCGCAGCTGAAATTCGACAGGTACACCCCGAACAGCCGCCCGTCCCGTTTGATTATCTCCGCCGCCCGCAGAATCTTTTGCCCGTATGCCCAGTAAATCGAATTGTGCAGCTCTTCGTTGCCCAATTCCGCCCGCTCGAGGTCGAGCATATCCATCGGTATTATCTCAGCGCCTGCGCCGGCGAATTTCTTCGGCAATTGTAAGCTGACGCCCTCGTCGCATCCGTTATACGGCCGGCTGACAAGAACAAAAAGCTTTTCCCCTTCCCTGACGCTGGCCAGAATCTCTCTGCCTTTGTCTTTAAGCGACTTGTCGAAGCCGTGCTGGGCTTCGATGCCTTTTTCCATCGCCTGCCTTGTTCTCTTTGGTGAAATATTCAGCCCTCGGCCAAGCTCCGCAAACGTCTTCCTGGCAAGCTTGTCCCCCTCGCCTAAGCGCAGCGGGCAAATCAGCAGTTTGCTTTTGCCTAACTTATTGCCGAATGCGCTTCGAACCTGGTAAGGAAACGACTGGACGTATGGGCAGAAATGATTGTTCTTGTTTTCGGCAAAGATGGCCGTCGCCGAGACGATGCTCGGCAGAAAGATGTAATCCACCTCTTTTTCAATCAGCTCTACAATGTGTCCGTATGCGACCTTGATGGGAAAACACGGCTGTGCCGTCACTGTCTCGACGCCCTTGCGAATCGTCTCTTTGCTCGTCCTGCCGGATAATACTACCTCGAATCCCAGCTCCGAAAAGAACCTCGCAAACGTCGGCAGCATCTGCCAGGACGCAAGCGCCATCGGTATCCCAATTGTTTGAGTTTTGCGGGCTCCAATTACCGGTTTTCGATTTAACCCGGCGAATTCCAGCATCTTCTCCTGTCGGTATTTGAAGGCATTGAACCGGCTTTTCTTTTCGCCGCCCTTTTTAATGTTGTACCTGTCGCATCGCGATCCGTAATACAGCGGCTCAGAGCCGGCAAGCTGGACCTTTTTTATCTCGCAGTGGTTCGAGCAGTGCTCGCACGCGAAGGATTCCACCGTATAGTCGGCGTGTATGAGATTTTCGAAGCCCTTGAACTTGTTTTGCGGCTGCTTACCGCTCTGCTGTCCGGCCTTGTCCATAAATTCGGCTGCAATCGCCGCCGCACCTAAAGCCCCTGTGACCTCGTGATGGTCGGGGACCATAATCGGTTTTCCCGTCACTGTCTCGAACGCCGCCCATACCGCCTTATTGAAGGCTGTCCCGCCCTGAAAGCAGATATTGTCCCCGATTTTGCGCCTGCCCACCACGCGGTTGAGATAATTTGCCACTATCGAGTAGCTAAGCCCCGCGACGAGGTTCTCGGTGCACGCTCCCTGCTGCTGATAACTCAATAGGTCCGATTCCATAAATACCGTGCACCGCTCGCCTAATTTAATCGGGGATTTGCTGGCAAAGGCCATCCTCGCGAACTCGTCTTTGATGCTGATTCCCAGCCGCTGCGCCTGCTCTTCCAGAAACGAGCCCGTCCCCGCCGCGCATGCGTGGTTCATCTCGAAATCCACGACAACGCCGTTATTGAGCGAGATGTATTTGCTGTCCTGTCCGCCTATCTCGAAAATGGTATCGACCTTCGGATTTACGATGGTCGCACCCGTCGCCTGTGCGGTGATTTCATTTATTACGACGTCTGCGCCGATGAAATCGCCCGTCAGGTACCGGCCTGAGCCGGTGCTGGCGGCGCCGATGATTTTGACCTTGTCTTTCACCTGCTCGCCGAGCGATTCCATTACCTGCTGTATCGCGTCGAGCGGCCTGCCCGCTGTCATAAGGTATATCTTGGCGAGGATGCGTTTGTATCTATCCATAACGACGGCCTTTGTGCTCAAACTCCCGACGTCCACGCCGATATATGCCTCAATCGGCTCTGTCGCTTTTTCGAGCAGGTCGCTGTGAACGGTATTTGTAGGCGGGGCGAGGACCGGACTGGCAAGCGCCTCCCGGCGTGGGGCGTTTTGAAGCGCTGAACCCTGCTTTTCGATATAGGCGTCAATTTCATCGGCAAGTGATGTAGTCGCTATATTGCAGCCAAGCCCTTTGCTCTTTGCGACGAGTACAGCACCTACCGCGCCGGTGAAAAAGTGGGTATCCGGGACAATAAGCTCGCCGTTGCTAGTTTCGAACACGTTCGAGATTGCCTTTACCACGCCGGCGTTTGCCGCGACGCCGCCCGTGAAGATGATTGGTTTTACAAATTCCCTCCCGCAGCCGAGATTGCTCTTGAGGTTCCTCGCAAGGGCAAGGCAAAGCCCCGCCAAGATATCGCACATCGGCGTTGCCTGCTGCTGCAGGTGAATCATATCGCTTTTTGCAAAAACCGAGCATCGGCCCGCCATTCGCGGAACGTTCCTGCTCTCCATCGCCAGCCGGCCGAATTCATCTTCGATATTGATGCCCAATCGGTCCGCCTGCTGGTCGAGAAACGAGCCCGTCCCCGCCGCGCAAACCGTATTGAGGGCAAAATCTTTCACGCGGCCGGCCCCCGGCTCCCTGTGAAGGAAAATCAGTTTGCTGTCCTGGCCTCCCATCTCGATGACCGTCGCGCTGTCAATGTCCGGGTAGAGCTGCGATATGGCCGCCGCCTGCGCCGCGACCTCGTTTACGAAGGGTATCCCTAAAACTTTCGAAGCTAATCGCGCCGCTGAGCCGGTCGCAGCGACCATCTCCACGCCGGCCGGGTTTATCTTCCCGAATAACTCCTGCAACTGCGACCGGAAGGTCTCAATCGGTTTGCCTTTTGTCCTGCGGTAATCCGAAAGGACAATATGGTTTTTATCGTCGAGGACGACGATATCGCTGCTGGTCGAGCCGATGTCGATACCGATACTAAGCTTCCCTCTGCTTCTTATGGGTTCTACGTCTCGCCCGCCCGTTTTCTGCGAAAATACAAGATCCGCTTTTTCCTGCTCCATTGTCTCGCCTCGATTTTGTATTATTATAATACTGACACAAGCAAGTGAATATAACATCTTTTTTCATTTTCACAAGCCGCCTTTTTTGCTAATTTTCCCGAATTAGTCCCCCCCCAGCGGTCGTAACAAACTACGCATTGATTGTTTGTGACTGCTGATTTTTGACCTGAATACGATAAATAAAAAAGGGCCAGGTGCGTTTACACCTGACCCTTGATTAACGATTATCAACTGAGCTTAGAGCGGCAAATCACCCGGGCTTTCAATTGACGGTTCGCCCGGCTCATCCGTATTGGTCGCCTCTTCTGCGACAGGTATTTCCGGCTCGGCCGGTTCATCACCTTCTTTTTTGGTCTCTTCGCTCTGCTCTTCCGTCGCCTGCTGCTCCGGCTCGGCTGCTTCCACTTTGGTTTCCTCGGCTTGCGTTTCCTCTTTGGCTCCGTCTGCATCTGTCTCAGATGTGGAGGTTGCAATCGGCGTGCCCGCCTCGGAATCCTGCTCTTCGGCCGCCCACTGGGCCCTTCGCAAACTCAGGCCGATTTTCCGGGCCTCACTGTCAACCTTCAATATCTTCACCTCGAGCTCATCGCCGACCTTGACCACGTCCTGCGGCTTTTTAATCTTCTGGTCCGACAGCTCCGAAATATGCAGCAGTCCTTCGAGGTCATCTTCAAGCTGCACAAACGCGCCGAAATTGGTCAGCTTCGTGACCTTGCCTTTGACTATCTGCCCGGGGATATATTTCTCGGGAATTTCCCGTGCCCACGGGTCTTCGGTCAGTTGCTTGACGCCCAGGGATACGCGCTGCTTGTCCGGGTCGATATCGAGGACCAGGCACTTGATTTGGTCGCCTTTCTGCACGGCCTCGTTGGGATGACTGAATTTCCTCGTCCAGCTCAGGTCCGAAATATGAACCATTCCGTCGATGCCTTCCTCTATTTCGACAAACGCGCCGTAATTTGTAACGCCCCGCACGGTGGCCGTAACTATCGTCCCCGGCGGATATTTCTGCGATGCAACCGACCACGGGTTGGTTTCCGTCTGCTTTAATCCCAGCGAAATTTCCTGCTTGTCCCTGTTGACGTTGAGCACCATTACCTCGACCTCGTCGCCGAGATTCACCATTTCGCTCGGGTGATTCAGCCGTTTGGTCCAGCTCATCTCGCTGATATGAACAAGTCCCTCAATGCCGTCTTCGAGCCGGACAAAAACACCGTAATTCATAATATTGACAACCTTGCCTTTGACCTTTGACCCGACCGGGTATCTTTCCTCGACGTTCTCCCACGGGCTTGGGGTCTTTTGTTTGAGCCCTAATGAAATCTTCTCACTTGCCTTGTCCACGCCGATGACCACGCACTCGATTTCCTCATCCAGCCGGACAACCTCCGAGGGATGATTCACGCGTCCCCAGCTCAAATCTGATATGTGCAGCAGCCCGTCCACGCCGCCCAGATCGACGAATACCCCGAAGTCGGCGATGTTCTTGACGATGCCTTTTCGATGCTGCCCGACTTCGATTTCCGAAAGGATTTTCTCCTTGTTTAACCGGCGTTCCTCCTCGATTAGTTTACGCCGCGATATAACAACATTATGGCCCTCGATATCTATCTTGAGGACCGTGCATTCCACTTCTTTGCCGATAAACCTGCTGATGTCGCCCGGCCGCCTGATATCGACCTGTGATGCCGGCAGAAAAACCGGGACCCCGATATCAACCAGCAGCCCTCCCTTGATGCGCCTCACGACCTTGCCTTTGACGCTGTCTCCCTCTTTCTTTGTATTTACGAGTTGCTCCCAGCCCCTGATTCTGTCTGCCTTGTGCTTCGATAGCAGTATCAGTCCGCTCTCGGAATCGGTATCTTCCAGAAGCACCTCGATTTCCCTGCCCGGCACAATTTCCGAAGGGTCCTCGAATTCCGCCGGGTCCACAATACCTTCGCTTTTCAGCCCCACCTCGACTATCACATCGCTGCCGATTTGCGACACAATTTTACCCTTGAGAATCGTCCCCGGAAGGTGAGAGTCCACCTTTGCCTGCAGCGCCTCCTGAAAAAGAGTGTCTTCTTTCTCGCCGAACATTTCAGCAACCTGCTGATTTACCTGTTCCGACGATAAACCCAGCTTATTAATTATATTTCTGTCAACCATAAATCTGATTTTCCCCTGTGGTGTCTTGTTTTACGCCCGCCGGCGCCCCACATTTACGCCGATAGGTCATTTCACATTGGTTAATATTTACAAAAAACGCATTTGCCCACGCAGCAAATGCTGGTTCACTTTCTTACATTTCGCCCGCGTCAATGCTTTCCAGGTGTCTCACAAACTCATCAATAATGTGCTGCGGTGTTGAAGCGCCGGCAGTCACGCCCGCGGTGCGACAGCCGAAAACCGTTTTTCTATCAAATTCGTCGCGGTTTTGCAAATGAAACGTTTTATTATTACACTTTTTGCACAATTCGGCAAGTTTTCTGGTATTTGCGCTCTGCAAACCGCCCAAAACGAACATAATATCGACTTTTCTGCACAATTCAACCGCTGCCTGCTGTCTTTTTATCGCCTCCTTGCAAAGGGTATTGATTACCTTAATCTCATTAAAATCGGTTTTTGATATGGCGGAAAGCATATTACTGAAAAATTCGGGACTCTGGGTCGTCTGGCAGACGATGCCTAATCGGCCGGTCCCGATTTTGCTTATGTCCGATTCATCGCCGACAACTACCGCCCCCTTCGTGCAGCCGACGACCGCCCGGACTTCGGGATGGTTCCTGTCGCCGACGATGACCACCTTGTAGCCGTCTTTTTCCATCTGGACAGCGATTTGCTGAACCCTTTTGACTAAGATGCAGGTCGCGTCAACTATTTCGGCGTTCTTTTCCCTGAGGTTGTCTATTTCGTCGGAGGCCGCGCCGTGCGAGCGAATCAATACCGCCGCTCCTTCCGGGACCTGCTCCACGGCGTCAACGGCCACAAGTCCCTTTTCGGCTAATCGCTCGACCACGTCGGGGTTATGAATAATCGGCCCAAGTGAATAGACCTTTCCTTTCTCCGCCAGGACCTTTTCCGCAATGCTTATGGCGTTTCTTACTCCCGCGCAAAAACCATATTTTTCCGCAAGGATAACTTTCATACGAAACAGGATTTTAACCACAGATTAAACAGATTACACGGATTTTTTTTTAATAGTTGTGCGGCTCGGATAAAGTAGCGGCTTTGGTAGTGGGGGGCTGGTTGTGAACCCCGGTGCGATGGTATTGACTCGCTACCCTCTACTCATAACTTAACTTACTCCTTTGCCTGATTATTCCCGAGGGGACAAAGATGAGGTTGCCTCTGTGAAGAAGGTAAATGTCCGCGCAAGTCAGTATTTAACCCTGTGAGATGCCGCTATGCTGTCTCACGGAGATAAAGTCCGTCTTTTTCGGTGTATCTATCTGAGTTTACGAACACAGGCGGTTATTGACGATATATATATAAAGGTTGTATTATGCGCATCAGCCGTCTATATGTTTTGGGACAGGGGGTCGGCTTTTGTATCATAAACCCTTGAACTGCAAACACTTAATGGCGGTATAAACATTAATGCTTTTTCGGGAAAACGGATTATGACCGATTCTTCAATTCCACAAGAGGGGGGCTTATTAAAGGGAAAACGCGCTTTCGCCGGCTGGCCAATGATTGTCGCCTGGCTCGCTATGCTGCTCTTCGCCTTCCACGCCAGCACGCACATGGTCGGCGCCGGAGACACCTGGGTCGCCCTGGCCTGCGGCCGGCACTTCATCAACCACGGCGTTGATACCGTCGAGCCATTCAGCGCATACTCCCACAAGCCCGGCCCCACCCCCGAAGACGTCAAAACCTGGCCCGGCTGGGCGCAGTGGATTACTGACAAGGTTGGTCTTGATACCGTCAAGCACTGGCACCCCACCGGCTGGGTAAATCAGAACTGGCTTACGCACACCATCTTTTACTGGCTGGTCCACTACTCCCCATTTGCCGATGACGCCGACTGGTCCTTCAATATGCTCGTTTACTGGAAGTTCACCATATACATACTCACCGTAATCTGCGTCTATTACGCTGCCCGCGTTCTCGGTGTTAACCCCGCCCTGGCTGCCGTCTTCGCCTGCGCGTCTATGTTCATTGGACGCTCACTGCTCGATATCAGGCCCGCCGGCTTCTCGAATCTCCTCGTCGCCGCTTTTATGCTCATCCTCGTCCTGGCCACCTATCGCAACTATCTTTATATATGGCTGCTCGTCCCCTTGACCGTCTTTTGGGCAAACGTCCACGGCGGCTACATCTACGTCTTTATTATGTTTGTCCCCCTAATTGTTCTGCGCCTGCTGACGATACTCTCCAGGAGGGCGACTGTATCGGCCTACAGCATCCTCACCTGGCTTGCGCTCTTCGCCGCGACAATTAAATACACTAATCACGAGCCGTTTGTCCCCGTTTCCCCTCTCCACGACAAGTTCCTGTTCCTTGTGCTTGTATTCATTGCTGTAAGCATTGTCATCACTAAATTGAAAAACGTAAAAGCCCCCGCCTTTTATGGCTACCACATCGTCATCTCGCTTCTCGTCTTTGCCGTGCTTTTGGCACGGTTTTTCTCGAAGGATTTGGTAATTCGGTCGCAGAATGAATTGGATTACGTTACTCAGAGCCGCCTTTCTTTCTTTATTGCCTTTGCCGCCGCCGTCGGCCTGGGCCTCGTTGTTACGCTTCTAAAGGACCATCTTGTCGTCTTTTCTCCGACCGCCGTGGCCCGCGCCGCTGGCCGAAAAACCGTCCAGTCCGCCGCTCTCACTGAGGCCTCTACACTCGATGCCGACAAATATCGCGCTGGCCAAACCTCCGCAGTAATCCACACTGCTGCCGCCGCCTTCGCCGCCTTTATCGCCTCCATTCTCTTCAACCCTTTCCACCTCACAAACCTCACTCACACCTTCGTCATCAGCGTAAGCCGCCACGCCGAGGGCTGGCGCAACGTCCATGAGTGGTGGCCGTCGTTCAGGTGGGAAAATCCGGTGGGGACGGCGTTTCCGTTTCTGGTGATGTTAGTTGCGGGAGGGGGACTGCTGGGTTTGTGGCTGTTCAGCCGATTAGTGGTTCCCAGACAGGTGAAGATGGCCAGGACAGAGCAGGAGAAGAGTGAGAGGCGGTTCAGTATTCTGATAAGAATACTGGGATTTGCGGCGTCGGTGGTGATAATCTGGGCGGTAATGATATCGTTTTCGATGACGGAGGTGAGTTTTTCAGGATTTTTGCTAACGGGCCTTTTTGCGGGGATAATCTGGGCGAGCGTTTTTGTAAGTGTGCATTTTATTTACCTGATTATTCTGCTTTCAATTTTTGCGCTTCAAACGTCCGATGTGGGCCGGGGTTATGATGGCAGGTATATTTATCCGTTTATTACGATAGCCGTTTACACGGTGATGTTCGCCGTAGCATCGCAGTTTTCCGATAGGCCGAAATACAGGCCTGAGAACATATTTTTTGTTCTGGCCGGCGCAGTTGCGGCGCTGGTATTGTCGGCGGTGATAGTCAATCCGTTCGATTTCAAGGGGCCGGTGTGGCATATAGAGCAATTCTTCGGGATACCGAGGCCCTGGCACCCGGTTTACGAGGCGAACCTCGTTCTTCCTTACAGAAATATGCTTGATGTCTTGTATGGTATAAGCGGGGCGTGCGTTGTCGGGTGGATAGCGTGGTCTTTAGTGAAGGATGCGTTCGAGAAGAAGACAGTCAGTGAGCAAAGCGGTGAGGCGCCAGCAACGGGACGTGGGTATCATTTGCCGAAGATTGACCTTGCGCTGATAACGATAGCAGCGCTGACGGCGTATATGGCTATACGGTCGAGGCGGTTCATAACGATTGCGGGATACGCGAGCTGTCCGGTACTGGCGATGTTTACGCAGCAGATTTTGTGCGCGGCCGGGGCGGGGTGGAATTATTACAAGCGGGGCCGGCCTGGGGTGCCGCCGGTGCCGCGGGGGGTCCAGCATTTTCTGACGTCGGCGGCGATAGTAACAGTGGCAATATTAGGCATTTTCTGGGGACACAAGTTCAAGGTGGTGTATCTTGACCCGTGGCCGAGCGAGACGAAGCTGACGTCGGTGTTTATGAGGATGACGGCGTCTCACGCGAAGCCGTTTTACGCGATGGAGTTCATAAGGATGAACAAAATGTCGGGCAAGATGTTCAACTACTGGACGGAGGGCGGCTTTATCGCGTGGGGACAGGAGCCGGACCCGAACACGGGCAAGACGCCGTTACAGCTTTTTATGGACGGTCGGGCACAGGCGGCCTACAACTACGATGCATATATTCGCTGGGCGCAGATTTCGACGGGCGGGCCGATAATCCAGCGGGCACAATTAAGGGGCCAGACCCTTACGGCAGAGGACTATGCCAAGGCAGGTGAATGGATAGAGGGGGAATTAAAGAAGAACAACGTATGGGTGGTCCTGATGCCTGCCAACCAGTTCAGCGAGCCGTTTGTTCGCGGGCTGGAGCACAGCAGGAACTGGCGATTGGTGTTTATGAACGACAAGCAAAAGCTATACGTGGACATAACTGATCCTCGCGGGCAAAAAATATTCAGGGGCATGATGGACGGGACGACGCTTTATCCCGACGATTATTCTCGCAACGTCATAGTATCCCACACGGTACTGCTGTTCGAGCAGTCGCCGGAAATAGTTGCGACAGGTCTGGAATGCGCGATTAAGGCCATCGACGAATATCCGAGCCGGGTCCCGGCGCAACTGATACAAATATATTACGAGCAGTATCCCGCACTGCGTGGACGGATAAACGCGTTCTGGAAGCAGTACTTCGATGATTTTTTGGCCAACGAGGAGACGTATTTGAATGAGGACAATTATCTTAACAGGACGACGCTGGCCCTTGCGGCGATAGCTTATGTTATGCCGATTGCACAAAGGGCCAGCGACGAGGAGATGATACAGCAATGCCGGCAGCAGGACAAGAAGCTCAAAGAGGTGCTGTACACGGTGAACGACAAGCGCTGGTAGTGTGGCCTGCAACCGTAGCGACGGCGGCTAAACGATATGGAGCAACAAAATACACAGAGTGTTTCGATAAGCGTGTTTTTTCCGTGTTATAACGAGGAGGGGAACATTTCACGAGTAGTCGAGCAGGCGAAGGAGGTGCTGGAGGGAATGGGGGCGGACTATGAGATAATTATCGTCGATGACGGGAGCAAAGACCGGACGGGAGAAATAGCAGATGAATTAGCAAAGAAGGATGGGCGAATTACCATTGTGCATCATCGCCCGAACCGGGGATACGGAGGGGCGCTGCAATCGGGTTTCAGGGCGGCGACGAAGGAATTAGTGTTCTTTACGGACGGAGACGGGCAGTTCGATATTGGGGAAATAAAGACGTTACTGCCGATGATAGATAAGAACGATATTGTGTGCGGATACCGGTTGGGCCGGCAGGACCCGTTTGTGCGGAAGTTAAACGGGCGGCTATGGACGGGATTAGTGAATTTGCTGTTCGGGATGAAGATGCGCGATATCGATTGTGCGTTTAAGCTGTTCAGGCGGGAGGCGGTGGCTGATATGCCGATGTCGAGCGGCGGAGCACTGATAAGCGCGGAGATATTGGCGAGGGCGACGAGAAAGGGATGCAGGATTGCGCAGGTGGGAGTGCATCATTATCCCCGGACGGCTGGGGAACAGACGGGGGCGAAAATGGGGGTGATAGTGAGGGCGTTTAAGGAGCTATTTGCGTTATATAAAAAGATAAAAGGGAGTTAACCACGGATGCCTTCGACAAGCTCCCCCGATAACGACTTTCGAGGGCAGGCAGGACAAGTAAAACGGATTAAAATGTAAAGAGGAATAACAAATTTCGGAATTTAGATGGTCAGCGACAATAAGGTGAATTTGTTTATATATGGTTCGCTGAAGGACCCGGAGATATTCGATTCGGTAAGCGGTCTGAGTTTTACGCGGAGGAGCACGAAGGTCAACGAGCAGACACTTCTGGCGGAGCCGGCGTTTTTGCAGGGTTACAGGAAGGTAAGCCCGGACAACGTTTATTTTTACGCGGTGGCGGCACGCGGGGCGAAGATAGAGGGGCTTTTGATTCACAGCGTGCCGGAAAAGGCGATGGCGGAGATTGACAAATACGAGGGGAAGCGCTACGAGCGTGACACGGTGCGGGTGCATACGGGAGAAGGGGTTGTGGAGGCGCAGGCGTATTTAGTGAGCGCCGAGGCGATGACTAAACACTTCGGGGACAGGTTCCACGTTAATTTGATACACGAGCTGTGGCTTCGCAAGCGAATCGACAAATTTTTGAAGAAGCGGACGCGGCCCGGGGACACAAGCATCGACGCGGAACTGGAGCGATTAGCGGAGCGAGAGCTGCTGGGGACGACGGAACGAGACCTGGTGCTAACTCATTATCGAGCGGACGCAGTGAGCGATTATTTTCTTGCGCACGAGCTGAACCGGCCGAGGCCGAGCATCAAGCACCTTTACGAGGACGGTGAGGCAGTAAAATATATCAAGAATTATCTTGCTCTTGTGGTCAAGCAGGTCCTGCTAAACCAGCTCGACGAAAGGATACGGTCCCATTTCAGGTTCGAGCTGGAGCACATGCGGACAAGTGAGCGATATTACAAGCGGTCGCTGAGCTTGTTAGCGGCGCTACAGGTAATCAACAGCAACGCGACATCGGTGGAGCTGATAATCGGTCAGTGCCTCAAGATGCTGCCTTACAAGCGACACGACCTTATAGATTACGTTAAATACGCGGTTCGTGCGGCGCGACATTTGTTCGATTCTCGTGTTGTGGAGGCGCATTTGAATTCGATACGTTCGAATTTTCAGCCGGGGCTTGTTCCGATGGGATGCGAGGTTGAATTGAGCAATGTCGGAGGCGCGGTCGTGGAGCCGGACGCGGCACCGGAAGAGAAGGTTGACGAGGCATACGACAGTTTCAAATATTTCTATGATTTTCAGTTAGACGTTCTTGCGTGGAAATTAGGGGGGTATATCGACGACAACAGCGGTGAGGCGGACAGGTCGAGGCGGCAGGGATTTCTGGAGCTGGCGCCTGGCCGGCTGAACGTGGCATTAGAGCTATCGAAGCCGGTGACGGCGTGTCCGTGGTTTCTCAACCAGGTGATAAACGAGATAGCGGTTTTTTACGACGTCGGACCTCACAGTTTGCATTTGTCATTCCAGCTTCGCAGGCACCAGATTGAGCGGCAGAAGATACTTCCGCTGGGATTCGTTAAATGTCTTTTAGTATTAGGCGGCGGGACGGAAGTAAACAAGACGGGGCGGTTGTGGATATCGCGAATGGGTGAGGACGAAATCACGAGGCAGGACTACGGGGAAGAGCTTGTTTTTTCGAGGACAAGCGAGAGGCGATGGCAGGTTAGCGCGGAGGAAGTGGAGGACAAGACGCCGACGTCGGCGATTACACACGTTCAGCAATACAAGTTCATACGTTTAGAGAGCAGGACGAATTACGAGCCGCTTATAATGTGCCTGAAGGGGCTGCAATTGTCGTATAATCCGGGGGATTACCTGACGGCGGAGCAATTGAAAAAGAGCGTGAGGATGCGGCGTGAGTACGAGGAATTGAAGGGGTGGTCGGCGGGTCCGACGGAGATAAGCCCGAAGACGATAAAGAGTTTTCTGGATACGGTTCGTGAGGGGCTGATGAGTGAGCACCATAACCGGCCCGAACATAAGCAGCATTATATAGAGTGGGCGCTGGCGGCGACCGATATGAGGCTTCGGACATTCAACGAGCAGTTGTCCGAAGCTCAGACACTTTGAGCATATCCGAGTTTTGTTTTCAGACGGCTGACAGCGAATTTGGTGACTTCATCGTGGTCGAAAGCCATATTCGAGGGCAGGTCGTTAATATCGAACCATTTTGCGTTTTCGGCGTCGTCGCCGGCTTTTATTCGATCGAGGCCTTCAGTTATTATTCCCAGATAGGCGACGGTGATTTGTCTTCCCCTTGGGTCGCGGCCGGGTTTTCCGAAGGTGTGCAATTGTTCGAGTTTGACGCCGGTGAGGCCGGTTTCCTCGAAAAGCTCCCTTGAGACGGCATCGTCGAGCTCTTCGTCGATACCGATAAAGCCGCCGGGGATTGCCCATTTGCCTTTGAAGGGGTCGTTTTTGCGTTTAATCAGCAAAAGCTTAACGTTGTTTTCGGTGACGGCGAAAACAACGGCGTCAACGGTCACCATGGGCCTTGGCCAGTCGTAAACGTATTTGCCTTTTTGATTCATATTCCTTAAATCCGCGAACAACAGCATATAAAATAACCGCAGGATAATCAATTGCCTAAATAGCCGAGAGGGTATAAAATAACGAGCTATGCATGACGTAGAAGACCTATTAGGCAGGTTAGTCGAGATATCGAACATCAGGACGCCGGGGGGATGGCGAGGTTGGATTGCGGTGCGCGCGGCCGGTAAGGAGCGGTTTACGAAATCGCAATGGGAGGGGCTGCTGGCCGAGCCGGAGAAATTGTTGGAGGGGGCCGAGCGGACAATAAAAAGCGACGGCTGTAACAGGGTTTTGGTTAAATATCTGGCAGTTGGTGGCAGGGGTGTCAAGGCGGTGCTGAAAGAGCATCATCGCGGCGTGGGGGTGCGAGAGATATTCAGGTCATTAGGGGCGCCTCGGGCGATGCGGAATTTTATCGCGGCGGTGAAAATAAGCCAGTATGGTCTGCCGGTGGCGGCGCCATTGGCGGGGGTGTATCGAAGGACGTTTTTATTTTGCAGACAGAGCATATATATAAGCGAATACGTGGACGGCATCAATCTGCACAGGTTTTTGCAGGATTTGCGGGTCGATAACAGAGAACGGCACAGGACAATCAGACGGCTGACAGGGCAGATGGCGGAAATTTTAGCGGTGCTACACGAGCGGGGGATGTATCACAGGGACACAAAGGCGACAAATTTTATCGTGTCCGGCAGCGGCCCCAACAATTACAGGATAGTGCTTACCGATCTGGACGGCATCAAACAATATTCCGCGGGAGGCGAGGAACATCAGAAACGTGCACTGTGGCGGCTGGGGGCTTCGGTTATGGGGATACCGAGCGTGAGCAGGACGGACTATATGCGGATGTTCAGGGCGTACTGCGACGTGGCGGACATACCGACCGACCAGCGGAGGGGGCTTTTCCGGGAGCTGGCGGCGAAGGCCTCGGCATACAAAAGCAGCGGACAAAGTCAGAACAGCCAGTGACTAATCCGGCGAAAAAAATCCTGATAATCAAGCCAAGCTCGCTGGGGGACATTGTTCTTGCGCTTCCCGCGCTGACGGCGCTTAGGAAAAGTTTTCACGATGCGAGGATATCGTGGCTCATCAGGTCTGAGTACGCACAGCTTGTGGAGGGCCATCCGGATTTGGACGAGGTTATCCTGTTCGACAGGCGACTGCTGGGTAAATGGTGGTGCAGCAAAAAGGCGTTTGCGAACCTATTGGAGTTACGCCGGCGTTTGCGCAAAGAGAGATTCGACCTTGTTTTTGATTTTCAGGGACTCTTCAGGACGGGGTTTTTGGCATCGTTGACCGGCTGTAAGAAGCTATTCGGGACGGCGGGCGCGAGGGAATTAGCATATTTATTTTACACAAAAAAAATCCCGCAGGATTACTCGTGCATTCACTTAGTCGATTATTATCTGAAAATGGTCGAGGCAGCGGGCGCACAGACGGGCATGGCGGAGTTCAAATTTCCGCAAGACAGCCAGGCCACCGAGGCGGTCAAAAAGAAGCTCTCGGATAATAAGGTCAATTTGAAAAATTACACTGTGATAATCCCCAGTGCGGCCAGGAGTGAGAAAATATGGCCAGAGGAGCGGTTCGCAGAATTGGCGGACAAAATCGCTGAGAAATACGGCTCGTCAATCGTGGCGGTCGGCTCGCAGGGGGAAAGAAAATATATCGATACACTTTTGAAGACGGCCAAAACAGCAATAATAAATCTGGCGGGGCAGACAACGATTCGTGAATTGGTTGCGTTATTGAAAACTGCGTCGCTGGTGGTAAGCAACGATACCGGACCGGGGCATATAGCGTCGGGGCTGGGGGTTCCGCTGGTTATGATATTCGGGCCTGTGAATCCGGCGAGGTTGTGTCCTTACAAGCGGCCTGAATGCGTCGCGGCGGTGGAGCCGAACACGATGGGTATGGCCATAGACAGTCGCGACCCGAGATATGATATCAGCAATGTCACCGTCGAGCAGGTGTTCGAGAAGGTAATCGCGCAAAGGAACAGGCGCTAATTTCCTGCCCGATTCAGGGTTTCAGCGCAGCGGGAGCAGAGGTCGGGGTGCCGGGGGTTTTGGCCGACGGAGGGCCAGAAGTTCCAGCATCGCTGGCATTTGTTGTGGGGGCTTTTTTCGGCGGAGATTTTCGTCGGGCCGTCGGTTTTTTCGAGTTTTACCTCGCTGACGATGCAAAGTGCGGCAAAATTTTCGAGGCCGAACTGTTCGAGGGCGGCCGCAGAATCGGCGCCGCAGAAGACAGTAACAGAGGATTGCTGGTTGCTGCCGATGACTTTGTCACGGCGGAGGGGTTCGAGGGCGCAAAGGACCTCGTCGCGGAGAGACATAAGCATCTGCCATTTCGTTTCATCGGCGCGCCAGTCGATGGATTCGTCGGGTTTGGGAAGAAGGGCTAAATGAACGCCTTCGACATTCTGGGATTTGTGCTGTAAAGCGGACCAGGTTTCCTCGGCGGTGTGGATGAGAATGGGGGCGAACAATAAGGTTAGGCAATCGAGGATTTTGTAAATGGCGGTCTGGCAGCTTCGTCGGGAGGGGCTGTCGGCAGGGTCGCAATAGAGACGGTCCTTGAGCAGGTCCATATAGATACTGCTCATATCGACGGAGCAGAAATTGTAGAGCAGAGAGAATACACGGTGGAAGGCAAAGGCCTCATATTCCTGAGTGACTTCGGTGATGAGTTTCTGCAAGCGCTGCATAGCCCATTTGTCGATTTCGAACATCTGTTCGTAGGCGACGGAATTTTTTGCCGGGTCGAAGTCGTAGATATTGCCGAGTAGGTAGCGGATGGTGTTCCTGATTTTTCGATAGGCGTCCTGAGTTTTACCGATGATTTCGTCGTTGCAGCGGACGTCGTCCTGGTAATTTACGCTTGCGACCCAGAGGCGGAGGATGTCGGCTCCGTATTTGGCGATTTCGTCCTGTGCGTTGACATAGTTGCCTAAGGACTTGGACTGCTTCATACCCTTTTCATCGACGGTGAAGCCGTGTGTGAGGACGGCCTTGAAAGGGGCTTTGCCGGTCGCGCCGAGCGCGGGCAGAAGCGACAACTGGAACCAGCCGCGGTGCTGGTCGCTTCCTTCGAGGTAGAGGTCAACGGGGACGGGCCAGCCGGCCTTTGCGGCCACGCTGTACCAGCTACAGCCGGATTCGAACCAGACGTCGAAGATATTTTCCTCTTTTTTCAATTCATCGAACGAAAAGCCGTCGGGCAGCTTGAAATCCTCGCCGAGGATTTGCTTAGGCGAATCGGTAAACCAGCTGTCGGAGCCCTTTTGGCCGACGTATTTTGCCACGGCCAGGACCGATTCTTTGGTCAAAAGGGCATCGCCGTGAGGATTCAGGAATACCGGAATAGGCAGGCCCCAGCTTCGCTGCCTGCTGATACACCAGTCGGGCCGGGATTCGAGCATGCCTTCGATGCGTTTCTGTCCCCAGGCGGGTATCCAGGTTACGTTTTTTACGGCGTCCAGGGCGAGGTCGCGCAGGGCCTTGTTTTCTCTGGTCAGCTCTTTGTCAACACTGATGAACCACTGCTCTGTTGCGCGGAAGATGACGGGAGTTTTGCTCCGCCAGCAATGGGGGTAGCTGTGGGTAATTTTCTGCTCTGCGACGAGAAAGCCGTCCTGTTCGAGGCGTTCAATGACTTCGGCATCGACTTTCAGGACGTTTTTTCCCTTTAGCCGGTCGGGGACGGTATCGTCATAGCAGCCATCGTCTTTAACGGGAGAATAGACGGCAAGGTCGTAATTCTGACCTGACATATAGTCCTCGATGCCGTGGCCCGGAGCGATGTGGACGAGGCCTGTGCCGTCTTCGGTGGTGACGTAATCGGCGAGGATTACCTTATAGGCGTCCCTGTCGGTCGGGTTTTTCGGCACAAAGGGATGAACGTAGCGGAGGCCTTCGAGCAGTTCGCCGGCGACCTTGGTTTCGCTGATTTTGAAATTTCCCTCGTCGAGCTTTGCGGCGGCAATAACGGCGGGGAGGCGGTCGGCGACGACGACGGAGACGAACTTTCGGCCGTTGTGCTCATATTCGAGACAGACGTATTCGAGACGCGGATGGACTGCTACGGCCAGATTGGCGGCCAAGGTCCAGGGGGTGGTCGTCCAAATCATAAGGCAGACCTGTGCCTGATTTGCCTGCTCGGCGGAAACAAGCCCAAGCTCGATTAGGCGGGGGGTGCTGTCTTTGGCGACGGGGAAATTGACGAAGATACTGGGTGAGTCGATATCTTTATACTCAAGCTCGGCCTCGGCCAGTGCGGTGCCGCAATCGGTGCACCAGTGGATTGGTTTGAGCTGTTTTCGGACGAGGCCCTTACCAACAAGCTCGGCGAAAATTTCGAGGATGCCTGCCTCGTATTGGGGCTTGAAGGTAAGATACGGGTTATCGAAATCGCCGAAGATGCCTAATTGCTGGAACTGTTTGCTTTGGATTTTTACGTATTTGCCCGCATATTTTTTGCAGAGCTGACGAATTTCGGCTTTGGGCAGTTGTTTTGCCTTGTCGCCGAGCTCGGTAACGACTTTCGATTCGATGGGCAGACCGTGACAGTCCCAGCCGGGGACGTATGGACTGTCGAAGCCGGCCATTGTCTTATAGCGGACTACAAAATCCTTGAGGACCTTGTTGATGACGTGGCCCATGTGAATATCGCCGTTTGCATAGGGCGGGCCGTCGTGCAGTATGTAGAGAGGCGCACCCTTTCGGGCGTCCCTGATTTGGGCGTAGATACCGCGTTTGAGCCAGTCCTTCTGCATCTGCGGCTCGCGCTGTACGAGGTTTGCCTTCATCGCAAAACTCGTCTGCGGCAGGTTTAATGTTTTGCTGTAACCTTTCTTTTCATCCTTAGCCATTTCAAGCCCTCTAAAGATAACCAAAAGTCCATTATGCTAAATCGCTAAGTTCTTTATGTCAACCACGCTTTCGCAAAACAACAACGGGTTATGAAGTGCTTGTATATTTGTTCGTCGCAATATATTCTGTTGGTATTATGAGCACGGTGACGCAATGAAAGCAGGAAAGCCGGAGATTCACAAGACAAACAATGCCGGGGCCTGGTGCTGGCTGGTGTTATTGCTGATAATCATCTGTTCGGCGGTGATTCGGGTGCGTCTGGCGTCGCTTCCATTAGAGCGCGACGAGGGTGAGTATGCCTATATAGGTCAGCAGATGCTCAGGGGCGTGCCGCCTTTCGAGTCGGCATACAGTATGAAGCTGCTCGGCATCGACGCTGTATATGCGATAATCCTTGCGGTATTCGGCCAGACGCAGACGGCGATTCACGCCGGGCTGATAGTTTTCAACGCTGCGGCAATCCTTGTAATATTTCTTTTGGCGAAGGACCTTTTCGGCCGGCTGGCGGGCATAACCGCGGCCGGCGCTTATGCGATTATGTCAATGTCGGCCTCGGTGCTGGGACTCTCGGCAAACGCCGAGCACTTCTTAATTCTGCCCGCCCTTGTCGGTATTTGGCTTATCGCAAAACCCGTCGAGCGTCTCAGGGCGCCGGTTATTTTGGCAGCGGGATTATTGTTCGGGCTGGCGTTTGTTATCAAGCAGCACGGCATATTTTTCGGCATATTCGGCGCACTGTATTTGCTTTACCTGGACATTCGCCGTCGCCCGATTTCCTGGAAAAGCGCCGTTATAACCCAGCTTGTCTTTGCCGCGGGCGCTGTCTTTCCATTTGCCCTGACCTGTTTTTTGTTCCTGGAGGCGGGCCTGTTTGACAAGTTCTGGTTCTGGACGTTCACATACGCCGGAAAATACGCGACGTCGGTTCCGTTACCCGTCGCCTGGGCGGAATTTAAAAGACAATCTTTCCGGGTTTTGAAATCATCCGAATTGATTTGGGGCTTAGCGGCCGTTGGGATTATTAGTGTCTTTTTAATCAGGCAATATCGCCGTCGTGCGGTGTTGCTTGTTGGCCTTTTGATTTTTTCATTTTTTGCGGTCTGCCCGGGATTATATTTCCGGGAGCATTATTTTATTTTTATTCTGCCTGCCGGGGCGATACTGGCGGGCGCTGGTTTTGTCTCTCTTTATAAACTGTTTACTGGGCTTCGCATTTTCAGGCGGGCAATTTTAATGAGCGTCATCGGCCTTGGAATTGCCGGTTATTCTCTATATGAGCAGAGGGCTTACCTCTTCGAGAACAGTCCCGTGGGTGTCAGCCGGCTGGTTTACGGGCTCAATCCGTTTCCCGAATCGCTTCGAATAGCCGAGTACATACGTGAACATACCGGCCCCGATGACAGGATAGCGGTAATTGGCTCTGAGCCGCAGATTTACTTTTATTCCAGGCGGCGCTCCGCGACACGTTTCATTTATATGTATCCGCTGATGGAGCTGCACGATTACGCCGCCGAAATGCAGAAGGAAATGATAGCTGAAATCGAGCAGGCCAAACCGAAATATATGGTATTTGTCCGTGTTTCAGCGTCCTGGTTGACACGGCCCGACTCGGTTAAGCTGATATTCGAGTGGTTCAATTCTTATTGTCCCGAATACTATTCCGTAGTCGGCATCGCGGACATTATTTCTTGCGGGCAAACCGTCTGGAAATGGGACGAGCAGGCCGCCGACTACAAACCAACGTCGAAATACTGGGTTGCTGTTTTAAGGCGGAAACAATAATAACGCAGGTTCGGCTGTCCCTTCGGTCTATCACAGACGGCAAAAAACTGTTATAATACCGCTATGCTTGCAGGCAAAAAAATCATCGTAGTAATGCCGGCTTATAACGCCGAAAAGACCCTGCGCCAGACCTACGATGAGGTGATGTCACAGGCAATTGTTGACCTTGTCATCGTCGTCGATGACGCCAGTAACGATGAGACCGCGGCTGTCGCCAGGAAGCTGCCGAATACCGTTGTCGAGGTGCATCCGAAAAATCTCGGCTACGGCGCTAATCAGAAGACCTGCTATAAACTTGCGCTTGAGCAGGGTGCCGATGTCGTAGTTATGGTCCATCCCGACTACCAGTACACGCCGAAACTGATACCCGCTATGGCGTCAATGATAGGCAGCGGTCTTTATCATTGTGTTCTTGGCTCGCGAATTTTAGGCGGCCGGGCGCTGGCCGGCAGTATGCCGTTTTACAAATACGTCTCAAACCGGTTTTTGACGTTCGCTGAAAATCTGCTCACAGGTGCCAAGCTGTCCGAGTATCATACCGGCTACCGCGCGTTTTCAAGGCAGCTTCTGGAACGGCTGCCCCTCGACGCAAATTCCGACGATTTCGTTTTCGACAACCAGATGCTGGCCCAGATTCTCTGGCTGGGTTACACCATCGCCGAGGTCTCCTGCCCGACCAAATATTTCCCGGAGGCGTCGTCAATCAATTTTGTACGTTCGCTCAAATACGGCCTGGGATGTCTGGCAACGGCTCTGCAATTCCGATTAGCCAAAATGAGAATTATAAAAACGAAGTTATTTCCGCCGTTTTCGTAAATGCCGAAAACACTTTACATAATCGACGGCCACTCGCACATATACGCCGCGTATTTCGCCCCTATGCGGCAGCGGCTGGCAAGCCCGAAGGGCGAACCCACCAAGGCGACCTATATTTTCACGATGGCGGTCTTGGGGCTGCTTAAAAATCGAAAGCCGGATATGCTCGTCGTTGCGATGGACAGCTCGGCTCCGACCTTCAGGCACGAAATCTATGCCGAATACAAGGCGCATCGCCCGCCGATGCCGGACGATATGCCCGTGCAGATAGGCCGAATCGAGCAGATAATGTCGGCGATGAACGTGCCCGTTGTTCGGGTCGATGGTTTCGAGGCCGACGATTTAATCGGGACCCTTGCCAAAAAAGGTGCCGAAGCGGGCATCGACGTTTATATATGCTCGAAAGACAAAGACATTCTGCAACTTCTCGATGACCATGTCCGTGCGTTCGACGTAAAGACGGGCAGGGAGTTCGGCACGGTGAGGATGGTCGAAGAGATGAAGATGTCGCCGGAGCAGTTTTTGGACGTTCTTGCGCTTCAGGGGGACACTTCGGATAACGTTCCCGGTGTGGCCGACGTAGGGCCGAAGACGGCGCTGGAGTGGATTCAGAAATACGGCTCGCTGGATAATCTTTTGAAACACGCGGATGAAATCGGCGGCAAGCGAGGCGATAACCTGCGAAAATCTAAGGACATCGTCAAGTTGAGCAAGCGCCTGGTGACTATTGATTGTAACGCCCCGGTAGATATCGACCAGAAAGAATTTGCTGTAAAGGCCTTCGACGAGGCCCGGCTGACGCAGATTTTTACAGAACTGGGTTTTTCGCGAATCTTAACTCAGTTAGGTCTGTCGTCATCACAACAGCCGGCGGAGGTTCAGGAGACAGCAGACGAATCTGCTGACGGGATTGCTTCAGCCGACACCGCAAAACATAATTATCAGCTAATCGATACGCCCGAAAAGTTCGAGTCATTTTTTTACGAGCTTAAGAAACAAAAGGCGTTTGCCGTCGATACCGAAAGCACGTCTATTTTCCCGATGCGGGCCGAGCTTGTTGGAATCAGTTTTTCCTGGCAGGCGAAGGCGGGCTTTTATATCCCCGTCCGCGCGCCGATGGGTTCAAAGCAGCTTTCGATTTCCAAAATCAGGGAGAAGCTCGCACCGGTCCTGGCCAGTCCGGACGTAAGGAAAATCGGCCAGAATATAAAATACGATATTCTTATTCTGCGAAACGCCGGGCTGCCGGTATCGGGCGTTTATTTCGATACGATGGTCGCCTCATACTGTCTCGACCCCCTGCGAAACAGTCATTCGCTTGACAATATGGCGATGGATTTTCTCGGTTACAAATCCATTCCTATCTCTTCTCTAATCGGCAAGGGCCGTAACCAAATCACCTTCGATTTGGTCGATACGGCTGCGGCGTGCGAATATTCCGTCGAGGACGCCGACCTGACCTGGCAGTTGTATCGATACCTCGACGGCCGGCTCGACAAACAGCCGGGGATAAAAAAACTTTTCTATGACGTGGAGATGCCGCTTGTTTCGGTTCTCGCGGAAATGGAATACAACGGCGTGTCACTGAATACCGAAGTATTGTCGAATATGTCCGAGGAGATTACCGATTCAATCAACCGCCTCGTCGATGAGATTTACAAAACGGCCCCCGGCGCGCCGGGGTTCAATATCGATTCGCCCAAGCAGCTTGCCGAGGTACTTTTCGACCGCATCGGCTTAAAGCCCATCCGAAGGGGCAAGACGGGCCGAAGCACCGACGCCGGCGTTTTAGAGGAGCTTGCCGAGGAGCACCCTGTAGTTAATCTGATTCTCGAATACCGAACGCTGAGCAAGCTGAAAAACACATACGTTGACAAATTAGGCACGCTTATCAATCGCAAGACCGGCAGGGTCCACGCATCATTCAACCAGACAGTAACGGCGACGGGCCGGCTAAGCTCCAGCGACCCGAACCTTCAGAATATCCCGATACGCACGCCTTTGGGCAGCAAAATCCGCTCGGCCTTCGTTCCAAAAAACAGAAAGACCGACTGCATCCTGAGCGCCGATTATTCGCAAATCGAGCTTCGCCTGCTGGCGTATTTCTCAAAAGACAAGGCCCTGCGCGAGGCATTCGCGGCCGATATGGACATCCACCGGTTCGTCGCCTCGCAGATATTCGATTGTCCCATCGAGGAGGTTACCTCCGATATGCGCTCCCGCTGTAAGGCGGTGAACTTCGGCATAATTTACGGTCAGGGGGCGATGGGCCTTTCGAACACTACCGGACTGTCACTGTCAGAAGCGAGAAAATTCATCGAGAATTATTTCGCCAGGTACAGCTCGATTCGCAAATTTATGGACGATGTTGTCGAGGAGGCGACCAAAACCGGCTACGCCGAGACAATTCTTCATCGCAGGCGAAAAATCCTCAACCTTACAAGTAAAAACGCCGGCAAACGCGCACAGGGCAGGCGTCTGGCGGTGAACACCGTCATTCAGGGTTCCGCCGCCGACCTGATTAAGGTCGCTATGGTCAATATCCACAGGAAAATCATTTCCGAAAACCTTCCCGTTAAAATGATTCTTCAGGTCCACGACGAGCTTGTCTTCGAGCTTCCCTCTGCCGAGGCGCAAATTCACTCCAAATGGATTGCCCGGGAAATGACCGGCGCGATTAAGTTAGACGTGCCGCTTAAAGTCGATGTCTCTTTCGGCCCTGACTGGCTTGGGGAAAAGTAATTCCTCGCCGTAAATGCCCGTCGTCATTTCGAGTGAATCTGTCCTGAGCGTTTCTCTTGGGCAGTATGATCACGGGCCTTTTCCTCGGGAAAAAACTCGCCAAATGGCGGTACGGCGACTGACGACATACACACCTTTGTTCCGTTGAACCGAAAAAGCTTGTCCTGTTTTGATGTTTGATGTTATACTGCCGGCTTGAGCTTTTTAACTGAAAAATTTATAACGGGGGCCGGGACAATGAAACGTTTCTTTAACTGGCAAATCACGCTTGGCATTATACTAGTCACCCTGTCGGTGATTTTTTATGTTATTCACTACCTGATTTTCAGAGACCTTCATCATATATTTCTGTATCTCATAGGCGATATTGCCTTTCTGTTTCTCGACGTCCTGATAGTGATGCTTGTCCTGCATCGGCTGATGGTTTACAGGGAAAAGCAGTCGATTCTGAAAAAACTCAATATGGTCATAGGGACTTTTTTCAGCGAGATGGGCACCGAATTGCTCAGGACATTTTCCCCGT
>CAZHVR010000023.1:0-36246 GCA_964536225.1 uncultured Pirellulales bacterium
ATCTTATATACGACCACCCATTTTCGTTTGAGGCCGATGCGTGGGAAAAGAGCGGCAAGAAGAGCAGTTCCTGCGTCTGTACTATGAATGCCGGATATTCATCCGGATGGTGTGAGGAGAGCTTTAGAATTCCGCTGGTTTCCTCTGAAATAATGTGTAAAGCCAGGGGTGATGGTGCCTGCCGGTTCATTATGGCACATCCCTCCAAGATAACACAGTACCTTCAGGCATATTTGCACAGCCATCCGGAAATACCAGACAATGCGATGCTTTACAGAACAGGCGGATTCTTTCAAGAGTTCAAGCAGGCAGAAGAGGCCCTGCAAAACAGCGAGCAGCGTTTCAAACAGGTGGCGGAAAGCGCCGGTGTATGGATTTGGGAAGTTGACGCCGACGGCTTATACACTTACGCCAGTCCCGTCGTGGAAAAAATGCTCGGATATAAGCCGGAAGAAATTGTCGGAAAAAAGTGTTTTTATGACCTCTTCGCTCCGGAAATAAAAGGGGAATTCAGAAAAATCGCTTTTGAAGTTTTTAACAAAAAAGAAAATTTCACAGGATTTATTAATCCCGTCATACATAAAAACGGCAGCACCATTGTTCTGGAAACCACCGGCACACCGATTCTGGACGACAAGGGAAATCTCCGGGGCTACCGCGGGGCAGAGGTAGACATCACCGAACGCTCCAGGGCCCAGCAGCGACAGACCGAACTGCTCGAGCAGCTGGAGAAAACAAACAAATGCCTCAGCGAGGAAAACGAACAACGCACAAGGGCGGAAAAATCGCTCGCAAAACTCAACACAGACCTCGAAGCAACGGTAGCCCGGCTAAAACAGTCCAATCGACAGCTTCATGAATTCGCCCATTTGGCCGCTCACGACCTCAGAACACCCCTGCGGGGTATCGGCACACTTGCCCAGTGGCTGGCCCAGGACTACTACGACAAACTCGACGATGAGGGGCACCGGCAAATCGACCTGCTGGTCAAAAGGGTTCGGCGAATGGACAAGATTATGGACGCAATCCTGCAATATTCCACAATCGAGATAAACAGTCAAAACGAATACTGTACAGACCTCAATGTGCTGCTCGAAAATGTCCTGGCCGAGCTTTACCCGCCTCAAAACATCAAAATAACCGTCAGCAAAAATCTTCCCGTTTTGATTTGTGAGCAGCAATATATAACGCAGGTTTTCTACAACCTCCTTGATAATGCCGTCAAGTTTATGGACAAACCCGAAGGCCGCGTCACAATCGACTGCGCCGAAGAAGACAGTTTCTGGAAGTTCAGCATCTCCGACAACGGCCCCGGAATTGGGCAGCAGCATTTCGAGAGAATATTCAAGCTTTTCCAGACACTTGACAACCACGACGAGACCGAGAGAACGGGGGTAGGTTTACCGCTGGTTCAAAAAATCGTGGAGCTATACGGAGGCAAAGTTTGGCTCGAATCAAAAGTCAGTGCCGGTTCAACGTTTTTCTTCACACTGCCCAAACAAATGACCGCCGTCGCCCCGCAAACCCTCCAGCCAACAGCGACCTGACAGGCGTAAAACATCAGAATTTCCTCAAATACGCCTAATAAAATCAGATAAATTCCCTATTTTGCCAATAAACTGCAAAATTTCCCTGTCCTGCAACGTCAAAAAATTCGCAAAAACGTAAAAAAGTTATTGTCATCACCGCCTTTGACGATTAGTATAGCGTACTATTATTAAGTATTACGGTTGCAGAACCTAAAACCTTTTGGTGCTTTGATGGAATTAACAGGATTTTCCAACAGTGAATATTAGCCGAACAAAAGCTCGGTTCGGCGAAGGTTTCGCGGCCATTGAGGCCGGGAGTCGCGGGTTTCTGCTCCAGTGGCGGCTGACGGGTCGGTTTGCTGATGGGGCTTCGGTTTGCGGAAGAAAGGCAGCTACAGCCCATTGCCGGAGGCGGACGATGCAGCATTGAATGACGACAGCTTGTCTTGGCCGGCCTTGCCGTGGAACTGGAAACCGTTATGGTTTCCATTTTTTTTTGGCTTTGTGAAGGACACGAAAATTATATGAACCAGGATTTATTGAGAATAGTCGAGAATATCGCCCGCGACAAGAACATCGACAAAGAGTCGATATTTACCGACCTCGAAGAGGCGATGGTTTCGGCCATCAGGAAGCATTTCGGCCAACTCGAAAGTGAAATCGCGGTTCAAATAGACCGTGAAAGCGGGCAGGTCATCGCCTTCAAGGACGGTCAGCAAATCAATATCAAGCAGCTCGGCCGAATTCCCGCCCAGACCGCCAAGCAGGTGATGATACAAAAAATCAAGGCCGATGAGAGAGACAGCATTTATGCCGAATTCGTCCAGCGCAGAGGTGAAATCGTCAGCGGCTCTGTAGTGCGATACGAAGGCGGCTCGCTGGTCATAAGTTTGGACCACAGGACCGAGGCATTTATGCCCAAGGGCGAGCAGATAGCCGGCCAAACGCACAGGCCCGGTGAAAGAATCAGATGTCTCATCCTCGACGTAAAAGAGGTCTCAAACCAGGTCAAAATTATTCTCTCCAGAACCCACCCGGACTTCATTCGCCGGCTCTTCGAGCAGGAGGTGCCTGAAATCACCGAGGAGATTATCGAAATCAGGGCGCTTGCCCGCGAGGCGGGCTACAGAACAAAGGTCGCCGTCGCCTCCTTAGATGAAAAAGTTGACCCCGTAGGGGCCTGCGTCGGCGTGCGCGGCAGCAGGATTAAAAGCATTGTTGATGAGCTTGGCGGCGAAAAAATCGATATCGTGCGCTGGAGCGATTCCTCGCAGGTATTTATTACCAACGGCCTGATGCCCGCAAAAGTGAGCGAAATCGCACTATGTTTTGAGCTTGGCAGGGCCACGGTAGTGGTAGATGAAGACCAGCTTAGTTTGGCGATAGGCAAACACGGACAAAACGTGCGCCTTGCCGCCCGAATGACGGGCTGGGACATCGATATCCTCACGCCGGACGAGTACAATCAGGGCATAGAACGACTGACCTCCTGTGTTAAAAGTGTTGAAGGTGCTGATGATACCCTCGTCGATAAACTCATAGCGCTGGGCATAATTTCCGTCCTCGACCTCGACGACGTCGGCGCAGAACCTCTAGTAACCGAACTGAATATCGAATCCGAACTTGCCCAGCGGCTCGTAACAACGGCAATCGAGGAGGCAAAAAAACTCGCCTCAGAAGCCAAACAGAAACAGGCCGAAGAGCTGATGAAGCAGGAAGCGCCGCAGGACGAATCGGCCGATACCCCTCAGCAAACATAAAATTAACGGAGCTTAGTTAAAAGTGGCTGCAACAAGAGTATATCTGCTCGCTCGTGAGCTTGGAGTTAAAAGCACTGCTATACTGAAGAAGTGCCAGGATGAGGGTCTAAGCGAAATCAATAATCATATGGCTGCCATATCAGCCGGTCTTGCGGCCACGATAAAAGAGTGGTTCAGCGAGGGCAACAATCTTACGGCCGTGGAAACTGCTGAAAAGGTTGACCTCAAAAGAGTCCGTGTAAAAAGGCCGAGAGGTAAAAAGAAGGAAACCAAAGAAGAGGCCGCCGCCGAGCCGGCTGAACAGGCAGAAGCCCCCGCCGAAGCTGGGGCACAGGCAGTCGCAACCGAACAGCCGGCCGAAGCACAGGCCCAGGCCGAACAGGCACAACCGCAGGCAGATGAAATTCCTCCCCCAGCCGAAGAGACAAAAGCCCCGCCAGTCAAGCCAAAACCGGAACCCGAACCCATTGTTCCCGCCGGCCCCAAGCTCGAAAAGCCCGAACCGGCAAAACTATCCGGACCGAAGGTCGTCAGAATCGAAGCCCCTGAGCCGCCTGCCCCGAAGCGGCGGCCAAAGCCCAAACCAAGACACCACTTGCCTGTTACAGAGCCGTTAATGGGCTTCAATGTTAAGGAGAAAGAAACCGTCAAAACCAAAGTCAGCCGACCTTCCACAAAACGGCCCAAAGAGCGAACGCACGGGCGAAGACGAACCGAATACGATACCGAAGCCGTAAAGAAAACCGACCTGTTGATTCAGCGACGCGAACGGGACTTGAAGGAAAGGCGTGCCCGGCTGGATGCCGCAGCCAGCGAAGGGCTGCGATTGCGACCGTCGCGTAAAATCGCAAAAAAGCAGCGATTCGAACCCGCCACCGCCAAGCCGACCTCGGCAACGGTCACCGCACCTATAACCGTCAAAGGCCTCGCCGCCGCCCTGGCAGTAAAGGTCTCCGACATAATAACTCGGCTGATGCGGCAGGGTACGGCCGCTACCGCAAACCAGGTCATAGCAACAGACCTTGCCGAGCTTGTCGCAATGGAAATGGGCACCGAGCTACACGTCGAGCACAAGACCTCGCTCGAAGACCAGATACGCGCAGAGTTTGAAAACAGGCCGAAAAACAACCTGACACAGCGACCTGTCGTTGCCACGATGCTGGGCCACGTTGATCACGGCAAAACCAGCTTACTCGACAAAATCCGCTCCACAAACGTCACGGCCGGCGAAGCGGGCGGAATCACCCAGCACATTGGCGCATACCAGGTAAACGTCGGTCAGGACAAGGTCACTTTTCTCGATACACCCGGCCACGAGGCCTTCACTGCTATGCGTGCCAGGGGCGCTAATATGACCGATGTCGTCGTCCTGGTCGTCGCCGCAGACGACGGGGTGATGCCGCAGACCATCGAAGCAATACACCACGCAAAAGCAGCTAATGTTCCCGTTATCGTGGCGCTGAATAAAATCGACCTGCCCGGCTGTGATATAAATCGCATATATGCCCAGCTGGCCGAGCACGACCTCACGCCGGTCGAATGGGGCGGACAAACAGACGTCGTAAAAACAAGCGCAACCAACGGACAGGGTATTTCCGACCTGCTCGAACACCTCGATTACCTCGCCCA
Organism: uncultured Pirellulales bacterium; assembly: GCA_964536225.1. GTDB lineage: Bacteria > Planctomycetota > Phycisphaerae > Sedimentisphaerales > Anaerobacaceae > Fen-1362. Next base: position 4,919 of record CAZHVR010000023.1, read on the forward strand.
GCTCCAGGACTTGAAGGCCGACGATATCATCCCGGCAACCGGCTATGTAGTCGAAGCAAAACTGTCGCCCACTCGCGGGACCATCGCGACGATGCTTATCAAGGAAGGGCTTATGAAAAAAGGCGACGTCATCCTCGCCGGCTGCGCGTACGGTAAAGTCAAAACCCTCAAGGATGGATTCGGCAAAAGCGTCAAATCCGCCGTAAGCTCCACTCCCGTAGAAATAACCGGCCTGCAGAACGTTCCTAACGCAGGCGACAGATTTTATGTCCTCAACGACATCAACAAAGCCAAGGCGGCCGCCGAAGAAAATCAAATGCTCCAGAGGGAAGGGACACTTGCCAAGAGGACCCAAATCACGCTGGACAACCTTTTCACCGAGATAAAGGCCGGAAACGTCAAAGAGCTTAATCTTATCATACGCGCCGACGTCCAGGGTTCGGTGGACGTGCTGACAAAATACCTATCGGAACTGAGCACCGCCGAGGTAAAACTCAATATCCTGCACGCCGCCACGGGCGGCATCAGCGAAGGCGACGTTGTCCTCGCCGAGGCCTCCAACGCCATCATCATCGGCTTCAACGTCGTCGCAGACGAGCACGTCTCAAAACTGGCGGAGAAAAAAGGCGTCGAAATCAGGTTCTATAACATCATTTACAGAATAACAGAAGACCTGCAAAAGTCGATGGTCGGGCTGCTCGAACCAGAAGAGCAGGAAAAAATCATCGGAAGGGCCGTAGTCAGGACCACGTTCAAGGTCTCGAGGGTCGGAACAATAGCCGGCTGTTACGTCAGCGACGGCCTGGTCAAAAAGAACGCCAGGGTACGCCTGATACGCGACAACATCGTCATCCGGGACAACCTCAGTATCGAATCGCTCAAGCACTTCAAGAACGACGCCAGCGAGGCAAAAACCGGGACGGAATGCGGCATAAAAATCGCGCGCTTCGACGACGTCAAAACCGACGACGTCCTGGAAATCTACGATATTATCAAGGTAGCAAGGACCCTTCAGTAAATTTATCCGGCCGAAAGCTATGCCCACGAGAAGACAGGAAAAAATCGCGCGTATTGTCAGGGAATCGGTCAGCGACTCAATCGCCAATCACCTCAACGACCCCCGGATAGAAGACGCATTCGTCAGCGTCACAAGGGTCGATGTCTCGGCGGACTTGCGAATAGCCAACGTGTACCTGAGCGTATTCGGCTGTGACGAGAAAGCCCAGACAACCGTCTTTAACGCTGTCGCACACGCCAAAAAGCGAATCCAGATGCTGCTGGCAGACAAAATTCAAAGCAGGTTCTGCCCGGTCCTGACCCTGCATCAGGACGACAGTTTCAAAAAGACCCTCAAAACGCTGAAGCTGATTGACGATTTGGCCGGCGAATCAGCCCAGGACAACTCCGGCCTTTCAGAAACGCCCGAAGAAGAGGATAAAGATTCGGTTGACCGGCAGGGGCAGTAACTGTTATATTTACCAGCCGTTGCGGGGCGCCGCAGGGAAAAAATTGCCGTCCCCCTTTTTCGGACAGATTATGAAAGACAGCAGCCAGTACTCAAAAAAGGTTCAGAAACTATACCGCTCGTTAAAGCGCAACCTCGGCAAAAAGGCCAGTGTGCAATATGACGAGCCGGTCGAGGCCCTGGTCTACGCCGTTTTAAGCGAAAATCTGACCGAATCGCAGGCACATTCCTCGCTGAAAAAACTAAAGGACTACTTTGTTGATTTCAATGACCTTCGAGTGGCCTCGGTTGAGGAAATAGCCGACGTGCTCGGGGCAGATATTGCGGCCGGACGGAACGTAGCAACCGCCCTGCTCGGGGCACTGAGGGCGGTGTTTGAAAAATACAATATGCTAACTTTGCAGCCCCTGAAAAAAATGGGCAAGCGTCCCGCCAAACAGCTACTCGAAAAATTCGCCGGCAGTACCCCTTTTATGGTCGATTATATTATGCTGACGACCCTGCAGGGCCACGCCATACCGCTTAACCCGGCGATTACGGATTACCTTAAGAAAAACGAGCTTGTTCACCCGGAAGCCGGCTACGAGGAAATCGAAGGATTCCTGACAAGGCAAATCTCCGCGAAAAACGCCTGTGAGTTTTACCTGCTTTTGCGCCAGCAAAGCGAATTGCCGAAGTCTCGCAGGAAAACAAAAAGAAAACCGAAAAAGAAAAAATAATCGAAGTACGGACATGTTCGGAGTAAATAAAATTGTCGAAACAAGTGGTAAAATTAGGCATACCAGCCGGCAGTTTAAAAGCGGCGACAATTGAGCTGTTCCGCAGGGCCGGCTTCAGTATCTCCGGCTCCGAAAGAAGCTTTCTGCCCGCAATCGACGACGAGCAGATTCAGCTCACAATGCTCCGCGCCCAGGAGATGAGCCGATACGTCGCAGACGGCGTCCTCGATGCCGGCATAACCGGATACGACTGGATAATGGAAAACGCCTCCGACGTAATCGAGGTCTGCGAACTCGGATACAGCAAGGCGACAAAAAAGCCCGCCAGATGGGTCCTGGCAGTCCCCGACGAATCAAAAGTAAAAAAGCCCGAAGACCTCAAAGACGGCATAATCGCCACCGAGCTGGTCAACGTGACCGGAAAATATTTCGCCGACAAAAATATCGACGTCAAAATCGAATTTAGCTGGGGAGCGACCGAGGTCAAGGCCCGCCTCATTGACGCCATAGTCGAGCTTACCGAGACGGGGACCTCGCTTGCCGCAAACAACCTGCGAATAATCGATACCGTCATTACCTCCACAACCCGATTCATCGCCAATAAGGAAAGCTGGCAGGATAATTTCAAAAAGGAAAAAATCGAGAATATCGCCATCCTCCTCAACGCCGCAATCGACGCCCGCAGCAAGGTAGGCCTGAAAATGAACGTCAAAAAGGCCAACCTCGACAAAATTCTGAAGGTGCTGCCCTCTGAAAAAAGCCCGACAATTTCAGGATTGGCCGACCCCGCTTTTGTAGCCGTCGAGGTAATTGTCGAGGACAAAATCGAAAGGACCCTCGTTCCTGCCCTCAAACGCGCCGGCGCATCGGGAATATTCACCTATCCTCTCAACAAGGTCATACACTAAGCAAATAGTTGCTGTCTCACAGGTTGGCTATTTGTTGACCCGGCCGAGGTATGAGCCGTCGTCGGTGTTGATACGCACAACCTCACCATTCTCGATAAAAGGCGGCACGCGGATTTTCAGCCCGGTTTCTACTACCGCGTCTTTCATTTGATTGGTCGCGGTGGCGCCTTTAATTATAGGTGTCGTATCGGTAACCGTCAGCTCCACCGTCTTGGGCAATTCGACAGTAACGACTTTTCCATCGTGTAATAAAGCCGCCAAAATCGTATTGGGCTTAAAGTAATGAATCAGTCCGCCAATCAATTCGTCCGAGACGGTTATCTGGTCATAGGTCTTGGTGTCCATCAGGATATGGCCCGTGTTGTCGGAGTACAGGTACTCCATTTCCCGCCTGTCAAGAAACGACTGCTCGACCTCTTCGGTTGAGCGCAGGCGCTTCTCGATAATTACACCGTCGGAAATCCGTTTCAATTTTGCCTGTACGAACGCCCGCAGGTTGCCCGGCGTCACGTGCGTGGCCTGGGTGCATATAAAAAGATTGCCGTCCATCGTCACGGCCATTCCCGGCCGCATTTCACTTGCCTTCACTGAATTCTCCTGTATCTGAATTACATCAAATAATAAAAAATTTATTGTAGTATTTCACAAGGCGGTTAGTCAACCCACACTTTCGGTGAAACCGAAAAAATCATTCGACAAGCGTCATTTCGAACGCTTATCGAGAGATTTGAGCTCGAACATAAAACCGTCGGCTCGCGTTATGCCGTAAAAAGCCGAACTTCCGAAATATTTTCGCACTGCATCAAACTCGGGCAGCAGATTGAAATCAGCCAGATTCCAAAAATCAGGCCCGGCCAATACAGCCGCGGCAGGCCCCATCCCCATATCTGCGCGCCGGTTCTTCGCGCTTTGTTTGAGCATCCACCACAATATCTCCCCCGATGCCGTGTTGTCCTCGAAGGCGGCAAGCCCGACGACTGAGGGCACAGCGGATCTGGCGGCGACGAACCATTCGGCGGAACTAATCGGCTCACTCTCTGCCCCTGCCAGCGTCCGAATCGCACGCTCGACCGCCGGCTCAGTACCTAAAACCATGTGCGTGTCGGTAATTGTAAAGGCCATCTTCTCGGCCGCAGGTGCTTCACGCGGAACGGGGACCTCGGCCATCGGCACCGACCCGCCCAAAACAGGAACCCCGATTGGCCCCAGCATATATATCGTGTGCCCAAGCAGCTCCCGCGACGGTTCCGGATTATACGGCACCAACAGCCGTTTATGGATTAGCGATATCGTCTTTTCAAGGGCGGGCCTGTTGCTCACCGATACGGCAATGAGCGTCTCCGACGGCATCGCCCCGGTCATAAAGGGCTTGTTTGCGCTCTGGGCAATCACAATCTCCGAACCGAGATATTCTATTAAGTCCGCCTTTAAGCTAATGGTAATCAGCGGTCCGCCTTCCAGGTCAGGTATAGGCAGCGGTCCCTGCATCGACGTCGTCGCAGCGGGATCGAAACTGTAAATTATGCTGACCAGCTCGTCATATGCCCGGCGGATGTCCAGGTTCACAAAACCGACCGAATATGCCGACGACGGGATAAACCGAGGCGGTCTGACTGACCCCGTCCGCGTTTCGAGCATTTTCAAGACGCCCTTTCTCGTACCGGCCGTCCTCAAAAAGGCCTTGCCGATAAATGAGCTGCCCTCGGTCGCCCCGACTCCCAGCGAACAGCCCAGGCCGGTAACGCCGTCGAATCCCAGATTTGATATCGTCATACGGGCCTGGCCGCTGGTGTCCTCGGCAACGACTCTTTTTATTATCTGCTTGAGATTCACATAAAAATCAATGTCGTGATAAGGCCCGACCGCACCTATCGCGGCAATATAATCGGTGTCGGCCGCCAGCGACGAGCCGCCCGCGCCCTTTATCCTCGCAACGGCGAATTTGACCGTATCGACATCGTTACCGGCGATAAGACAGTCATCGATAAAACAATAAACTTCCTTTTCAGGCGGCGGCTGGACCGTTTTATACGTTATATTCCCGTCTTCCGGTACGCCGCCCTTCAAATCGGGCACACGCACCGGCTCCGATTCCGTTGTCAGAGTCACCATATTCACGTCGCGGTAATCCTCAATCGACCTGTGAGCGCCTTTTTCGATAAGTTTCACGACTCTTTTATCAACGTTTTCTTTTGCCCTGCCGATGTTACTGCCCCATTGACAAACACACAAAAAAGACGGTTCCTGTCCCGGGCCAGCATCGGCGGCAGACGCAATTGCAACGGCCACCCTGCCTTCAGGCAGCCCGTTTGCATCTAACATTCCTTCTAATCCGGCAATCGAGTCCTCTCCTCCGGTCATTTCCTCCTGCAGCTTGCCGGTCAAGTTTTCCACAAACGCGGACATCGAAGGGTCTTTGTATAACTTATAAAATGGGGTCTTCTCGAATTTGCCTCTAAGCTTACTGAAATCGCTTATATCCAGCAGCACAACCGTATCGGCCGGCACAAGCTCCGCCGTTTTAGGCAAAACCGCCGCACCCGCGGCGACAGCCGTAACGGCCATACAAACGATACAAACAGCGATAATTAAGTTTGGTTTCATCCGCACCTTTAATCAATCATCAATTTTCGGCCTGCCCTTGTTTCGCCTTGCGTCCGGCTGAATGTATCTGAAGCCCGTGTTGGGATTGTCTTTGTCGTATGCAAAAGCGTCGCGATTGTCTATGAAGTGCTTGACGTAATCGACCGGTATCGCAAAGCCCAGCCCGCCGAAGAAAATATAGCCCATATTCGTAACGCCAATGACCTCGCCTCTCAAATTGAACAAGGGCCCGCCGGAATTGCCCGGATTGATGTCCGCGTTGGTCTGCACGTAAACAAGCCCCTCGAACGCCCTGTTGATGGTGCTTACCACCCCGTTCGTCACCGTTCGCTCAAGCCCCAGCGGATTGCCGATTGCGAACACCTGCTCGCCGACCCTTAGTGCGTCAATGTCGCCCAGATAAACATAGCTGAACTTATAATCACCGGCCTGCTCGACCTGCAAAAGCGCCAAGTCCACAAAGGGATTTATGGCCGCAATCCTGACGTTCTTAAAGACCTCTTTGTCAAAGCCGTCCTTGGCCTTTTTGAATACCGTCACCTCAATCCTCGTCTCCTTTTCGATTACGTGATAATTGGTTATCAGATACCCCTGCTCATTGATAAAAAATCCCGACCCCGTCCCTTCGGGACTCCCGACCTTCACTACCGCCTCGGAAACATCCTCCACGCACTGCTCAATCGTCTTTGGCGGAAAATCGCCCGTGTAATAAAGTCGGCCTTTCTCCGATTCACTGATTTGCGGCTGCGCTTTCAAAAACGGCTTGTTTACCTCTTCCGGCTGGTCGTAGCTGTAGTCGAGCACATCTTCCTTAGGCACGGCTATGACCGTCACGCCCACGTCCACGTAAAGACGCCCGCGCCTCTCGGCCACTATATCGCCGATGAGCTTCTGGCCCCCCTTTAGCTCAACAACGTCGGCCCTTGCCGTTATCAAGGCCGAACAAATGCACAAAACTGAAAAACCGATTATCAGATACAATCTCATATTTCACCTGCCGTTAAACTATGACTCCGATTAATGTTTTAAGCCATTTGCGGCAAAATTTCAAGACAAAACCGCCTAAAACAAAAGGGCCGAGAACAACACGGCTCCCGGCCCTCACCTGTTTGCCTGAAAAGCTACTTACAATCCACTTTGATAAAGCTGCCAAATTTCTTCTCCAGATAACGCTCTATCATAAACACGAACGTCATCTATCATACCTGTAAAATACAAATCGACTGTAGAATCAACTCCTCTGGCCCCTATTGTCGCATCATGAAGAGGAACTGTAGTGCCGGTATTATAAGCGAACACACCGTTTCCAGAAGGTTGTCCGTTTAGATATATTGTCATATCTTTATTATCGTACACAGCTACCACAAAATACCAGTCGCCCACAGGAGCCGAACCCTCCGGCGTACAAACGCTTGTTGAGCCGACTAAGGACTTCTCAGCACGGAAATCAAAAGCGGATATTGCTGCGGACCAGCAGAGTATATAACCGAACACATTTTGTGCTCCCCCCGTCCTGTATTTGCTAAAAACGTTCCCATAGGTCGCACTCCCGGTCGGATGGGCCCAACAGCATATACTGAAGCTGTCATTCTGATTGAATCTCAACGATACATCATCAGGGATATTAACATAGTCATCAACACCGTCGAAATCCAATGCCCCGTTAATCCGGCCGGCCGTCCATATCGGTCCGTTAGTCAGATTACCATCATTGTTGCCCGCTGAATCATAAGCTATATCACCCTCTCCCTCGTCGAACTTCCACAAACTTACAAGATTTACGTCAATACCAGGACTGGTCGTGAAAATCCAGACGTCGCCTTTTGTCGTAATCGCAGCGCCAACTTCATCGATTCGCCAGTAAAACATCGTATCCGGCTCAAGACCTTTCGGGGCATAGTTGTTGACATCCCAGTAATTCTCCTCCTGGCTGCCCATATAGATGTTGGGGTCGTAGATATCGGCGTCATTTACGTCATTGAAGCTCGTCCCGAAATAAATATCATGCGAAAGAGCGCCTTCACCCGATGTCCAACTAAGTATCACGTTCGGGTCAACACCCGCGTCTCCGTCAGCCGGATTCGGATTCGATGCCTTACGGCTCAATCCTACTTGATAAAGCAACCGAATCTCTTCGTCAGACAAAACCCGGTCGTATATCCGGACATCATCGATTACACCATCAAAGGTAAAATCAGATGTATCATTTCTACAGCCTATTCTGGTAGGTGCGTCACTGGAAAGTGGGTCCGTTGTCATTGCGCCTTCGGCTTTTTTAATCCCGTCAATGTATATACGACCCAGGTCTTCATCCCTGTTAAAAACACCCACCAAATGGTACCATACGTCGGTATCAAGCACCTGCTCAGCATACAAACTCCAGTGCCCAGGTCCCTGTGTGTAGGTATTAATGCAGGCCTTGTTTTCCTGGATACCCAATCTGTACGTAATGTAAAGTGCTTTTGCCCTGGCTACAATCGTACCACCGCCGCCTCTGAATTTAACCCACGCTGAAATTGACATGTCCTTATTATAAATATTCAAAGGCGAATCCGTCCCTGCGCTTGGTAAAATATACACACCGTCATCACCATGAAAATCTAATGCGCTGTTGATTTTGCCGGCTGTCCAGACCGGATTGTTGACCAGAGTGCCGTCATTATCACCAATTGAATCATAAGCTACATCACCCGTTCCTTCATCAAACTCCCACCTGGCGACAAGACCAAACTCAATGTTTGGCTCAGCATAAGTTGTGAAGCTCCATACGTCTCCTTTTGTCACAATTGCATCGCCAACTTCATCGACTCGCCAGTAGAACATCGTATCCGGTTCAAGACCGTTCGGGGCATAGTTTCTGACATCCCAGTAATTCTCTTCCTGACTGCCCATATAAATATTGGGGTCGTAAATGTCGGCGTCATTTACCTCGCCAAAATCCGTCCCGAAATAAATATCATGCGAAAGAGCGCCTTCACCCGATGTCCAACTAAGTATCACGTTCGGGTCAATACCCCTTGCCCCGTCAGCCGGATTCGGATCCGATGCCTTACGACTTAGACCCTCTTGATAGAGCCGCCAAATCTCCTCGGCCGACAACGCCCGGTTATAGACGCGGACATCGTCTATGTTACCTTCGAAAAAGAACCTGGAGTCAGGATTCTCGCCGATAGCAATAGGCGCTGCAATCTGTGCTGGTATGCCGTATCCCTCATCGTAGGTCTCGTCCAGCAGGCCGTCTATATAAATCCGTATTTTACCCGCGTTATCGCTGACGCAAACGTGATACCAGCGGTCTATAATCAAACTGCTTGAGCTGTAACAAAGGGAGGCGGCAGTACCGCTCGAATCATGGAAAAATACTTTATTGCCATTGCCTGCGTAATCTCTTTCAGCAATCAATAGTGCCCAGGTTCGGGAGCTGGTCTGCTGTTTGCAAATTATCCTTCTCTGCGTGTCTTCCCCTGCATCCGCCGCGAGCCATATCCACGCACTTAACGTAATCTGATTTGTCTTTATTTGCTGACTCTCATCATCGGGAACAAGAACATAATCATTGACGCCGTCAAAAGCCAGTGCCCCATCAATCTGGCCGGCCGTCCAGGATGCTCCGGAGACACTGCCGTGATTATTGCCGGCCGAATCATAAGCAATATCGCCGGTACCTTCATCAAACTTCCACCAGCTCATAAAACCCGCTTCAATCACAGTCCTGAAGCTCCAGACATCGCCTTTTGTCGTAATTGCAGCGCCGACCTCATCTATTCGCCAGTAAAACGTCGTATCGAGCTCAAGACCGTTCGGGTCATAGCTGTTAACATCCCAGTAATTCTCTTCCTGGTTGCCCATATAGATGTTGGGGTCGTAGATATCGGCGTCATTTACGTCATCGAAGCTCGTCCCGAAATAAATATCATGCGAAAGTGCGCCTTTACCCGGCGTCCAGCTAAGCGTCGCATTCGGGTCAATACCCCTTGCCCCGTCAGCCGGATTCGGATCCGATGCCTTCCGGCTTCGCCCCTCCTGATAAAGCTGTTTTATCTCTTCAGCCGATAAGGCAACATTATAAACGCGCACATCGTCGATAATACCGTCAAAGAAATGGTCTGCCGAGCCACCGCAGCACTCGAGTGCGCCTATCTTCAAATTATCCGCATTTATCATCTCATCCAGCGTACCTGAGGCGGGCACACCGCTCACTGCGTTCACATACACATTCAAATTATCTCCCTGCCTGACGCCTGCAACGTGATACCACGTGCCCGTCGTAAGAACACCGGTGTATGTCGCAAATAAAATAGGGTGAGAAATATCCCCGACTATGAATCGAATATCCGAATTCTGCTGGTCAAGCTGAAATAAAACAGGGGACTGCACAGAATACCCCTGAGAATCTCTGTACGCTGCTATCTCATGATTGGAAGAAAGCGTATCTGTCTTAATCCATGCAGACACAGTATAATCCGTTCCTAAATAGTTTCTGACGGTATCACCCATCTCGACATAATCATCGACGCCGTCAAAACTCAGTGCCCCGTCAATCTGGCCGCTCGTCCATACCGGCCCGTTCATAAGCTGGCCGTCATTATTGCCTGCCGAATCATAAGCGATATCACCATCTCCCTCGTCAAACTTCCAGTGAGCTATCGGCGGGGGCATCGTTGACTTGACGACACACCAGTTCCAGGCAAAAATACTGAAATCGGCGCCTTCGACTGTGCTGCTGCAATCCATATCCGTCCTGTCGCACCACATCGGAAAGTTGCAGTCATCCTCCAGCCAGTAGCTCACAAATATTCCAAGGTCCATAAAGTCAACGTCGTAATCCTTGTCGAAATCCCCCAAAGGCCAACAGATTGGATATGCTCTAAAATCGCTTTCCTCGAAAAATTCCGGCGGAAGGCCGTGCCCCTCAGACAGGCCCGCCGCCCCTTCGGCTTCGGCAAGCTCCAGCCAGGTCATCCGAATCGCTCCGTCGCCGAAAAATATCTCTATCTGGAAGCTGTTTTTACTTTCCTTATCGCCGAATGCCGGAACGTCTTTGAACGTTACTGCAACCCTGTCATCGAGCTGTATGAATGAAATTTCCTGCGAAGTGGCCGGCGTCAGGTCCGTAAAGTAACCGGATATGCGGGGCAAATCGAAGTGGTTCTCAAGCGAACCCTCGTATTGATTGTCGCCTGAGCCGAAGGTGATATAGCCGTTGCTCCCGACGTAAAACCGGTCATAACTTTGCCCGTAAAACATTACCTCCTGACCGTCGGCCAAAACCACCTGCGCGTAATCGTCGTCGCCGAGCGACAAATACGTCCCGCCATTGGGGTCGGTCGGGAATTCTTCTGCCTGGTCCCGGCAGGCCTCGTAACCGGCAATAGAGTCGTTGGGCAGAAAAGTTACGGACATACCTGAAAAATCGCCGCCCGTCTCGAACGATTTCGTGAACATATCCGGCGGCTTTACCGTCAGAACAACCGAGCGCTGCTTGACGCTTCCGCTGTCAAGGTTCTGGAAAGTCAGCAAATCGTAATACACGTTGGGGTCAAGCAGCTCTGCACCGGCATTTATACAAACACTCACATCTACTGATGAATTTGGCTCAATTGTTCCTTCTGCCGGCGTTATTGTCAGCCAATCCTCGGTCGGCAGAGTCGTCCAGTCCACGCTCTGGCCGCTGCTGTTGCTCAGGGTATAGGTCATACATTCCGGCTCGAACGGCCCGCCTTTGCTGCCGCTCGATTCAAAACCTTCCGCCGGTGAAACCTCAAGGGCATCTGCGCTTACCGTCATTGTTACCGGCACAATCGCCGAACTGCCCGGGTCATCGGAGCTGATAACAATCTCCGCCCCATACACGCCCGGCATAAGCTCCATAGCATCGAAAGTTACGCTTATATCCTCCCACTGCCCCGGACCAACCGTGCCGCCGTCCGGCTCGAAAGTTATCCATTCGCAGGCCTCTTCGAACCGCAATTTCTGCTCAGGGTCGCCGAATAAATTCAGCTCGTAGTAGCACCACCTGATACATCCGCCGTTGATGTCCCAGAGATTATCTTCCTTGCTGTCCTGGTTGGCCCTGCCAAGCTCCAGTTTGTCTTCACCCATCGCCGCGTCCCAGAATTGTCTCGCGAACCGCTGGCTGGGCCCGTCCGTGCTGCCGCCCATGCCCCAGCCGTAACGCGCGTTCATCACCGCGGCATACGCCCCGTGCTCCATCGTCGTGAGGACCTCGGCAAAACAGTTGGTTACGTCAAAACCGCCCGGCATACAGCCCTGCGAATAAGCAAAAAAGTAATCGTCATTGGTTAGCATTGGCAGGTCCGAAGTATATAATTTCATACAGTAAGTATAACTGGCGTGACCTAAATGGTTGAAGACGTGGGCGCCTCCGTTCATAAGACCAATCAACGCGCTTTTAGACCAGGTTCCGTCGGCATCGTAAAGATTGGTCGAGGTATCAAAATCATAAAAATCGGGCCGTGTATGGTTTTCAAATCCATAAGTAAAGTAGCCGTCATACGTGCCGCCGAGCCGAATCTGCTCCATTGACGGCTTGGCATATTCAGCGACCCCGCCGAATCCTAAATGCTCACCCACCATCGAAATACGGCGCAAGTAATCGTCATATATCGAACTGTAAGTCAGGGTCTTGCGAATAAAATTCGCCAGTTCTACGCCATCCTGTACTGCGGCCCGGCCAATGTATATCTCGGCATACAAATCAACGTCGCCGCCCCCTACGCCGTCAGTCGGCTCGCCGTACCTGTTATCTGCGTCGAAATCGAAGGTGCACGCCGCCGGCTCGACACAGCCGTAATACATATCCACCGGCATATAATCCGCCTCCCCCGCCAGTGAATCCACCCAGAACTGCCGCGCCGGCACAATGGCGTTCGTGCCCCCCAGCAGGACGTATTGTGTCCCCCACGTCTGATACGCGTCTATCAGGAAATTGCGGATTCGCGTCTGGTTGTCCGACCCTCCGCTGGGCTTGCTCCCGTCGTAATTGGCGTATATCCACTCGGTAGTGACTATCGTAGCGTTTAGCCCGCGAGAAATTTTAGCGTCTCGCAGCGTCTGGAAATTCCACGGACCGGCTGCGCTTTCCAGGGCCTCACTGGTTATGATTACGTATTCGTACGAACCGCCGCCCGGCAGCGCCGAAAACCCGCCCAGCTTTTCTACCGGGGCTTCTTTGTTATTGTAGCTGCCCAGAGCACGCGGGTTGTCCACCCGCCTTTTTAATGACGACCTCGCCGCCTCCGACGGTCTTAATACCTTTGTCTCGAAAGAACCGGCCAGCTCGACCTCAACCCGCATCTTCGTGGTATATGTAATAGTGCCCGCGGCAGGAACGTATTGCACCGGGAACAGATTTAAAGCAAACAACTGATAACCGCGCTTCGATTGAATGCCTGCCCGCTCACTGTCTGTTCCGGGCCAGGACGCCGCCTGATTATAAACAGCAGGATCGGGCTCAGTTCGCTCCATCGGCCCGTCGTAATTGAGAGGATAAGGCCTTTGGGCCGGCTCAAGCAGATACGTCCCGGGCAATTCGAAGCTGTCCTGGGGAATAACTCGCACCCCTTCAACTTTCCTGCCGAAAGGAACCAATATAGTGGCGGGACGAACCGGAACTATCGGTGCGCCCGTCTGCCGGTACGTCTCCAGGCCCTTTATGCCAACAGTATCATAATCCTCGTCCCTGCCGATAACCGGCCTTGCAAACCTGTATTCGAGGATAATCCGGCCATTGTCCGCTTTGACCGTCGTCACACCCGCTCCCCCAATGGCTAACCTTTTTAATATCTCCCGGGATATCTCACGCGAACGCAGAGTAAAATTTAAAACTCCGTCGCCGTCATTTCCCACAGCCAGAATCTCTGTTTGTTCGCACCCTTGCGTTATGTCCACACCGAAACTGCACGGGTCTGTCCATATTCCCGCCTTGGCAGACGAAATGTATGCCGCCAGCATCGCTAACAGCAAAAACCTGATTACTATCGTCCCTCTGAACATCTTCCTGTCCTTTCAGAAATGGCGCATAAAGACCGCCCGCGACATAAAATCCCGCTGCCATTGTTAAAATATATGGATACTAATTCCCCCGCCCGCTGATAATAACCGACCAAAGCTCTTGAATTCCTCACTGCCCTGTCTCCAAAACCTGTCTTTAATTTTATACGGCAGCCCCCTTTTTTGCAAGATTTATTTCATTATTTTATTATTGTTTAACCCCTCTTCCGGCTTCAACGAGCACAAACTTATTGACATTTCCAAGGCAAAAAACGAAAATAAATAACACAAGATGGTTTTCACGCTGCACAGATACATTTTTCGCGAGGTCCTCAAGGTCTTCCTCCTCGCCGCGGTGGCTCTGACACTGATGATGAGCTTGGGCAGCATTCTGCGCCCCGTGCAGGAATACGGCGTAGGCCCCAGCCAGGTCATTCACCTTATGGGATACTTCCTGCCTATTACACTGACCTTTGTCCTGCCTATGGCGGCGCTGTTCGCCACGTCGCTTGTCTATGGCCGGCTGGCCGGCGACAACGAGCTGGACGCCTGCAGGGCAAGCGGAATATCACTATTGCCCCTGGTCTATCCGGGACTGATTCTCGCCATTATGGTCGCAATCGCAAACCTGCTTCTGAGCTTCTATGTTATGCCCGCATTCGTGCAGCTCGCGGAAAACTCGCTAAAAAACGACGCAAGACAAATCCTGTTTAGAAACGTGCAGCGAAGGGGCTATTATCCGCTGCCCCCTGATGAAAGTTACCGTATTTACGCCGACAACGCCGATATCAGGAACAATACCCTCTCCGGCGTCGTCGCCGTGGAAAGCGCAGACAACGGGGAAATTAAAAAAATCATCACCGCCGAAACCGCCAAAATCACCTTCAACCCGCACGAAAAATTCAACGAGGTTCGTATCACCGCACATAATACCTACCAAATGGGCCCCGACGAAGACGCCGGCTTCTCGGCAGAATGGCTCTCACTGACCGCTGAATTCGGCTCGCTGCTCGGCGACAACATAAAATTTAAAAAAATCGACGAAATGAAGCAAATCCGCCGCGACCCGATGCTGTTCGACCCCGTTGCAAAGCTCGCCCGAAAGGTCTATTCACGGTTCACCGCGGAGCTGCTGGCCCAGCAGTTAAACGATAACTTCGCTTCGGGCGAAAATTCGTCGTTCAGATTGTACAGTGACCGCCGAATTGTGCGGCTGTCCGCCGAAAGCTGCATAGCCCGCAATGAAAAACGCCTCCAGCTCGACGACGCAGTCATCACCGAACGCCCGTTCCTGGCCGGCTCCCCGGGCCGGACACTGCGATGCCGCAGGGCATTTCTCGATATCGAGGGTGATGAGCTGGCCCCGACCCTGACGCTCGATATACGTAATGCAACCTGGCAGGTCGCTCCGGGACTGCAAAACATCATCGCACGAGACATCATCAGGGGCCTCGTTATGCCGGCCGCCGTCACTGACAAGTTCAGGTCGGACGATATACTCGCCGAGATAACTCCTCAGGCAACCGCGGCCGCCCTGAACAACCGGCCCGCTCCGCAGCTGGCTCAGATGCAAAATCAGCTCCACAGGGAAATCTCCGAGACACTGGCACAAATCGGTGCTGAGACCCAGTCGCGACTTGTCTTCGGCCTGGGCTGTATTACCCTCATTATGATTGGTATCGGCCTCGGTATCGTCTTCAAAGACGGACACATGCTAACTGCCTTTGCCGCCAGTGCCATCCCCGCAATGGTGTTTATCGCCTGTATTATGATGGGAAGAAACATTGCTAAAAATGCCCAGTCCACTGTCCTGTCGGGCACAATGCTTATGTGGGCAGGCCTGATTGTCCTGACCCTGCTGGCGCTGGAACTGTACCGGCGACTGTTAAAACACTGAAAAATATGCATTTGAAAACATAATGCCGAAATGAAGATTAAAATATTAGATAAATACGTCGCAAAAAATTTCCTTATCGGATACGTTATCGCCTTCTGCGTGCTCATCGGCCTGCGAGTAGTCATCGACCTGTTCGTCAACCTCGACGAGTTCACCGAACACGCTGACCTCGGCGCAATATCCGTAATCACGAACATCTTCATTTTTTACGGACTTAACAGCACACTGTACTTTCGCGATTTTGCAGGAATGATTACCGTCGTGGCCGCTGCGTTCTCGCTGGGAAAAATGGTCCGCCACAACGAGCTTATAGTCATGATGGCCTCCGGCCTGTCTCTCAAAAGGGTCATCGCACCAATTCTTGTCCTGGCCATCGCTTTGACGGGACTGCTGATAATCGACCAGGAGCTGATTATTCCCTCATTGAGCGACAAGCTCGTCCGCAGCCAGGATGACCTGCCGGGGCAGGAATCCTACGACGTCTGGTTCATCAGTGACATCAACGGCTCACTTATTTGCTCTTCTAAATTCGACGTGAAAACCGCAACGCTTCGAAAACCGATTATCATCACCCGCAAAAAAGAAGCCGGCTCATTCGTATGGGAGCCCACTGGCTGGATTGAGGCCGAATCCGCAACCTATGACCTGCAAAACCACGACTGGCTGCTCAAAAAAGGTATCTTCACGCCCATCCCGAAACCGGGCTCGCAGCGTTCCAGGGACCCGAACACTGTTTTAGTTAGAGTGCCCCTGCCCGTTTATCACACCGACCTGACGCCGAAGGAAATACCCGTAATCCAGATGTCCGACCAGAAAACGCTTCTCAGCTCGCGACAGTTATCACAACTGGCCGCACAGGGAACAAAATTAAAAGACCTCGCCTTCCTCTACAGCCAGAAGCACTTCAGAATCACCGAGCCGCTTATGAATTTCGTTATGCTCCTCGTGTGCCTGCCCGTCCTGGTCTGCCGTGACCCAAGGTCGATGAAGTCCGCCGTCACAATCAGCTTCGCAATCACTGCCGCGGCCCTAATCGTCGGATTCGTCTGCAAGCTGCTCGCCACAGAAGACGTCTTCGGAATCGTCGTCCCCGAATTCTGGGCGTGGCTGCCCGTCTTTATTTTCGCCCCCATCGCCTTCATCGAGCTTGACTCGATGAAAACCTGACGATAAGAAAATCCTAAATCCCAAATACGAATTTTCCAATGCTCAAAATGCAGGCGTAAGCCGTCTATGATTTTGAATTTTAGGTATTGGTGCTTGTTTAGAATTTAGGATTTAGGAATTTGGATCTTTAACTTTTCCCTGATTTCTCTGTTTATCCTCACGCTGCACCACTGCCTGCCGCACATCGAGCAGTAATCGGCCCCCTGCCCTCCTTCTGCGATACCCTCGCACGCCTCGGCGTGCATCCTCCCGGCCGTCTCCGAGTCCAGCGTCTGCGCAATATGCGATTCCCAGTCAAGGTTTGCCCTTGATACGCTCAACCGTTCGTCCATCTCCGCCGCACCGGCCAAACCCCTCGCCACATCCCCCGCGTGCGCAGCAATCCGCGCCGCTATTACACCCGCACGCACGTCCTGCGCACCCGGAAGCCCTAAGTGTTCGGTCGGCGTAACGTAGCAAAGAAACGACGCCCCGTAATATGCCGCCGCCGTGCCGCCTATCGCAGAAGTGATATGGTCGTACCCGGCCGCTATATCCGTAACAACAGGCCCGAGAACGTAAAAAGGCGCACCATTACAAATCTCCTGCTGAATCCGCATATTGTATTCTATCTGGTCGAACGGCACGTGCCCCGGCCCTTCGACCATCACCTGACAGCCCGCTTCCTGTGCACGCTGCGTCAATTCGCCCAACGTCCTCAGCTCCGCTGTCTGCGCCTCGTCGGTCGCGTCCGCTATGCACCCGGGCCGTAAGCCGTCTCCTAACGAAAAGCAAACGTCATACTCCATCATCAAAGCACACAGCTCATCGAACATCTCATACAGGGGGTTTTGCTTCTTATGATAAAGCATCCACTCCGCCAATAGCGCTCCCCCCCTGCTCACTACCCCCATCACGCGCCTCCCGACCATCGGCAGATACTCTCTCAAAACACCTGCGTGAATGGTAAAAAAATCAACCCCCTGTTTCGCCTGTTTCTCAATCACCTCTAATATATTTCTTTCGCTGACCTCCTCAACCGTTCTGCCCGAAACCACCTGATAAATCGGCACCGTTCCGAACGGCGCCGGACACTGAGCCAATAACGCCTGCCGTATCTCGTCCAGGTCGCCGCCCGTGCTCAAATCCATAATCGCGTCCGCACCGGCCGCAAGTGCGACCTGCTCCTTCTCAAGCTCCTGCTCCAACGTGCTGCGAACGCTGCTGACACCTATATTGGCGTTGACCTTGGTCCGAAGCGCCCGCCCTATGCCGGCCGGCTTCAAATTTCTTTCCAGGTGAATCCTGTTGGCCGGTATCACTAATCGCCCCGCCGCAACCTCCTCACGCACAACCTCCGCCTCAACGCCTTCGACCTGCGCAACATGCTCTACTGCCTCGCTTATCTGTCCCGACCTCGCTGTTTCCAGTTGTGCAGTCATCTTATACTCACCTAAAAAACAAAAAATCGCCTCCACAGGGAAGCGATTTCACTCTCAAACCATTAACTCCGTGCCGGCCAGTATCTTCTCACTTCCCTACGCAGGCATCACCCTGTTCAGGTTCAAAGGGTCTTCTCTCAGGTCCGCACTAAACGAACCACCCCTAGTGAACTTATGCATTATATCCTCTGCCGCTCCGCCGTCAAATAAAAGTTACTGCCATTCCTTGTGCAGCAGCCAGTATTTGGCCAATTGTGCCATATCGTAAATATCGACGACGCCGTCCTTATTCAAATCACTGCCATCGCACCAGTCCGGCTGCTGGCAATCTGCGCTCTTCCAGGGCACCGAGAAAATGGCAAAATCCGGCATACGAACCACGCCGTCCATATCCAGGTCGGCCGTAGGCCACAGCCAGAACAAAGCGAAAATATACAAATCGTCGGTATTGACGGCCATATCGCGGTTCAAATCCCGCCCGCCGCACCAGCCGGGGCTTGTGCAGGACGTATCACGCCAAAACTCCGAAAAATAACTGAAATCCCTGAAATTCGGTATCCCGTCGCCGTTCCAGTCCAAACTAAGCGGGCTGATAAGAATCGGCTCATACACGGCTGTCAGCGTATAATCGCCGTTGACCGTGACATTCGCAGCCAGGGTGTCCGCAAAGAAAACACTGTCGCGCTGCCATTCCTTAAAGCCGTTGCCGTCGGCGACCGAAGGGGCAGTAAGCGTGACCACCGTGCCTTCGTCGTAAACCCTCGTAAATTCCGTAACACCGTCGCCCTGCCCGCCGTTGTCATCAGGACTGACCGTTATCAAGACCCCGCTGTCTGGTCCGGATGATGCAACTGTCAGTGTATGCGTAGCGGCGCTGACCGTCGGCCCCGTATAAGAGCCGTCCGCAGGCAACCTCGCCATACCTCCGTTGCTGTCCTCGAAGTGGAAATAATACGTGTGTGTGCCGGAGCCCAGCACCGCCGGGCCGTATTCGTAGGTCCCGTCGGAAGCCGTGCCGGACTGAAGCGCCATTGTATATGGTGTATCGTCTATGTAAACGTATTTCACGGCAGGTGCGTCCCCGTCGCTGTCTATATAGTTCACGTCATAATAAAAGCTTGTGCCCGGTTCGCCGGCGCCCGGACTGACCATCCCGCCGCTTAATTCCGGAACGTGGTTGCCCCCGCAAAGCGTAATCCTGATATTCGGCACATTTGTGCTTCCATATACATTTGGTGCGATTGTCCCCGACCAGTCCAGCGGGTCACCGTAGTCATTCTCCGCGACGGCGAACGCGCTTCGTGTTCCTCCGGGTGTGGAAAACCTGCATCTTCCGTCGCTGGTATAGTTGACGTTATTGAAGCTGAAGTCCACCATCAGGTTATCAACCCCGTTATACTCAAATGGGGTCGGAAAATTAAACGTCTGCCAGCCGGTGCCCGTGATGGTCTCATTTGACTGATAAACTATCGTCCAGCCGCTTGCCTCGAAGCTGGCCGTGTCGTAAGAGCTAAGAGGAGTGTGCTTCATACGGATAGTCCAGTTGTTCATCTCCTGACCGGGCACTGTCTCCACATAAAGGGCAAGGGCCGTGATGCTCCCTTGAAGGGCTGTTTCACTTATTTCACTGGCAAGGTAAATGACCTGCGTCCTGCTGTCCTGGTAAAAAGTACGCATAGGCATTTCCCAGGTGGAGGTCCCCGTCCCTATAGTGATGTCATCGCACCCGTTATCAGAAATAACAAGCGTATAATCCTCGACTTCGCCGCCATCCGTGCTGCCGCAGGGGTTTACATCTCCTTCCCACATTATACGAATACGCATCCGGGTCGGGCCTTCTAACGCCGTCTCAGGCGGGGTTATCGTCGCGGTAAAGACAGCAAAATCGCCGCCGACACTTATTGTCTCGCCGGCATCTGAAAAATCACCGTCCTGGTTCCAATCGACCCAGATTCCGCACTGGTCGCCTATGTAAGCACTGCCGTTTGTCACGGTTATGGAATAGTCCTGGCCTTTTTCCACTTCTGTTGACATCGCGGTATAGTCGGCATAGTCACTGCAGCCGGTTGAATTATCGATGGTCCCGATTACAACTCTGCCGATATACTCATAAGCACAACCGTCTCCGGATGCGCTGCAGTAAGTGCATTCACCCGTATAATTCTGTCCATCCAGCGTCGATGCCCCCGTGCCGAGCGGGTCGAGCCAGTCCCTCAAACGCGTTGACGACGTCCCTCCCCCTGTCCAGGAATTATAAAACCGGCCGAAATAATCATATCGCGGGTGGTCACAAACATTCGCAGGTTTCCCCCCTGTAAGCTGGCCGACAATCCTTTTCGCCGGACTAAAAAGCGGACAGCCGGATGAGCCGCCCTCGGTGGTCCCGACGTCCCAGTCCGAAACAAAAAGGTGGTAGTTGTCAATAATACAAGGCCACTTCGATGACAAATAAGTGCTGACAGACAGCGGGGCATCTTCGATGCTGATTTTCTTAAGGTCTCCTCCGGGGTGATGAATAGCAACCCCGCCGGATGGCGCGGAACTGTTCCTGTCCCAGCCCGCGTAATAAACCTCCGCCTCACACAACGGGACTTCATCAAGTTCTACTAAAACGAAATCGCTCTGACAATAGCCGGCACGGAAAGAAGCGCCGCTCTGTTCCAAAGATGGCTCACTGACGCCTCCCCCGCACGTCGTGGCCTGGTAGTTCCAGGTCAAAACCATCGACGCTGCTTCCGCAGTCGGATTGCCAATGTATCCGTTTTCGTCGGCGTCAAAACAATGAAACGCCGTAAGGAAATAAGGTGTATTGTCCTGGGCGGTATTATTAACCAGTGCACCCGTGCACAGATACTGAGAACCATCGTCAGATGTTAAATAGTATCTTGCGACGGAACGTATCTGGTCGCGCCAGGCGTCGCCGTAAGAGCAATTAACATCTACCTCGCACGATTCTGAATAAGCCCCCGCTTTGTCCGTCACAGACAAGGACGGCACTTTTCGATAACCGTGGTTTATAGTCCCCAGCGTAAGCTTTAAATTATCAACTTCGGCAAGGGGAATAGTCAGCTCCACTACAATATCATCGGAATCTATAATCGGCGTCCAAAGCTGCCCGTGCCGCGCATTATCGCGTTCGGTGTATGGGCCGAGCACCTCTGAGCCGTCCCGCGAGTAAACAAAAAGCTTTCCCCCTGACGGCATATAATAATCGGTGAACCCCAAACTTAACGCCGTCGCGCCGGCCGAGACAATATGCAGCCGCCACATCCACGTATCGGAATCAATCTGCTCCCACGTTCCACTGGTGTCAACATCGGCCGCCACGTGCCTGCTCACGGCAAATCGATACGGCCCCCCGATACGGTCTCGCTGCTCGTCCTCGCGGCGCAACCTCGCCACGTTCACGTCCCCGGTCGCAATTGCGTCCACAACCGATATATCGGAAACTTTCGCCGAAAAACTCGCCGGCATGGAATTGCCCCGGGCCTGCCATACCTGAGGAATTCGTCCGGCTGCGATAAGCAGACCTGCCGGAAGAAAAAATGAAAAAAACAAGCCAAATGCCAGCGCTCGCCCGATTCGGGGCCTTTTAATCAGCACTTACCCGTCCTCCACATCAGGATATTATTCAAAAAAACTAATCTAATAGATATGCATCAATTATACGCGATTATTGGGGTTATTTCAAGGAGAAAAAAAGATACACTTTCCACCCTGCACAAGGCGGTCCGGCACCACAAAGAACATTGCTTATGTTACTGTAACATCAATACCAGACGGACATTATGATGTTCGGCTCGGTCTTTTTCGCCGCGACGTCTCCTATTACGACGTTTGTCCACTTAACGTTGACTCCCGGATTGTCCCGAAGCCAGTTGCAGACCTGCTCATCGAGAAACTCCATCGCCCCCGGGTGCAGCTTCGTATAAAACGTCTTGACCCCTGTAATCCGGTCGGGCCAGCTGACCTTTTTGGCCGTGTCTTTCTCCGCCGGACGTGCAGTTGACCCCGTTTCCGAAGTTTGGCCCGATGCCGCGCTTCCCCCGAGATTCAAAGGCGAATGTGACACCTCGACGCCGCCGTCATCGAAAGGAATCGGTTTGTCGGCGTCATCGCCGCCCTGCTTGCCAACCTCTAACTCATCCATAAAAACTGTCCTCCACGGGCACGTTTCCAAAAACTGATTGTCGCTTTCAGTATAACATTATTGTAAACTTCATCAAACATTTTATTATATCGGTCGATGACTGCAACAAATAACAAAAATCAGTTAACCGTCGGCTTCGTCGCCCTGGGCTGTCCCAAAAACCTTGTTGACAGTGAACGAATGCTCGCTCTAATCGCACAGGCCGGCTTCGTCATCACTGCCGATACCGACAACGCCGACGTCGTCGTTATTAATACCTGCGGCTTCATCGAACCTGCAAAGGCCGAAGCCCTCGAAGCGATACGCCGTGCCGTCAGGCAAAAACAAAAAGGAAACATCCGAAAAATCATCGTCGCCGGCTGCCTTCCACAGCGGCTCGGTCACGATTTGCTAAATGAGGTCAGCAATATCGACGCCGTCATCGGCCTCGAACAACGCGACAATATCGCCGAAATAATCAAAAAAACACTCCGCTGCGAAAACATCATCGAATCGGTTAGCCCCGTCTCGCGTATCCCCTATGACGACCGCGTCCGCCTGCGAATCACACCCCCGCACTACGCCTATTTGCGCATCACCGAGGGCTGTAGCCGAAACTGCTCATTCTGCACCATTCCCTCCATCAGAGGCAAAGCCCGAAGCAAACCGAAACGCCTCATCCTCGACGAGGCCTCGAAGCTCATCGCGTCAGGTGCCGTCGAACTGAACATCATCGGCCAGGACATTACCGCTTACGGCCGCGACCTCAAAATCAGGAACGCCCTGCCCGACCTGCTCATCGAAATATCGAAAATCCCGCGCCTCCGCTGGATTCGCCTGCTTTATCTCTACCCCACCGGCGTCAGCAGCCGACTTATTGAAACCGTCGCCGACTCCGAAAAAATCCTCCCCTACTTCGATATCCCCCTCCAGCACATCAACCCCCAAATCCTAAAAGCAATGCGACGCCCCCATTCCAAAGACAAAATCTGCCGCCTTATCGAACGGCTCAGGACAAAACTTCCCGACTGTGTCCTGCGAACTACCCTCATCGTCGGCTTTCCCGGCGAAACGGACGCACATTTCAACGAGCTGCTCGATTTCGTGAAATGGGCACGTTTCGACAACCTCGGCTGCTTCACCTTCTATCCCGAAAAAGGAACTCCGGCCGCCAAGCTTCCCCGGCAAATCCCCGACCGCGTTAAGAAACGCCGGCTGCACCGCCTTATGCTTGCACAACAGAAAATCGCCTTCGAAAAAAACAAGGCCCGCCTCGGCAGCACCCTGACCTGCTTAATCGACGAAATCGGCAAAAACCGCACCGCAAAGGCACGCTTCTTCGGCCAGGCGCCCCAAATCGACTCCCTGTGCATAATCAAAAACTGCTCCGCCCCCGCCGGTAATTTTATCAGGGCCAAAGTCACTGCAACCCGTGACTACGATTTGATATGCAGGTAACGTAGAACGGGCCTCCAGCCCGTGCAGGCAGGTACCTGTAAACTTTCAAAAAAGCGCACTGTTTTCTCTTGAATTAAAACCACAACCCTGTAAACTTCTTGCTTATGCTGAAACAAATTCCCAATATTCTGACGTTCGGCCGGGTCGTGCTGACTGTCCTGTTCCTCGTAATGCTGCTGTATTTGCCCTCTGTTTCCGCCGACAGAACCCTGTTCATAGACATTGCCCTCACCATCTTCGTAATCGCCGGCCTCACCGACATCATTGACGGCCCCATCGCCAGAAAGCTCAACGTCGCAAGCAAGTTCGGCCGAATGCTCGACCCTCTCGCCGACAAGGTCCTCGTCTGCGGCGCATTCATCTGCTTCGCCATAATCGGCCTGCCCGAATTACTCTTCGACTGGTCCGCAAAAACTCTCGACCTTGTCCGCTGGTCCGTTGCCGTCGTTCTCATAGCAAGGGAGGGATACGTAACAATTCTCCGCCACGTTATGGAGACCAGGGGCGTGGATTTCCGCGCCGTCGCCTCTGGAAAAATCAAAATGCTCATCCAGTCCTTCGCCGTCGGGACCGTCCTTGTCAAGGCCGCACACGTCCGAAATGCTGCCTGGGCATACTACTTCACCGTGATTACCTTCGCCGTTATGCTCATCCTCACAGTCGTATCCGGCATCACCGCAACACGTCGAATCAAACCATCCCCCTGACTCGGCGTCGGCCCGCGTTTAAAACAAAGGCCGCCGCAGAAATTATCATTCCACGCGACGGCCGTATGTCTTAAAGCCCCGTAGCTGAATTACGCGGTCACTACTCCATCGGCTTTTCCACTTCCTTGTAGCTTTCAACTGTTATCCATTTCATATCGTCCTTCTCGGTCACGACTCCGGTTGCCTCGACCTCCTTGCCTTCCATCTCCGTTCCGAGCTCCTTGCCGTTCTCGTCCAGTGTCACCATATACGCCGCTTCCTTTGTTGTCACCATCACGGCCGTTATATCTCCATCGTCGCTCCTCGTAACGCTCACAACACCCGTCACCGTAACCTTCTGCGGCTCAGCAGGCGCGTCCTCGCCCAGAACCGCCGATGCCGCAAACAGCCCTAACACCGCCGCTGCCAATACTGTTCCCAACATACCTTTCGACATTTTTTTCTCCTTAAACTCCGAACTATACCCTTCTGTCGTTTCCTGCCGGAAGACCACAAGTCCTCCGGTAAAATTCTAAAACTTGTCCGCCTGTTGCGAAATTTATACGCCTCCCGGCCCGTTATCCTGCACGGTGGATATTTGAGATATGCCGTGATGCCGCCGGACATACTGTGCTAAGGCACGGAATGTGCCAATGCCTTCGACGGTCATTAGTTCAATAGACTATCACTGCCCTTCCCCCCTGTCAATACCATATCCGAAAAACCCTATTCCCTTGCCCGCCGCATCCTATCTGCTCTGCTTTAAAACCTTCTAAAATTCGTCTTCTTCCTGTAAGTCCTTGTATATTAAACAGGTTACATTCACTCAAGCCATCCACCCTCCGTCAGTATGGCAGGCCCCTTTGGTGAAAAACTGCTTTCCTGTCCTATGTCCTGCATTTCCGTGCCTTTGCAGAAAAAAATATTTTTCTTTTTTTAAAATTTACTTGACATTACATAGTATGCAATACATAATAAGTATTGTATGATAACCTTTACCGCCAACCCGTTACCAAATTCTGGAGGTGTTTATGAAATTTGAAACCCAGTTATTAAAAGGCGTCGCGCCCGTCGTCGTCCTGCAAATCCTCTCCCGGGGCGAAATGTATGGCTATCAGCTTGCTGAAGCTATTGAAAAAAGAAGCTCTGATATCCTGACCCTCGGCAAAGGCACCCTCTACCCCCTGCTATACAACCTCGAAGCAAAACGCCTCGTCCGCGCACGGCTCGAAAAAACAAAATCTGGCCGGAAAAGACGTTACTACTCCATCACCGGCAAGGGAAAAGAATATCTCTCCGCACAAACCGAACAGCTGCGAAACCTGCATACCGGTCTCGGTCTCGTATTCGGCGCCGCGTTCAGACCGGCATAGAAGGATAACATTATGGCAGAAAAAAACAAAACCTTCGAAAACCTGCCCTCTTGTGCCGCTGAATACATCGGCCTTGTCCTCAAAAAAATGCGATACCGCAGAAAAGTCCGTAAAGAGGTGGCAGAAGAATTGACCGACCACTTTGAAGAACATCTCAGGGATTGCAAAACCAGTGAAGAAAAAGACCAAAAAGCGCAGCAGCTTATCGCCGAATTCGGAGACCCGAAACTCCTCGCAATCCTGCTGCGCCGGGCAAAAAAACGCTGCCGGCCCCTCTGGCGAACCGTCGTTGCAAGAATGTTTCAGGCCCTCGCTGCACTTATTATCCTTCTGGTTCTTTATACCGCATGGTTCCTTTCAGGCCGGCCCGTCATCTCCACCGATTATCTCGCCGAGCTCAACAATCGCGTCCGTCCTGTCGCCGATGACTCCCTTAATGCCGCCCCACTCTATAAAAAAGCAGTCGAAATGCTTGTAGATGTTAACGACGTTAAAGAGCTCCTGCGCTCCGATTTCTACGATGCCAACGACGCGCAAAAAGAGCTTATAAGAAACTGGCTTGAAAAAAATGAAGCTTCCCTGGCTCTCGTGGCCAAAGCTTCCCTGCTGCCATACTGCTGGCGGAAATATCAGTCAGATGACCCGGATAAAAGCTTACTTGGCGTCCTGCTGCCGTTTCTCACTGATTACCGCTCCATCACTTACGCCCTCTGCTGGAGAACCTGGCTCAACGCCGAAAACAGCAATTTCGATTCCGCCCTCTCTGACATCGAAACATCCTACCGCTTCGGCAGACACAACAAGGGTGAAAAAGCACTTGTCGAGCAGCTCGTCGGCATAGCAATCGAAGGCCGTGCATTTAAAACTACCCGCCAAATACTCGATGCTTATAAAATACCTCCGGACACACTCGCCGATTTCCAGCGCCGGCTCCGTCTGCTTATAGACAACGATAACTTCACAATGAACCTGCAGTTCGAAAAGTTCTTTATATCTGATGAAATCCAGCGGTGCTTCACCGAAAGCTGCTTCGGCCCTTCCCACATATACCCGGAACGTATCATGGAATGGGCCGATATGTCTCAACAGGATGATTTCAATCCTTTCCTCCGAAAATCATTGATTATCCTGCAGGGGCTATTTACACATCCCGACAAGGCCGCCTCAATTGCTGCGGTAAACACCTTCTACAAATTCTGGGAGGAAATTGCAGCCAAAACCCCCGCCCGGCTCGATACCGAAGATATCAATCTGGATGCCGAGACCGACCGTATGACTAAAAACAATCCTTTTCTGCGAGTTTTTATGCCGGCTTTGGGAAAGGTGAATATTATCGCCTGGCGAAACAAAATCGACGCCGAAAGCACGCTGGTCATACTCGCCCTTGTCAGATACAAACAGGATAATGGCAATTACACCGAAACACTCGATAATTTAGTTGAGACAGGATATATCAACAAAATACCTATCGACCCCTTCAGCGATAAACCGATTGCCTATCGAAAAACCGACGGCGATTTCCTCCTCTACAGTTGGGGCAAGAACCTCACCGATGATCGCGGACAAGTTGAGCACGATAAGAATGGCAAAGTCAGATTCGGCAACGAAGGCGACTGGGTCTTCTGGCCGGTCGAAAAGAATTGATTATTTGAAAATCAGGCGGGCTGGATTAGCGGGAATTGAACGGACGGGGAACCAGCACTCGCTGGCTCTTTCGCATACGCCGGCGGTTACGCTCCGAGGGCTTCTCATAATAAGCGTTACGCTTCATATCCCTTATCAGGCCCTCTTTCTCACATAACTTCTTGAACCGCCGCATCATCTGCTGGACCGATTCGCCCGTTCTCGACTTCACTTTCAGCATAAAAAAAACACCCCTTAAACCAACCTCTTTCAAAAGTTAAAGGTTTATAAAAAAATCACCTGATTTTGAACATCGAATTAAAGTGGTGATATAATAATCGATATAATCGGCTTTGCAATATAAAATTTTAGCAAAAAAGCATCTTCGCGATTGTTTTATCGCCCAAAAGCATTGCAATCGCTCGCTTTTATTGAAAAACAAAGGCATATTTGGTATCCTTGCAGAGGTCTTTTTGGAGGTATTTATTAGTTGAACAAAATGCGTGAGACCTTAAAGGTCAGAAAAGAACGGGCCATACTGGTCGCCGCAATACCGCCCGGCAGAAGAGACCACGACGACCTCAAAGAGCTTACCGCGCTTGCCGAAAGCGCCGGTGCCATCGTTGTTGACCGATTTCAGCAGAAACTCCACAAAATCCATCCCGGCCTGTACATAGGCAAGGGAAAGGTCGAACAACTGGCCGGTCGCGTGAAACGGTTCAACGCCGACCTGGTCATATTCGACAACGACCTGCTCCCCCGACAGGTCAAAGAGCTCGAAAACCTCATCGGCGCCAAAGTCATCGACCGAAGCGAGCTGATTCTCGACATCTTCGCCACCCGCGCCCGCACCGCCCAAGCAAAACTCCAGGTCGAACTGGCCCAGCTCGAATATACTTATCCCCGGCTGACGAGATTATGGTCTCACCTCGATTCAGTAGCCGGAGTGGGCGGTGCTACCGCCGCCGGCACCGTAGGCGGAATCGGAACCCGCGGGCCGGGTGAAATGCAGCTCGAAATCGACAGGCGAATCGTCAACAAACGCATCACCGACCTCAAACGTGAAATCGCGGATATCGACAAACGAAGGGTCCGCGAAATCGACGCCAGAAAGGGCCTGTTCAAAATCTGCCTGGTCGGCTACACCAACGTCGGAAAAAGCACGCTGCTCAACACGCTGACCGACGCGGACGCCTTTGTCGAGGACCGGCTCTTCGCCACCCTCGATACCCGAACAAGAAAATGGCAATTAGAAGGCGGGGCCGAGGTGCTGCTCAGCGACACCGTCGGCTTCATAAAAAACCTGCCTCATCAATTAGTCGCCTCCTTCAAGGCAACCCTCGAAGAGGCAATCAACGCCGATTTGCTCCTGCACGTCGTCGATGTCTCCAGCCCCGACGCACCGGCACAAATCGAATCGGTCAACAACGTCTTAGCCGAAATCGGCTGCTCACAAAAACAATCCCTCCTGGTCCTCAACAAGTCCGACATCCTCAGCGCTATCAACACCCTCGAAATGCTCCAGACGCTTTACCCCGAGGCCGTATGCATCTCCGCTAAAACCGGCCTCGGCCTTGACCGCCTGCACCTGACCGTCCTCGACAAATATAAAGGAGGCATTGTGCATATTCGCATCGTCACCGACCAGGCAAACGGCAAAATCCCCGCCTTCCTCCACGCTTACGGCTCGATAATCGAGGAAAAATACCTGGACGGCTCGGTCCTCATCGAGGCATACCTTGGCCAAAATCAGTTAGTCGATTTGAAACGCCTCAAGCCGGACCGGCTCGAAATAATCAACGAGTCAAAATAAAAATGAAAGGCGAAAATTATGATTCAGCATAATTCAGACATCCCGCCGGAAGATGAAGAGATGTACGAAGAAAGAACCGAAGAGGAAATCCTCGACGCACTCGATGAGCTTACTGACAAGGTATGGTACAACAGGCACCAGAACCTCAGGATAATGGTCGAATCAGGCCAGGAGGACGTTGACCCCGGAATCTGGAAACAGGCCCTTGAAAAGGCAAAAGAGCTCGAAGACAAATACGGCATCGACAACCTCGGCCCTTACGATGACTTCGAGTGGGGTATGCTCAACGGCAAGCTCTCGGCTCTGCGATGGCTCACCGGCTTCGAGTGGGACATGCTCGACACGTAAAACTTCCCGGCTGAAATCTCTAAAACTCACGCATGATTTATCGCCGGCGGCGACTGTTTATTTTCGTCCGCCTTCTCTGCCGCCGTGTTCTTCAATCCCGCCCTCCCTGCCGGCTAATCCTTCGGGTCTGCCTGTCTCCATTCTGTGCTCGCGGCCCTGTCCCTGCATACGCCCGAATCCCTCTCGCTGACGGCGATACCGGTTTTCCATTATGTGCATCTGTCGCTGGTGTTCGGCACGCATCTGGTTTTCACGGTTGCGGATTCTTTCCCTAAGCGCTTCGTTTGCACCGCCACTTGAGAGAAGGTTCGTATGGCGTCTCTGCGCCTGGGCCATTTCGGCCTGCTGTCTCTCGCGCATCTCTGCAATCTGCGCCTGGTACTGCCTGTCAAAATTATACGGCCCCGGAGGAGTCAGGCCCTCGACGCCGGGCATTACCCTGGGCCTGAAAAAACGTATCGTATCGGGCTCCTCCCCGGGCAGGTACATCGCTCCCTGCGTGTCGGCGTCGCTCACCCTGTAACGCCGCACGACGACGCCGGTCGCCTTGTCGATGTCCGTTACGGGCACGCCCCTGTCCACAATCCGCCCCTTGTCGATATCGAACCTTGTTATGTCCTTCGTATCGGCAAGCACGTCCATATTATACGGCGCCGAATACAAGCGCTTCCGGAGCACCGGCGAATCAAAGTTTCTGTCGCTTACGAAAACCCACCTCGACCACGGCATATCATCGATTTTCTTTTTGCCGAAATCCAGCCCGACGCCCGGCTCCCACGCCGCAGCCGGCGGAAGCGCGCTCCACCCGACAATGCCGCTGCCCCGCCGCCACGCAACCCACGCAGGCCCCCACTGATAACCCGGCACCCAACTCCACCCGTAGTTGTCGTCCTCGAACCATCGCCCGTAATGAAACGGCGCCCAGCCCCAGTCCCAGTCCGAATCCCACGCCCAGCCGTAGTCGTCGGTGTATATCCAGCGCCCATAGGTATAAGGCCTCCAGTAAACCGTCACGTGATACGGGTGCCAGCACCAGCCGTAGTCGCTTCGCTGGAACCATTCGCCGTAAGGCGACAAACGGTCATAGAAAAACCCCATGCTCACCTCCGGCCGGTTCTGCTGGCCGTTATCGCCTATCCCGAAAGCCGATACGATTATTCCGGCGCTTATGCCGGCCGCAAGAACTATTGCCTTTCGTCCCATCTTACACCGTCCTTATCCGACTTTGCCGTTAACATTCCTTCTGCGCCTCAAACGAACCTGTCCTGCAAATCTTAATCCTGCAGGGGAAAGCACCTGTATAAGCTTATTGCTCATTTTGGCGTCGCCTTTTGCCTATGAGATGCCCGAGTACTCCCAAAATTAAATCGCAGTGAAGTTTACCCGCCGTCTTTGTGGTGGGCTTACCCGATTGTTACGGGTCGTATATCAGGACATAGACGAATTTCGAGTTTTGGATTTAAGGTCTGACGATAATTTCTGCGGTAAAACAATGTTAAAATAGTCAAGCTTTAACGTTTGTATAGTACAACTGTTTCATACAACTGTTCGACAAAAACGCGCAAGTCGAAAACCCTTAGTTTCTAACTTTTTAAAAAAATTTTTTACTCCTTGCCTCGTAAGCACTTAAGTGCATTTCGCCAACTTTTTTATCATCAGGAAATTCGGAAGTTTTCGTCAAAAGCGCGCAAGTTCGCGCCATAG
>CAZHVR010000024.1:0-35055 GCA_964536225.1 uncultured Pirellulales bacterium
TGTCATTCCCGAAGATATTATCGAATTCGGGATGATTCCCGAAATGGTGGGTCGTCTGCCGGTCATCGCCGCACTGTCGGCGCTCGACGAAGAGGCGCTTATCGAAATCCTGACCAGACCCAAAAATGCGCTCGTAAAGCAGTATCAGCGTTTCTTCGAGATGGAAAATGCCGAGCTCGAATTCACCGAGGGCGCATTGCACGCACTGGCGAAAAAAGCACTCCAGCGGGATACCGGCGCACGCGCGCTTCGCGCTATCACCGAGGAGCTGATGGTCGATTTAATGTATCGGCTGCCTGAGGAGTCCAGCCCCGCAAAATACATAATCACTGAGAAAATCGTCGATCGAAAAGCAGACCTCGCCACGGCTAAACACAAATCCGCAAAAAAAGAATCGGCGTGAGTTCGGAGTAATCGGTCTGCTATATTCCTGAATCCTCGTCTTTAATTACCGCTAAACGGATGTCGGCTGCGTCGCTTCGGGCCAATGCCGCCAGCGCGTATTGCGCATCGCAATAGGCAACGTCTTTGTCAATACGCAGTGTGATGGTCCTGCTTTCAGAAGGGAGCGTTTTCAGGCGTTTGTTTATAAGCTCGGCAAGCTTGTCCGTAACCTCATCGTAGCCGGCAGCCGTGACCTTTTCAGGGCCGACCGCAAATTCACTCATCGCTCCGTTGGTTTTTATAACGGTGACCGTCGCAGATGCCGATTGTTTCTCGATAACGTTACGGGCGTTCTCGCAGCCCGTCGGCACCGTGACGGGAAAGTTCTCCGCTTCGATGAATTTGCAGACCACCGCGAAAAATATTATCAGCAGAAACACGATGTCAATGATGGGCGTCAGGTTGAACGTCAGCTCATTGTCGGAGTTTACATTTATGATTCTCGAACGCATCAGCGTTAATCCTGCGATTGCTGCTGTTGTTTAATCTGTCCAGCTCTTTTGGCCGGTATCTCACGAATGGCGGGTTTTACTCCTGAATTGCTGACGCCTTCCAGCCGCTTGCGCAATATACGTCTGACCTGTGCCAGAATCTCCTCACCCTGCGTCATTGCCTCATTGGCTATTGTCTCGATTCGATTGCGAAATATGCCATATACCGCTAATGCCGGAATCGCGATTAGAAGCCCCCAGAACGTCGTCACAAGAGCGACCGATATCCCCGCAGCCAGCTGGACCGGCTGGGGCTGGCCCCCCGCGGCCACCATCGCGTTGAAGAGCTGTATCATCCCGATTACCGTCCCGAATAGACCGACCATCGGCGATACGTTGCCAATCAGGTTTACCCACTCTATCCGCCGCATAAGCGATACCGCCTGGTCCTGCACCGATTCGAACATCGTCTCCCGCATCCTGAACCAGTCGTCAACTCCCTTGGCAATCGCCCTAGAAACCGCCGTGCCGAGGATGTCATCTCTTTGACCTATTTCAGCCACCAGCCGTTTAAGCTCCGCTTCCTGTGCGAGTCGTCTTATCTGTTCTGCTGCATCGGCGGGCAGCAGGGTCTTTCGCCGAATGGCCAGACAATACTCGGCCGCGAGATAAACCATCACAAAAGACATCGGCACTAAAACGAACCAGACAATCGGCCCCCCCGATATCACAAACTGCTCCAGAAGCGTTCGTTCCTGTCCGGCCTGCACCTCCTTTGACGCAAGTCCCCCTCGCGTCATTGTGAATATAATCCAGCCGACTATTGCCAGCAGCAGCAGTAAAAAAACACCTTTTATCAAAAGCCGTTTATGCACCGTCACCTCCCGCCGGGAATATCCCCGTCGTTGACAATCACAAACTCACCGCCGCTTTCTCTCGCAATCCTTTCGAGCGTGCGTCTGTCCTGCTCGCCGGGCCAGAAGCCAATCGTGTTGATTTGCGTTTTGGGCGCGAAACTTCTCTGCGTTATTATAATCCGGTGCGTAAATTGCGTCGAGTCCTGCTCGTCCAGCTCGAAACCGTCGGTTAGAAAATATATTACCGAAGGCCCGACTCCTGTTTCATCTCGAACCTTCACCGCCTT
Source organism: uncultured Pirellulales bacterium (assembly GCA_964536225.1). GTDB lineage: Bacteria > Planctomycetota > Phycisphaerae > Sedimentisphaerales > Anaerobacaceae > Fen-1362. Next base: position 2,020 of record CAZHVR010000024.1, read on the forward strand.
TTGTATTGCATCGAATGCGTTGGTCTCACCCGCCGGCCTGAGCGAATCGATAAAGCTATATGCATCTTTTTTGGTCTTGTCGCTCGCCCGCGACATTTTCCCGTCCCCCAAATCCCGCACGCTGCCCGCGCCGAAAGCAATCACGGCAAAATACTGGTCGGCTTCCAGTCGGTCAATCGACACGATTAGCTCCTCCCTCACCCGCTTCCATAGTCCCTGCATACTGCCGGAACAATCCACGACGTAACAGATTCGCCTGCCCTGTGCCACACTGCCGAAAAATTTCGCGGTTTGGCTAAACTCGTCGAAGTCCCGCAATTTTTGTGCTTCGTTTTCAGCCGTTGAAAACGTCGGGGCAAGTCGGGCATCTCCTGATGAAATAGTTTGATAATTGAAATTTGAGATTTGAGAGTTGAGAGTTTGTAGAGTTCTTCCTTTTACCGCTGCGGCAGAGCTTTTTTTGCTGACAACTTTCGGCTTGGGGATAACCGCCGGCGATTGCAGCAGCTTTGTTGCCTGACTGATACTGACCGCCGCTGACGCCTGCTGAACATTCACACTCTGTTGCGAAAATTTAGCCGCTGCGAAAACCGAAAGGACCGCCGCGTGTGCGAAAATCGACACCCCCCACGCACGCAATTTTGTCCCCTGCCTCCTTTTGTTAACCGTTCCCTGGTCCACAAAACCGTGTCCTTATACCAAGACCGCTGCCGATTCCATAACAGCAGTAACTCAAAAACTCAATCTCTTACGTCCACCAGTGACATTCCCGGCGTCATCAGGTTATACACTAATATCGCGTCGCCGTTATGCAGCCGAATACAACCCTGTGAGCCCGGCGTCCCTATCTGCTCCGGGTCCTTTGTGCCGTGAATCGCAAAGCCCGTCCTGCCAACCGCGTCGCCCTCGATACCCTCCAGCGCTATCCACCGCGACCCCAGCGGGTAATCCGGGTCTTCCGGATGGTATGTCTTGCCGCTTATCGGGTCGGTCCATATCGGCTTTATCAGCTTGCCTCCTTTTTTGACTCGCCAGCGTCCTGTCGGCGTTTCCATCCCCGCCTTGCCTAATCCCACCTTAAAACTTCTTACGTAAGTATTCTGCAGATACAAATCCATCGTAAACGTCGAGCGATATACTATCGCGTTGAAAGGCCCGTTAATGACCTTCAGTGTCGTCCCGGCCCTGAGCAGCTCCGGCCTGTCGATGCCGTTTATCTGCATCAAAATCTCATAAGGCACGTTATACATATCACCAATTTTAGACAATAAATCACCGGGGCTTACCCTGTAGTCACTGCACAGCTTGTCGCTTGGGAAAACGATACTGCTGAAAAGCCACTTGTCCGATAACGCCGTAAGCTGCTCTTTTACGAACTCACGCTGCTGCCCGCTGGCCATCGGCAATAATTCGTTAAGCCGGTCCCTTGCCTCGATTATCTTCGGCGGCTGCCGGTTCACAAGCTCTATCGCCTCGGCAATGAGTCCCGGGACGGTCTTGTCGGGTTCGGCCGTAATCTCTGTCACCGTGACCTCTGCCGGCTCCGAATCTGAACTAATTGTCTCATTCGGCTCCGGCTGTGGCTCGACGGCGGGCGGTTCAGCCGGCGTTTCCTCTGCGGTTATTTCGACCTGCGCGGGCGGTAAATTCTGCGACGGCTGCGTCTCCCGATGCCGTGATACCATTACATACCCAACTGCCGAAGCGATGCATAATACGACGACCACAACCACAACGTATAAAATCGTGCGAAACCGGGTTGCCCGCTGCTCGTTGAATCCTCCCGGATAAACAGCCATCTTGTTATTCTCCTTCCTTGACTTTTCTGTTCGGTGGCGATTTTTCTGCTGCATCGCCTGCTGCACTGCTGTCATGCTCGAAATACAGGATCTCTTCATCGGTTACCAGAAAATCAACAGGCACATCGTGGTTTGTCACCGGCACCGACTCTATCACCTGTTCGTTGAAAGCAAAACCGCATTTCGAAGCGTGCAAGTCCTTATTGGCGAAAAACCTGTCGTAATACGAGCCCCCGCGGCCTAATCGATTGCCTTGGCGGTCGAAACCCAGCCCGGGCGCCACCACCAGGTTAATTTCCTCGAACGGCACAGGCGCCCCGATTATCGGATTTCGCAGGCCCGCCACGTCCGCCGAAAAACCCGTCTCCAGTGAGTTTATCTGCACGGGTATCATATGTCTTTGCTGCCAGGATACCCTCGGCACCACCACAATCTTGCCTAATTGCCAGGCACAAAGTATCGCCTCCGATGTATCAAGCTCATGCGGCAGCGACAGATACATCATAATCGCAGAAGCGTTTTGAAATTCGGGAGTCGAAATAAGTTTCCGGCAAGCCCTTCGGCTCTTATCTTTGCGGTCTTCTTCCTGTATATTAATCAGGCATTTCTGCAATTCCAGCCGTAACTGCGCCTTTTCCATTCAAAGCTCCATTCACCCTTTCCTGCCTGCTTCGCCCGAGAAGCGGGGCGAGCTCGCTGAGTCGTCTTTATCGCCAGCGTCTCTTTGAGTTTTGTTCTCTTTTATCAATCTTTCGAGCTTTTGTAAATAAGTCCGAATATTTTTTTCATATCCCCGCTCCGTAGGCCTGTAATATTGCTTTGGGCCTCCGGGAAGATATTCCTGCTGCACAAACCCTTCGGGGAAGTTGTGCGGATATTTGTAATCCGCACCGAAGCCCATTTTTCTGGCTGCCGCATAGTGACTGTCCTTCAAATGCTTAGGCACAGCTACTATCGGCTGGTTCTGCACATCTCCTGTTGCCTTCCATATAGCCGCAGCCGAGGCGTTGGATTTCGGTGCACACGCCACGTAAATCGCCGCCTGCGCCAGGGCCAGTTGTGCCTCAGGCAAACCCACAAACTCGCTTATCTGGACCGCCGCCGCCGCCAAAACCGTTGCCATGGGGTCGGCATTGCCCACGTCCTCGGCCGCACAAATCGCTATACGCCTCGCTATAAACCGCACATCTTCCCCGCCTGCTATCATTCTCGCAAGCCAGTAAACCGTCGCGTCCGGGTCGCTGCCTCGCATACTCTTTTGCAGGGCGCTGGCCAAATCGTAGTGCGTATCACCCGTCCCGTCGTATTCAATTGTCTTACCCTGAATCGAATCTTTGGCTGTCTGTAAATCAAACGTTATCTTGCCTGCCCCGGGCTTCGTCGAAGGGTCTGCCGTTTTTCGTGCCGATTGCGACAAAACCCCGACCTCCAGCGCCGTCAACGCCTTTCGAGCATCGCCGTCGCATACGGCCGCAAAGTACTTTATCGCCTTTTCATCCGCATCTATATCGTATTTGCCAAGGCCTCTTTCTTTATCGTCTATCGCCCGCTTTAATAATTGCACAATATCATCTTCGTTCAGCGGCTCGAAATAAAACACCGTGCTTCTGCTGATTAAAGGCGAGTTTACGGCGAAAAACGGGTTCTCCGTTGTCGCGCCTATTAATAGCAGAACACCTGATTCCACGTCATCCAGAAGTACGTCCTGCTGTGCCCGGTTGAACCTGTGAATTTCGTCTATGAACAGAACGGTTCGATTTCCGGCCGATGCCAATTGGTCTTTGGCCTCGGCGATTATTTCGCGGATGTCCTTTACGCTGGCCGCAGGCGCGCTTAGATACCGGAACCGGGCCTTTGTCTGGTTTGCGATGACATTCGCAAGCGAGGTCTTGCCTACTCCCGGCGGGCCGTAAAAAATCAAGCTCGACAGGGCGTCGGCTTCGAGCATCCGCCGGAGCAGCTTGCCTTGGCCTATAAAATGCCGCTGGCCCACGAATTCATCTAAGGTCCGCGGCCGCATCCGAACCGCTAACGGCGCAGCGGCCGATATTTTGGCCTGCCTTGCCTCGGCGGAGCCGGGTTCCGACCCGCCAAAAAGCGTCTTTTCGTTCCTGCCTGAAACCATCGGTTCCTATTATACGCCCGGCACTATTTTTGGGTAGAGGTTGTTTAAGTCGATTCGAGAAACGCTTTGAAAAACCTATAGACAAGCCAGGTTCAATGGCTGCTATTCAAAAATAGTGCCGAGTAAAAAATCCTCAATAAATTTACTTGACAGTGCCGAATTGATAATTTAGCTATAGAGCGATTATCAGTACTGATAAACGCTATTGCAACCAGATTGGAGAGATATTATGGAAACCAAGATTCAATTGAAAGAAAAAGACATTCCCCGCCAGTGGTACAACCTCGCCGCCGATTTGCCTACTCCCCTGCTGCCGCCGCTGGGGCCCGATGGCAAGCCCGTTTCGCCCGATATGCTGGCGCCGGTTTTCCCTATGAATCTCATCGAGCAGGAAGTCAGCGCCCAGCGATGGATAGATATACCCGAAGAAATCCTCGATATTCTTTACAGATGGCGGCCTGCGCCTCTTAAACGGGCCGTAAACCTCGAAAAACACCTCGGCACGCCTGCCCGTATCTATTACAAGGACGAAAGCTACAGCCCTCCCGGCAGCCACAAACCAAACACGGCAGTGCCACAGGCCTGGTATAACAAACAATTCGGTATCAAACGCCTCACCACCGAAACCGGCGCAGGACAGTGGGGCAGTGCCCTTGCCTTCGCCTGTGCCCTGTTAGGGCTCGAATGCAAGGTTTATATGGTCCGAATCAGCTTCGACCAGAAACCCTTCAGGAAAATTATGATGCAGGTATGGGGCGCCAATTGCGTTGCCAGCCCGAGCAATGAAACAAACGCCGGCAGGAAGGTCCTCGCTGAAATGCCCGACACCCCCGGCTCGCTCGGTATAGCAATCAGTGAGGCAATTGAGGCGGCCGTAACCGATAAGACAGGCAAAACCCGTTACTCACTGGGAAGCGTTTTGAATCACGTCCTGCTGCATCAGACAATCATAGGCCTCGAAGCCAAAAAACAGCTCGAAATCGCCGGCGAAAAGAAAGTCGATACCGTTATCGGCTGCGCAGGCGGCGGAAGTAACTTTGCAGGCCTTGCCTTCCCGTTCGTCGCAGACAAAATCAACGGCGCAGATATAAAGATTATGCCCGTCGAGCCGACTTCCTGTCCTACGATGACTCGCGGGCCTTTCGCATATGACTTCGGCGACACTGCCTGTACAACACCACTGATGGCAATGTACACGCTCGGACATGCCTTTATACCGCCGCCGATTCACGCAGGCGGCCTGCGATACCACGGTATGGCACCTCTCGTGTGCCAGGCGATTGTCGAAGGCCTTCTTGAACCGAAGGCATACCACCAGAATAAATGCTATCAGGCCGCCCTTACCTGGGCCAGAACCGAAGGCCCTATATGCGCCCCGGAAACCAGCCACGCTATCGCTGCCACCATCGACGAGGCCACGAAAGCCAAGGAAGAAGGCAAAGAAAAGGTCATCCTTTTCAACTACAGCGGCCATGGTCTTATGGACCTTTCCGGATACGATGCCTTTCTCTCAGGAAAACTCACCGATTACGAGTTGCCCCAGAAAGACCTGGAGAAATTCACCGCGCCGCTGAAAGACCTGCCAAAGGCCGAGGCAAGGAAAACCGGAAAATGGTAATTTCTTTGACGCAGCGTTATTAAAAGCAGTAAAGACAGTAAAGATTTTTGAAAATATAGACCGATAAAACAATCGTCTTTAGTGTTGATATGTAAACAATAGCCGTTTTCAAAGAGAACGGGCCGAAAAGCTCGTTTTTTGCTTGCCGCGTGTATTAGTGCAGTTATACTGGTTTTGCTTCTCGGTGTGGTGCCGGGAAAGTAAAATGCGGAAAAATATTAAACTTGTGAGGGTATTTTTTTTAAGGAGATGAAAATATGAGAAAAATATCTTTGGTGGCAGTGGTGATTTTGTTTGGCTCGGTAGCCCCATTATTTGCCCAGGGGGCCCCGGACGGCCAACTCCACGGCAACATTGGCATCACCTATGATACCTTGTATGTGTGGCGAGGTATCCTCGTTTATGGTGCTGATTCCGCCATTCATCCTTTCATCGACCTCGACCTTTTCGGGTCCGGGTTTCATTTCGAAGCAATCGCACATCGCGCCAATGACAGCGGTCACGAAGAAGGTGAAAGATGGGACTACTCACCATATTATGTCGGCGCTCTTAATGTTGACCAACCCTGTGAAATCCGGTATATACTTGGCTACAGATATTTCAACTACCCGGACCTCTCCAGCCACAGGGCATACAATCCTATAACAACGGATACAGGCAGCGTTGACCTTCAGGAATTGTATGCCGGCTTCAGCTTCCCCAACCTGTTCGGTGTTCCGGGGCTCGTCCCAAGCTATGTCGTGCTGAAAACCTGGCCAAGCAACAGCGATACTCTCGTCGGCTGTCGAAATCCCAACGGCGGAACATACGCCGGCTGGGCACATGTATTTATGCTTGATTATGCGATGAAAGTTACAGGCTTCACCGCAGAAACACCTGAGCAAACCATCAATTTCCACGTTGAGACCGTTTTCAATGACGGCGTTGACCCAAGGCCGGCAGGCGGCTATACCGACAGCGACTGGACGCACGTTATGTTTGGCGTCTCGACCGACATCGACCTCGGCAATAACGTCACCTTTACCCCGGCGCTTTATCACCAGATTACCTTTGAGGATAACGGAGCAAAAGGACCGGTTGTTCCTGTCGGCGGCGTCTATCAGGGCATTGCCCCCGACCACGATATTACCTGGGCAAGTGCGACAATAAAGTACAAATTCTGATTTAATCTGATGATTCGGGATTTATAAAGGGCCGGCCTTTGAAAAAAGACCGGCTCTTTTGTTTTTTATCCTCAAAAAACTGCTCTGATTGCCCCTCCAAAGCCGATAAACACCCATATTTGTTATTTCGGGCGCAATCTTAGTGTAAATTGCGAAAGAAAAAAGTGGGGGCATAGGGCTTTTTTTAAGGAGCTATGAGTATGAACTTCAGGGTATTGGGCATATCAGTATTATTATGGGCTATCAGCTGCACCCCCGCTCTCGCACTGGCACCGATGGGGCCTCCCACCGCCACGCTCGAAAAGGGTCAGTTCCTCGTCGGTTTCGATTTTTCCACAAGCCAAACAGACATTGATGTTGATTTGGATAATTCCGCCGGCAGCGAAGTGTATAAGGATGTCCGGTCGAACCTCTTTGCCGCTAATATTGGTTACGGTGTATGTGACGATTGGGAAGTATTCGCACGACTCGGAGTCACTAATCTTGAATACGACGACGTTGTTGAATCTGATGGCGAAACTACATCAGCCGACCCACTCTTTAGTGGGGACTACGGTTTTCTCTTCGGTCTCGGCACAAAGGTAACCTGGGCAAAACAGGAAAACATCGACTGGGGCGCCCTGTTCCAGATTCACTGGCTTAATTCCGAGGATTCAGGGTCTGCAGACCTCGGCGGCGGTTATCGTCTGGATTTAAATCAGAAGATTGATTTGTGTGAGATACAAGTTGCTGTCGGACCAACCTGGATGGTAAATGAAGACCTCTCGATTTACGGCGGTCCCTTCTTTCATTTCATAACAGGCAACTCTGATCTGGATAGAACAATAACCGATACCAGCGGATTATCAGACCCTGTCGAAAGCAGTTTCACCGATGACCTCTCAGAAAAGTCAAATTTCGGCGGGTACGTCGGTGCTCAACTGAAACTCGATTCCAATGCCTCTGTTTACGCCGAATTCCAGTTCACAGGCGACGCCTGGGCCCTCGGAACAGGCATCGGCTGGAAAATCTGAAGCGGCATCACAATATAGTCCGCTGAAGACAGAATGATAGTAGCTGTTGCAAGGAGATATAACTATGAAAAGGATGCGTTTAATATCGCCTTTGCTGCCGGCTTTATTTGGCTGTATATCTGTCGTGTTCGGTGCAGGCCCGCTCGGTCCGCCTACGGCCTCGCTCAAACAGGGACAGTTCGGAATCGCCGTTGAATATGCCCGAAGCGGCTCGGACTGGGAGGTTACAGGCCGCACGATAGAAGGAACAATGAGCAGTGTCAGGTCCAATATGTTTATCGCACAGCCCGCTTACGGCCTGACCGATGACTGGGAAATATATGCGCTGCTCGGCATTTCGAACACCGAATGGAAGGATTTCGACGGCGGGTACGAGTTTGCATACGGGTTTGGAACAAAAGTGACGTTTGAAAAAACGGAAAATACCGCCTGGGGGCTGCTCTTCGAGCTTCAATGGAACAAAAGCAACGATTCCGGGACTATGGACCTTGCCGACGTAAATGCTGCCTCGGCTGATTACTCCGTCGATGTCTCGTATTATGATATAACCATTGCCCTGGGTCCCACGTGGAAAGTCACTGAAGATTTACGTCTCTACGGAGGCCCATTTTTCTACGTGCTCGAAGGCGACCTTGATGTCAAGGGTGGCGGTATAGACGCATCTTCGAACCTCTCTGAGAAAACATTGTTCGGCGGATACGTCGGCGCTGAATTCGACATTTGCCCCAGCTCTTCCTGGTACGGCGAGTTTCGATTCACAGGAGATACGTGGACCTTCGGCACGGGCGTCGGATGGAAATTCTGACCTTGCTGCTTTAAGAGTCATGAAAATAAAGGCCGGTTTCGATTCGCCGGCCTTTTTTAATACGTAAACCAGTTAAGCCGTTCGCCCGGCAATAAATCTTGCCGTCTCAATAAGGGCGGTCTTCCCCTCACTGTTTTTTGTCCCGTCCAGTGACACAATCGCCTGTTTGACAAACTCTTCTGCACGCCTTCGGGCATACTCGATGCTGCCGTGGTCTTTAAGCATTTTTGCCGGGGAAACACTCGTCTCTTTCGGGCCGGTTTGTCGTAGGTCAATCAACTTTAACATAACGGCCTTTTCTTTTTCACCCGCCGAATTGAAGAAGTGTATCAGCGGCAAAGTCAGCTTGCCCCGCTCAAGGTCGTTACCGGCCGGTTTGCCCGTCCGGGCCTCGATGCCGGTCAAATCGAGCAAATCGTCTGTAATCTGAAATACGATACCGGTATTATGGCCGTAGTCAGCCAGCATTTTCACCTCGCTGCTGCTGCCTCCTGACAACATCGCCCCCAGCGAGCAGGCACCGCTGAATAGTGCCGAGGTCTTCTCTGTTATTATCTCAAGATATTGTGCCTCGCTCAGCCAGCAGTTGCCCTTCTGTGCCGTTTGGCGCAATTCACCTTCGCACGTCTTTAAGACCGACAACGCAATTGTTTCGGCCGCTTTTGCATCCAGCTTGACGCACATACGAAAGACCTTGCTTAATAAAAAATCTCCGAGCAAGACCGCCGATTCATTTCCCCGTATGTGGTTTAGCGTCGCCAGACCTCGCCTCGCGGTGCCCTGGTCAACTACGTCGTCGTGCAGCAGCGTCGCATTGTGTATCATTTCAATAATCGCTGCCGAATGAATATGGTTCTCTGTTATTTTGCCGCACGCGAGGCCCGAGAACAGCAACAGCCCCGGCCGAATCATTTTCCCCTTGCCCGTCGATATATATCCGGTCAGGTCCCTGACCGACTTGCTGCAATCCGAAAGCTCCCGCCCAATCAGTGCCCTTACCTGTGAAAGCTCCTCTGAGATAATCGAAAAAACGGCTGACAGACCGCCGGCAGCGCCGATACTATTGCTTCTTTGTGTCGATGATTGCATCGCAGAGATTATGTAGCCCGCGAGGGAAAAAGGCGTCAGGAACCTTTTTTCGTTTTTAGAGGCTTCCCGCCGGCTACTTCTCCTTTCCGTGTGCGTATTGGAAAAATTTGTCTCTTAACCGCCGGGTGATTGGGCCGGGCCTGCCTTCGCCGATTACCCTGCCGTCTATCTCCACGATGCCGATGACTTCCGCAGCCGTCCCCGTCAAAAACAGCTCATCACTAATATATAAATCGAACCTCGTCAGGTTTCTTTCTATGACCTCAATGCCTTCTTTTCCTGCTATACGAATTACAACCTCACGCGTTATCCCTTCCAGTGCCCCCGCTTCGACCGGCGGCGTGTAAATAATTCCCTTGCGGACCATAAAAACGTTGTCCCCGGTCGCCTCCGCAACGTATCCCTCGTGGTTATACATAATCGCCTCGGGAACATCGCTGTCCAGCGCCTCTATTTTTGCCAGGATATTATTCAGGTAGTTCATACTCTTAATCTGGGGCGGTATCGCCAGCGGATGATTACGCACCGTCGTTGCACTGATAATCTTGAGCCCTTTCTCATACAGCTCTTCGGGATATAACTGGATGTTGTCAGCGATTATAAATACCGTGGAATTTTCACAGACGAAAGGATTCAACCCTAATGTCCCCATGCCGCGTGTAACAACTAATCGAATATAGCCGTCCACTACGTTGTTGGCCTCGACGGTCTTATTTAGAGCGTCAATAAGCCGTTCCCTGCTCATTGGTATATCCAGCCGAATTCCCTTGGCTGAGTTGTAAAGCCGCTCTATATGCGCATCCAACTCGAACACTCGCCCGTTGTAAATCCGTATCCCTTCAAAAACCCCGTCCCCGTAAAGCAGTCCGTGGTCAAATACGGACACCTTCGCGTCCTGCTCATCGACGAGCTTACCACCAAGCCAAATCTTCAACGCCATAACTTCTCCTTCGGCCTTTTTACTTTTGCTTTTCTTGTCACGGCGTAGCCTTATGGGCGAAGCCGGATTTACTTTATTTTGCCGTCCGCCAGCGTTATTATCCGCCCGGCCCGTTTTGCCACCCGCTCGTCATGCGTGACCATTATTATGGTCTGACCCGCACGATTCAACCTTTCGAGCAGCTCCAGAATACCATTTCCCGTCGCAGAGTCAAGGTTGCCCGTCGGTTCGTCGGCTAAAAGCAGCTTCGGCTCATTAATCAGCGCCCTGGCTATTGCCGCCCGCTGCCGTTCCCCGCCGGATAACTGATACGGCTTATGCCTGGCCCTTTCTGCCAGTCCGACCGCTTCCAGCAGCTCTCGCCCCTTTTTCCTCACTGAGCCGCGCACCGACAGCCAGTGAATAACTCCCGCGGGTATCATCGCGGGCAAAATAACGTTCTCCAGCACGTTTAATTCGTCCAGTAAATGATAAAACTGAAACACAAATCCCACCGTTTTATTCCGATATTTGTTTAACTGCCCTCCGCTCATCCCGTTCAGTTCCTGTCCTTCGAATCGCACGGTTCCTTTGTCGGGCCTGTCCAGCGCGCCTAAAATATGCAACAGCGTGCTTTTTCCGCTGCCCGAAGCACCCACTATCGCGGCAAATTCCCCTTTTCTGACCGCTGCGTCGGCCCCCTTAAGGACGCGGACCTCAGCCGCGCCCATCCGGTAGGATTTATAAATTCCCTGCGCCTCTATTATTAAATCGTCCCTGCTCATAACTGGCTCACCTGCAATGCCTCAATGGGTTTGTTTCGGGCTGCACGAATGCTCGGCAGTGCGGTGCCTGCCAAACACGCCAAAACCGCACACCCCGCCACCACCAGCACCATCATCAAATCGATTTTGTGCGGTATCTCTCCTATTGAATAAATCGTCCTGTCCCATAATTGAAATCCGAACCGCTCATATAGCCAGTTCTCTATAGCGTTTATGTCACGCAAAAACAATACCCCTCCGACAATTCCCGCTGCCGAGCCGACGATGCCGAGGATGCCCGCAAAACCAGAAAATAACGCCACTACGTCACAGCCCGAAGCCCCTACGCTTTTAAGAATCCCGAGGTCTTTGGTCTTGTGGCTGACTATCATATAAAAAACTACGAAAACTATAAACACCGTCGTAAGACCCACCAGGCCGAACATCACTATCAGCATCGCCTGCTCCTTCTCCATCGCCGCAATGAACTCTCGCCGGTTCTCTTTCCAGCTCTGCACGCTGACCTGCGACAGCAGTTCCGCGTTTTGCTTTCCCTTCATATCATCGCAGAATATCGCCCACAATGCCCGCACCTTCAGGCAGCCGTCTTCCAGATTTACTCCCGGCCTGAACTTTATATGCAATTGCGACGCCCGCAGTGTCGGCCTGTCCATTCCGCAAAGCGCCTGTGCGTCCCCGAAAGGGAGGTAAACCACCGATGAATCAACTCTTGCCAGTCCGCTTTCCGATACGTCACTGAAATAAAACGTCTTCGTATTAACCAGGTCCGTTCCCGCCTTGGCCAACGCCCCTTTTGCCGTCAAAGGAAAACAGGTTACCGTCAAAGGCGTCGGCTCCGGATTCGGGTCGTAATAATACTCGCCGTGCTCGTCCCGCCAAATCCACAGGTCTATCCCGACCACGCAGCCCGGAAGGTTTGCGTTATTCACCGGCTTGAACGCCTGGGCAGCATCGTCTTTATGGTAATGCAGCGTCCGCCCGAAATCCGTCGCCCTGCTTTGTCTGGCCGGGTCAACACCCATTATCTCAACGCCGATATTGCGATGAGAACCTTCTCTGCCGACAAGGGCGTAACTTTTAATCACCGGTGATACCGCTTCGACAAAGTCCGAGGACTTCAGGTTCTGCTCGAAATCCTCATAATGCGGAAATCCCACCAGCGATTCGGTTCCCACAACGCAGTCGCCCGTAAACTCGTGGTTTTTATTTTTGAACTCCCCAACCAATCCCGTCATCACTGTCATCACGACAACCACGATAAACACGCATAGCGCCACGGCTCCGAGCGCAAGATAGCTTATCCGCCGCCGATAAAGATAACGCAATGCCAAAATCAGCTTATACACTTATTCATACCTCAATACATTCACCGGCCTTGTCATCGCCGCCGATATCGCCGGTATGGCCGCACCTATCGCAGCACCCGCTATCGCCGACAGTACAATCCATACGACCGCCGGCCAATCGACTTCGGTCGGTATCCTGCTGAACATATACACGCTCGCTTTCCACAATTTCAGCCCGAATACCACCCTTATCCAGCCCTCTATCGCGTTGATGTTCTTCGTAATAATATAGCCAATTGCCGTCCCTGTCGCCGTTCCTATTATGCCTATAAACGCGCCGAACCCGACGAAAATAAACGCAACCGCAGCGCCCGTCGCCCCGCAGCTTTTCATAATTGCGACGTCCCTGCGCTTCGTCTCTACAATCATATAAAATATGCAGAAGACCAGAAGCACCGCGCTCAAGCTCACCACGCCGAATATCAAAAGCAATACCCCCATCTGCTTGCGGACTTCCGCCACGTATCTGGCCTGCATCTGTCTTGCCGTTATTATCAGCGTTTGCTCCGCCCGATACGGTTCCCAGCCGAGCTTCTGCGAGGCAAACGACCTCCACACGCCACGAATTTGCGCTATCGCGATTTTCGCGTCCGCGTTGCTTCGAAGTTTAATATGAATCTGCCCGGCAATCGGCTTTTTTGCTTCCGGATATACCGCTTCCTGTACCCGCTCTATCGGAAGATACACAATCCGCTTGTCGAGATAATAGACCCCGCTAAAAACAACGTCGGCAATAGTGAATTGTATTGTTCTTCGCTTGAATTGCCTTGAACCTTCCCCATTATTCACCGTCGAACCAGTCGTAAGGACGGCCTTCTGTCCGATCATTTGTTCTACGGCCTTAAAGTCGTACTCGTCTGTCTTTTCATTCGGCTCTGCCAAAACCCCTATGCCCACGTAACCCGCCGTAGAGGTATCCGGAACCTTTATATGACCTTTGAGCAATGATTTATCGAAAGACGTTACCCTGCCCTCTTTCTGCGGCTCGATACCGCTAATCTCCACCGCTTTAACGTTACCCTGTCCTATATGGAGCAATCCCTGCGCGGACAGCGTCCCCGTCGCCGCCTCCACGGATTTAAGCCCCTCCAACTCTCGCGTAAGCTCATGATAGTTTTCAATTTTTTCCTGCGGCGATATGATAATGTCGCCTAATGCGTCCGAGGCGCTTCGCTCGAATGTGTCGATGAAACCGGTGAACAAACTGGCCACTACTATCAGAAGTGCGCACGATAATGCTACCGCCGCGACACTCAGCAGCACCACCCTCTTCTTGCCGAGATACCGCAGCCATAAAAATAATTTCAGCATAGGAGATTTACCACGAAGACACTAAAACACCAGGGATTAATTTGTCATTTACTTTTATTTTTTTTCTTCGTGCCTTGGGGTTTTTGTAGTCCCTATCGGTTTTAGTAAGGGGAACAAAACCACGTCACGAATACTCGTTGCGCCCGTCAGGACCATTACCAGCCGGTCTATTCCTATCCCTAATCCGCCTGCCGGCGGCATACCGTATTTCAACGCCGTCACAAAATCCTCGTCCATCGTCGCCATCGTCTCGTGCTGACCCCGAAGCTGCCGTCTGAAATTCTCCTCCTGGACCGCCGGGTCGTTAAGCTCCGTATAGGCATTGGCAAGCTCCATCCCCGCGATATAAAGCTCGAACCGCTCGGCGATTTCCGGTTGTCCCTTTTTCCGTTTTGTAAGGGGACACAGCACCGCCGGATAATCCATCACAAACGTCGGATTAACAAGGTGCTCCTCGACAACGCTCTCGAACACCTCGTTCGTTACAACCGCGTCATCCAAATTCGTATGTTCAATCCCTAGCTTGGTTGCCTTCGCCCGAACGCTTTTGATGTCGTTAATCTCGCACTCGCCGTATTCCTTCAGCAATTCCGCGTAGGTCGCCCTTCTCCACGGCCTCGTAAAATCAACTTCCATTTCACCGAACTGCGTTTTGCCGCCTTGACAATATTTTTCGACAAGAAGAGAAATCAATTCCTCTGTCAGGTCCATCATTATATTGTAGTCCGCGTATGCCTGGTACAGTTCGAGCATCGTAAATTCCGGATTGTGCCGGGTGCTCAGCCCTTCGTTTCGAAAGTTGCGGTTTATCTCGAACACCTTCTCCATCCCGCCCACGAGCAGCCGTTTCAAAAACAATTCCGGCGCTATCCGCAAAAACAAATCCATATCCAGCGTATTATGATGCGTTATAAAGGGCTTGGCCGCGGCGCCTCCTGCTATTGTCTGCATCATCGGTGTCTCTACCTCGATAAATCTCCGGCCCGTCAAAAACTCCCTGATTGTCCGTAATATGGCGCTGCGCCTCTTGAAAAGCTCCATCACATCGGGGTTCGCCCACAAATCCACGTATCGCTGCCTGTAACGCAAATCGATGTCCGCCAGCCCGTGCCATTTTTCCGGAGGCGGCATCAGTGATTTGCTCAGGAGCGTTACCTCTTCGGCCCATATTGTTATCTCCCCCGTCTTTGTCTTGCCTAATTTGCCCGATACCCCGATTATGTCCCCCACCTCAAGCAGCTTGATGAAATCCCACTGTGCGCTGAGCAAACTCTTGCTCAAGCCCGCCTGTATCGTTCCGGAGCTGTCCCGTAGCGTGATAAAAATCAGCTTGCCTATGTCTCGCAGCAAGACAATCCTGCCTGCGCATCTCGCCTGCTGGCTCTCGTCTGCGCCTTTGAACCT
Source organism: uncultured Pirellulales bacterium (assembly GCA_964536225.1). GTDB lineage: Bacteria > Planctomycetota > Phycisphaerae > Sedimentisphaerales > Anaerobacaceae > Fen-1362. Next base: position 17,397 of record CAZHVR010000024.1, read on the forward strand.
TGCCTTTACCCCAGCAGCCGGCTCCGAGCCGTCGTATCTGTCTCCGTACGGCTCGATTCCCATCTTTTTGATGGTCAGCAGCTTTTCCCCCCTGGCCCGCTCATACTTGTCTACCGCGGTTTTGGAATTCTGAAATTCGGTCATTAGTGCCTGTCCGGCAATTGAATATTGTAATTCAGGGTTTCTCTTCTCGCACCTGCTCGCGAATCATCTTGCTCTTCATCACTAAAATCGCCGTCGCCAGCTGCGGGTCTGCCTCAATCGTCTGCTCCAGCGAATGTCTCTTTAACGGACTTGCCTCGACGTCGTGTCCCGCCTTGAAAAGCACCTCGTTATCGCGCTGCAGGTCGAACATCTGCTTAAGCTCGTCGCTGCGCATCTTCACCTTGACATCCGGCCCCACGCCCCAGTCGTGCGTGCCCTCCTTTTCCGCCTCGTCCCGGCTTTTGACCCGCTGACCCGACGGCAAATGATAATACGCCATCGTATATTTAAGCTGGGCTCCTTCGCCGGGATAATGCGTTATGCCCTGCACCATCCCCTTGCCGTGCGTCCGTTCCCCTACCAATGTCGCGCGATTCTGGGATGGGTCTGACAGCGCTCCGGCCACAATTTCCGAAGCGCTGGCCGAGCCGGAGTTGACAAGGACCACCATAGGATAGTCCGGATGTGTCCCTTTTTTGTGTGCCGCTGAATACGTCGGCACCCCGAAGCGGGGCCGGGTTATTACTATCAGTCCGTCTTTCAGAAAGTAATCCGCAATATTCACCGCGCTGTCGAAATATCCGCCCGAATTATACCGCAAATCCAGAATCAGCCCCCTCATACCGGCCGACTCCAGCGAATCCAGCACGTCTTCGAGATCCGACGCCGTTTTCTCCGAAAAAGCCGTGAGACGAACGTAACCGACTTTTTCCTTATCATCCACCATATACTGCCATTTTCCTTCGTCGTCTCTTTCCCATCCCCGGACCGTCGGGACCACTATTTTCGCCCGCGTTATCGTTATATCTCGCGTATGGAGCTGGCCCTCGTGTCTTATCGTCAGCGTCACCTTTGTTCCTGCCGGCCCCGTTATGCTCTTGACCGCACACGAAAGCGGCATATCTTTCGTCGGCACCCCGTCAACCTTTTCTATCACGTCGCCCGCGTCGAGGCCTGAATTATATGCCGGAGTATCGGGCACCAAGCTTGCTACCGTCAGCAGACCTTTCTGCCTGCTTATCTCTATGCCGATTCCTGAAAATTCATTGGTCATTGCCTTCTCGAAGTCCGATACGTACGTCGGCCAGACAATCACCGTGTACGGGTCCAGCGCCGAAAACGACGCCTCTGCAAACTGCGATATTACGACTCCTTCCGGAAGCCGGGCGCTGGTCAGATTCATCTCGAGGACCTTGTCGAAAGCTGCTATGAACCTGTCCTTTCCCGTTCCTTCCGGCCAGTCGGCCGTTTCACGCTCAAGCTCCGAAAGCTCGCCGCTTAGTTTAACTGTCTCATTAACGTCCGCGACAAAATCCTTGAAGCTTTCTCCAAGTGACGTGATGTTCGGTTCGTTCTCGCCGTTTTTCTCCAGCGTCCCGACCACCTCTGCCAGTGATCGGCATCGCCTTATGCCTTTCGACGCCATCTCCTGGTAATCTATCTTGTTGACGTAATTGAAATTCAGCGCGTCAACCGCTCGGTAAAATATCCTCCGTTTTACACCTTCGAACCGCTGTTTGCTCGTCTCGCAGGGACTGTTCTGGAATGAACCCGCTATTTCCGACTTTTCCACGAGCAGCTCGGCGTGCTCTTTGTAGCTTTTGTTGTTCGGGTCAAGCGCCGCAAGCCAGCTGTAATAATTGATATAGCTGTCCAGCCACTTGCCCCTGTCCTCGAGTTTCGCCGCCTCTTTTTTGGCGCTCGCTATAGAACCGACCACGCACGGGTCGGCCAGCAATGCCTCTTTCTGCTGCTCATTGGCAAATTCGATTGTTCGTGTTACGGCCGCCAGTATCGCCGTTGGGCCGGTTGGCGTATTAACGTCGTTGACGTCATTGTCTTCTTCGATAGAATTAATGTCCGCGGGCAGCCCCTTCTTTATCCGCTCGAAGGCCGCTAACTGCTTTTTGTATGATTCCTCTCGGCCGGCCTGCCGCTCCTTCTGCATCTTGTCCCATTGCTCGACTATGCCGTTGAGCTCCGCGACCGGCTTCCATCCCTGCTGTTCGTAGTTCGAGGCATCGATTAGCTGACCCGCCGCGTCGAATTTCCCCTGCTCAATCAGGACGCAGGCCGTCTCGACAATCTCCTGCTCGCTTGAATCGGAGTCGTTCGGCTCGCCTCGATGAATAACACCTACATGCTTCTGTTCCTCGCCGGGCAGTTGTGCAACTCGTGCCGAGTTTGCCTGACCTGAATCGGCCTGGGTAGTCGAGACAAGTTTCGCTGCGGATTGATTGTCCCCTATATTAACCGTTGCCGCGTACGAATAAAAACATCCGCACGCCGCCGCGAGAAGTGCCAGGCATAATATCAGACCGGCCCATCTCCACTTTCTTCGTTTGTCCTGAATCATCAATAGTCACTCATCAACATTTATCTACCGTTCAATGCGGCTAGGTTTACCCGTCGCAGACCAGGTCAATACCGCTTTACAGGCATTCGCCCGCCTTGCCCGCGCAGCCCAGCACGTGAAGTTTATGCTTGACCATTTGCTTTATCGCCTCTCTGCCCGGGCCTAAATACTTCCGCGGGTCGAATTCGCTCGGCTTTTCCGTAAATACTTGGCGAATCTTGGCCGTTAGCGCCAGCCGCAAATCCGTATCAATATTGACCTTGCAAATGGCCAGTTTCGACGCCTCACTTATCGCGGCTTCGGGAACGCCCATCGCGTTTGGCATTTTGCCGCCGTATTTGTTAATCAGGTCCACAAATTCCTTCAAAACGCTGCTCGAACCGTGCATAACCAGCGGAAAACCCGGAAGTTTTTCCTGTATCTGCTTTATCCTGTCGATCGCAAGCTTCGGCTCGGTCTTGAATTTATATGCCCCGTGGCTGGTGCCTACCGCCACTGCCAGCGAATCAACCCCCGTTTTCATCACAAATTCAACCGCCTGGTCGGGGTCAGTCAAATGCTTTTCGACGTCAGTAACGCCAACGACGTCTTCTTCGATACCGCCTAATTGCCCCAACTCGGCCTCGACTACCACTCCGTGCTTGTGGGCATACTCTACTACCTCTTTTGTGACCTTTATGTTCTCCTCAAAAGGCAGCTTCGAGGCGTCTATCATAACCGAAGTAAACCCGTCATCGACGAATTGTTTGCACGTCTCGAAGTTGTCGCCGTGGTCCAGATGCGTCGCAATCGGTATATCCGGGTTTTCCTTTACCGCCACGTTCATTATCGCTGTCAGGTAGCTGTTGCTGGCGTATTCACGCGCGCCCCGCGATACCTGTAGTATCAGCGGCGCCTTTTCCTCCGCTATCGCCTGGATGATACCTTGCGTTATCTCCATATTGTTGACGTTAAAAGCACCGACCGCATAGCCGTTCTTATAGGCCATCTCGAACATCTTCTTTGTAGTTACCAGTGGCATACCGTTCTCCTTACTGATCTGTTTTAGGGTTCATTGTTTGTTATATCCGCCCCCGCTGCTGCCCTGCGACGGCAGGACGCGGGGGTAAAACCAACAGTATAACAGCCCGCTCACGGATTTCAAACTAAACTTGCCCATTCTCCCAATTTGTGCTTCAGCTTTTTTTGAAGGCCTTTTGGCTCCGTCTGGTTATGTTTTGAAGGGCAGCCGGCTGTGACAAAAAGTGCGATTTTTTTAATGAAGCAGCGTTATTATAAGATGTTGGGTTTTTCGAAGCGGTAATCGGAAATTTTCCTGATTTTTTTCGATGCCGGGTTTTTATTATCTTGTCAATATGGTATAATCAAATACACTTTCTTCAACGGTTAATGCGACTGACAGCAGGGTGTTTTTTATGCTGAATTGGACCAGATTGTTTAAAAGAACATTCTATCCGGCCGTTGCTGCGGCAGTTTTGTCGGGCGCGGTTTTGATGGCTGGCTGCTCCTGGAGCGGCGCCCCGAGGGTCCGCCTGGGAAGCTACGCCACGTCAACGCCGGGCACCCACTTTATTGATGCGAATAATCTGGGCAGACATTCTTACAGGTGCTTTCTGTTCGAGAACAACGGCATCGCATACACCTGCAGGGGCGGCCATATCGATGTCACTCATGCGAGGATCTGTGCCGATAACGTAAGGTACCTTTATTACAAAATAAGAAAAGATCTCCTGGCTTCCAATCCCAATATCAAGTTCAAATTGAACGTGGAGCCGTCAACCTATTTTGTCACGCTTCATTATCCTCCCGAATGGGAAGAGCTGACGAAAAAGGAAAAACGCCTGGTCGCCGACGAGCTTGCGCTTGAGATGAGCCAGTATTTCACTTTTGCTATGACTACCTGGCACGAGGTGCTGACCTGGTTCGGCTATAAATGTATGGCCGTCCTGCCCGAGCAGCCCTCCGCGTTTTCCTGGGAAGATATTTACTCTAACCTCGTCGGCATAAGAATCGCCGCCCAGGCACTTCAGGATGATGAGCACTCCTACAATAAGGCGGTTACAATCGCCCTTAAAAATGAGCTTGAAAACCTGGGCGTCCAGTCACATCATACCGCCTGGCAAGCCGCCGAAAAAATGAGAGGAAAATGGTTCGACGGCCTGGTCCTTGTTAATATGAAGGAAAGAAACTTCGATATAGGTCTCGATGACGGTATGGTTACACCCACCCTTGTCCCCGGGATGTGCGAAGACGCCCAGCCTCAGTCCTATCCGGTTCCGAAGCTCGATAAATTCGATGAATATGGTTTTTCTATGGATTTCGAAGCTGAGCCGAGGGAATTTGAAAGAGGCAAAATACTCAAAATCATTTATCCCGACGGCAGCAGCCACCGCAGAATCCGTCCCGCCGAGCATATTCCCCTTGTTATCGACTATATAAAAAAAAGCTTCTACAACGGCTCAAAGAAAAAGACGACGGGGGCCGACAGCAGCCCGCCCAGCTAATGGCCGTGCGGGTTGGATAACAAGCGTCAATTTGTCAATCCCGCTATCGCCGCACCTATCAATGTCGCGTTCTCTACGCTGATTATATCGAAGTATATGCCGAGCTTGTTTTCGAGATATTGCTTGAGATAAAACTCAACGCGGGGCTTTAGCGTTTTCATCTGGTAAAACGTCGTGCCTTCTGCCGCTATGCAGATGGGTTTCGTTGGGTCTCCTCCCTGCCCTGATTTGATTGCCATAGCCGAGAGATTTATGGCGGTTAGTTTCGCCGCGCGTTCGGTCAGCCGGTCCGCTATATAATATAATTTAAGCACGTCTTGCTCGTTGCCGGCCTTGCAGGCCGTTGCCAGCGGATTGTGCCCGTAAGGATATTGCATAAATTCGTTCATATCTTTCGTTTCAAGCTCGGACATCTGCCAGAGCTCGCCGGCCGCTGATGTCGAAAACATATTTTCCACACAGGCCTTGTGGACGGTCCTTAAAAATACCGGCCCCAGGTATGCCCCCGATATCATCTTTTCAAATTTGTGCTCACCCGGATTGACCGTTGATTTGTCGTATGCGACGTCGATTTTGCCCCTGCTGATTTTGCCGAAGTTGCCCGATTCTGTGTTGATAATCTGGCTTTTTGCGCTGTCGAGCTCCTTTGTTTTCGGGATATTGCCGTTCTTCTCGATATAGCAGGTATTCGTTCCCGTACCTAAAATGAACCCGATGTATGAGCTGTACGTCTTGTTTTTGTAGCCGACCCCAGCCAGCAGCGTGGTGACTGTATCGTTTAGCAGGACTATGTGTTTGTCTCCGCCGGCCCCCGCTGCCGCCAGGGCACGGTTTAAGTTTTCTCCTACGAGCTGGCCTTCGACCCCCTGTGCCTTGACCTCTTTTGAGAAGCGAATCAGCCGGCCGTCCTTGTTCGGCAGGACCTCCACCGGGTAAGAAAAACAAAAACCGATATTTTTAGCCGCCCTGACAACGCCTTTGAGAAAGCCCGTCATAACCTTGAAAAATTCGTCTTTGCTCATCTCCTGCCGCACGCCCGGCATTTTGAACAGGCGAAGATTTTCTATCACTGCTTTTTTGTCGTCGTCGAAATAAACCGTTGCCACCCTGAAGTTTGTCCCGCCCGCGTCCGCAACGATTACTTTTTCGTTTGACGGCACCTCGGCCCCCACCTCGATATAAGTAGGCAACATATCTAAAGTGCTTTTTTGCCCGGCAAGACCCTTGCGCATCTCCGACATAAACGCCTCGATGCTCGTATCGATATCGACGTCGAGGAAATCCATCTGGTGTTTTCTGAGAAAGCGGATAACAGCTTGTCTCGTCTTATTCACTTTGCATCTCCGTTTCGAAAAATGCTTTTAATCCTTATACCCTTCGGGATGTTCGCTGTGCCATTTCCAGGCCGACTCGACGATTTTTTCCAAATCAGTCCACTTCGGCTGCCAGCCCAGTTCGGTTTTGGCTTTGCCGGAGTCACAAACAAGCACCGGCGGGTCGCCCGGACGACGCTGCGTCTCCACGATTTTGAAATCTCTGCCTGACACTTTTTTCACGGCTTCAATCACTTCGCGGACGGAATATCCTTTTCCGTTGCCGAGGTTGTATGCCGCCTCCTTTTGCTTGTCGAGTTTTTCAATCGCCAGCAGATGCGCCCGGCAGAGGTCTTCGATGTGGATATAATCGCGGATGCAGGTGCCGTCCTCGGTGGGATAATCGGTGCCGTAAATTTTAACTTTGTCGGTTTTGCCGGTAGCCGCTGCGATTGCCAGCGGTATGAGGTGCGATTCTGGCCTGTGGTCTTCGCCTAAAGTACCGTTGTTTCCCGCACCGCAGGCGTTGAAATACCGCAGTGCGACGTAATGCAGCTTGCCTGCAATGGCTTGATGATGGCACATCCTTTCCACCGCCAGTTTCGTCTCGCCGTAGGGATTTATCGGGTTTGTGGGCAAATCTTCGGTGATGGGCATTTTATCGGGTATCCCGTAAACTGCCGCCGTGCTGCTGAAGATGAATTTCCCCACCCCTGTTGTTTCCATCGCCGCTAAAAGTACCTGCGTGTTCGAGACGTTGTTGCGGTAATATTTCATCGGCTCCTTTACGGATTCTCCCGCCTCGATAAATGCCGCAAAGTGCGTAACAACTTCAATACGCCGCTGCTTTAGCGTCTCCGCCAGCAGCTCGAAGTCAGCCAAATCGCCCTCGACAAGCTCACATCCTGCGATAGCGGCCTTGTGCCCTTTACTTAGGTTGTCGTAAACAATGGGCTCGTGACCCTCGGCGCGCAATATCGCCGTCATATTGCTGCCGATGTATCCGGCTCCGCCGGCGACTAATATCCTCATTTGACTTTTCCCTTTTTATTCGCCTGTGGCGGATTTTGTCCCGGCAAGTCGTTTCTTGTCCGCCTTGAGGAGTTTGTCGATGCGTTTCAGAATTTCGGTCTCAAGCTGGTCGTCCCTGCCGAGATCTATCCAGGTCATATTTGATTTTTGTCCGCGGCTCATTTTTTGCGTAGATATTTGCCCGGACATCACCTTGTTGCTTCGGCCGGAGGTCTGCTCACCCGGTATGCTTAATCTCTGGGTGGTTGCATTGCAGTTGATGCATAACTGGTCCGCCTGCCGGTTTACATTGAGCTCCACCGTCCTGCGTATGCTGTGCAGATCGCCTTCTTCGCGATTGAATCCCCCAACGCTGTCGGACCGCCAGAATTCGAATATCTGTGCACCGGACAATGGATAGGTCCTTATGTAGCCGCTTTCCGAATCGAGCTTTTCGATTTCGAAGTGCATATTGCCAAGGACCTGCTCTGCCGCTGTCATAGCGTCCGCTTTGGTAGTTGCCGTAACGCAAATATGGTCTTCCGTTTGGATGTATTTGTTTTCGGCACAGCCCGCCAGATAAAGCATCATCACGCAAAAGACGCCTTTTTTTATTATCGCACTCTTGTCCATATTTTTTCCTTTTCTCCGGCCCGCTTCGCCCCTTGGGAGCTGGTCACCCTGCAATGTTTAACTCGACCCGATTATAAACCCACTGTGTCCGTTAGACAAGAAAGCAATTATCGAGCTCCGGTCGCAGTAAAAAAGTGAAAGTTTTAGCAATTTTTTATTGTCAAGCCGTGCCCGCATAATATAATTCACCGGATAGTTCGAAAACTTGCTGGCGTATGTAACTGTATTGCTATATTGCTGGAGGCAAAAGGACGGAGATGGACAGTCTTGTTCCTAACAGGGTATTTTTGACCAAAGGAGTCGGCCGGCACAAATACAAACTCAAATCGTTCGAGGATGCCCTCCGTGCCGCCGGTGTGGCGCAACAGAACCTCGTTCAGGTCTCTTCGATTTTGCCGCCGCGTTGCAAGGTCATCAGTCGTGAGGCAGGATTGAAGCGTCTTACCCCCGGCGAAATTTGCTACTGCGTTATGGCTCGGACCGATACTGAGGAGCACGGTCGGCTCGTTGCTGCTTCGGTCGGTTTGGCAGTCCCCAAAGACAGAAACAACTGGGGATACCTCAGCGAGGTCCACGGCTACGGTATGAACGAGCAGGAGGCCTCCGACCTCGCCGAAGACCTCGCCGCAGGTATGCTGGGAACAACCCTGGGTCTCGAAGTTGACCCCAACAAGGCCTGGTCGGAAAAAGAGCAGGTATACAGGTCCAGCGGCCTGATAATCAGGACATCCAACATTACCCAGACCGCGCGGGGGATGAGAGAGCTCTGGACCACTACCGTCGCAATAGCAATGTTCCTCTTCGACTGATGTTCCGTATCCGGTTAGATGATTTGTCATTCCAAGCGCAGCGAAGCGAAGTCGAGGAATCTTTTTTGATAAGCTCTTCCCCGCAGTGAAAAACTATGAATGAGGCAATGTTTCTAAGCGACGTTCCCAAAAAATACCGCGACCCGGCAAAATCGCGGGTCATCATTGTTCCCGTGCCGTACGATGCGACAAGCACCTGGATAAAAGGTGCAGATAAAGGCCCGGCTGCCATTATCGAGGCCTCGGCCACGGTGGAAAATTACGATATAGAAAGCGACTCCGAACCTTATGAAGTCGGCGTTTTCACCGATAAGCCCGTAAAAGGGGCCTCCTCGGCGCAGAAAATGGTCGAAATGGTGGAAAAAACAGTCGCCCGACACCTCGAAAAAGGCAAATTCCCAATCGTCCTCGGCGGCGAGCATTCCGTAAGTATCGGCGCGATAAACGCCGTCGCAAAAAAATATAAAAAACTCACCGTTCTCCAGCTCGACGCCCACGCCGACCTTCGCGACAAATACCACGGCTCGAAATTCAACCACGCCTGCGTAATGGCACGCGCAAAAGAGCTTGTCCCCGTAGTCCAGGTCGGCATTCGAAGTATGGATGTTTCGGAGAAACCATTGCTTGATAAAAGCAGGACGTTTTTTGCAGAAGATATCTGCGGCAGGACCGACTGGATTAATTCTGTTGTCTCTTACCTTCAGGAAAATGTCTATATAACCATTGACCTCGACGCCTTCGACCCCTCGATAATGCCTTCGACCGGCACTCCCGAACCGGGCGGCCTCGGCTGGTACGAGGTCCTTGAGTTATGCAGGAGGGTTTTTCACAATAGTAACGTCGTCGGCTTCGACGTTGTCGAGCTATGCCCCAACAAAAACAACAAGGCACCTGACTTCCTCGCTGCCAAACTAATCTACAAGCTCATCGGCTTCAAATTTGCAAAGTTTTAACAGGGACTGATGAGCCGTTAAGGATGAATCGTTCAGGCGGAGCGGGATTTTTTTCGTTGTTTTGGGCCGACGAGTTTCTTGAAATCGTCGAGGACCTTCTGCTCGTCGGAGTCGAGGACCCTATAAATGGTGCCAGGCTGCTGATGCTCAATCTCGACCATTTCCTTAATCCGCGTGATAGCATCGTGTAGCTGCTTGCGGGGGGCCTTCGAGGCCTGCTGAGAGGCCTTCTTCGGCCGGGGCTGAAATTTGATGCGTTCATCCACAATCTGCCGGACGAGCTCTACGAAGTCGTTTTCCTTGACAGAGCGGTCAAGAAGCTGAATCTGAATCTCGGCTGGCAGCTCGGACCATAGTTTAACGGCGGCGGCGAGGGCGCGTTTTTTAATGACACAGCGGGTGTGCGCCTGCTGTAAAAACCTGTCGCAGAGTTCGGCGTCAACGTGGGCACTTAGCAATTTTTCAACCCTTTTACCAGGCATAAACTTATTTTGCGCTTTGATTCAAGGAACGGAAGATCTATAATTATCTTTTTTACTATTGTTTTATATATAGTTTTCGACGGTTTGAGCCGATACAAACAAAAGAACAGTCGAACAATCGACAGGCAGGTGAGCTAAACCGTTTTTTGCCAACATTTACCGCTGAAAGCTGTAAGGTGTGAACGCCGGGATTTTACCTATTTTAACAAACGGAGTCAAGTGGAATCGCCCTACCGAATTGAGGGAGCGTTAAAGTAATACGGGCCTGAAACAGCGATTTGAGCGTCGGACCGAAGGGAGGCAATATAATGGCTGAACGCAAAGAAACGGATTTCAACAAGGATAACGGAGGTCGGGAGAAAGATATCCAACCACAAACGACACAGCCGGCAGCCCCGGCGGGCTTTCGGCCACATCCCTTTTTGCCGGTTTATGTCCGTCCGTGCAGGACATTAGCGGAGATGCTGCAGCAAAGACAGACAAAGCATTATTGAGGTTTCCGCCGAAGATTTAACGAAGACGGATGAAGCGGATTTGCGTCTTCGGTCTTCTTCAAAAGGGAAAAGCAACCCGCACTTTTCCTTTCTCCATAAAAAATTCGGAAAATTTTTCGATGACTGTCCCATATTATTTCGAGTATCAGACAGGGCATCGGCATAATAAAAAAATCTGCGCGGAGGGAGTGAATTTGTTCGGTTTTTGTTAGGGTTTTTCGGGGGGTATTACCGATAGAATTCTTACTGCAAAGACACAAGAAAAAGAAAAGTAAAAATAAAAAAGTAAAAAGGAAGAAGGGGAAAACTTTGTGCCCCAGCGACAAAAACCAGGTGTAAAATGGAGTGTGAAAAGACAATAAATATCGGTCCTATATGCCGGTTCGGGCCAGGGGGTGATTACGTATCGGTGTGGCCTGCGGAGCCGGTGAGTCCGGCGGAGAGGCCGAAGAATACATTAGCGGGGCTATTGAACGTGCTGGCGGGAATAAGTGAAGCGCTTCGCGGGAACCGAGACACGTTGAGGAAACCTTATAATGACACAAAAGACGTACGAGCCGCTGACACCCCGACAGGTGCAGATGCTAAGGGCAATCGCGGAGCAGCGGAGCAGAGATGGTTATTCGCCGACGATAGGGGAACTGGGGACACAATTAAATATAAGCCGCACCACCGCATTCGAGCACATCGAGCAGCTTCGAGGCAAAGGATTTGTTTCGGGCCAGGCGGGGCCTTCGAGCAGGCACAGGGCACGCTCTTTGAACCTGACCTTAAAGGCACGAAGAGCGCTTAAGGGGCTTGCGGAGCATAGCTGCGAGTCGGCAGGAGATAAATCGGAGGGAATACCGCTTGCAGGGATGGTTGCGGCGGGAGAGCCGATTGAGGCGGTTGAAAACATAAATATCATATCCCTCAATTCGCTTTTCGGCGCAGGGGAGGAGGTTTTTGCGCTGGAGGTGCGCGGGGACAGTATGGTGGGGGAGAACATCCGCGAGGGGGATTATATAATCTGCAGGCGCGGCCGCACCGCTACAGACGGCCAATTGGTCGTGGCAATTGTCGATGACGGGAACGCTACGCTGAAGCGGTTTTACAGGGAGCCGGGTTGTGTCCGTTTGCAGCCGGCAAACGAGAATTACGAGCCGATTTACACAAACAACTGCCGCATCGAGGGCGTAGTCACAGGTCTTATAAGAAAGCTTTGAAACCCGGCATTGAAAGCAGACGAATGGAGATACGATTAAGGTTTTTAGGGGCCGCACAGAACGTAACTGGGTCGCGTCATTTGCTGGAAGCCGATGGTGTACGGCTTCTTGTTGACTGCGGGCTGTACCAGGAAAGGCAGTATCAGGCGAGAAACTGGGAGCCGTTCACGGTGCCGCCTGAGAGCATAAACGCGGTGCTGCTGACGCACGCCCATTTAGACCACTGCGGGCTGCTGCCGAAGCTTGTGCGGGAGGGGTTTAAGGGCAGGATTTACTGTACGCAGGCCACGGCGGAGATAGCACGGGTGATACTACTGGATTCTGCAAAGCTGCAGGAAGAGGACGCCGAGCACAAACGAAAAAGACACGAGAAGGAAGGCAGGAAGGGACCATACCCAGAGGTGCCGCTTTATACGGAGAAGGACGCGGAGGCGAGCTTTTCGCATTTCGAGCCGGCTGAATACGGGCAGCGGCTTAAAATTGCCGGGAGTATCGAGGTCACGCTTTGCGACGCGGGTCACGTGCTGGGCTCGTCGATGATAAAAGTGGACATCGCGAAAAACGGGGAGCACAGAACCATCCTATTTACCGGTGACATAGGCAGGCCCGACCGGCCGATTCTGCACGACCCGAGCATACCCGAAAAAGCGGACTACGTCGTAATCGAATCGACATACGGCGACAGGGTGCATTGCGAGACCTGCGACGTGAAGAAACAAATCGCGGAGGTAATAAACTCGACGAAAAAAACGGGTGGTAACATAGTCGTGCCAAGTTTTGCCCTGGAGCGCTCGCAGGAAATTCTCTTTTATCTCAATGAACTACTCGGTGAAGACACCATCCCGCACCTGATGGTATTTCTGGACAGCCCCATGGCCGTGAAAATCACCGAAATCTTCAAACAGCATCCCGAGCTATACGATGAGGAAATGAGGTCGGCTATCGCCCAGAACGGGTCACCTTTCGATTTTCCGGGTTTGAAGATGACCTCTGCCACGGCGGAATCGAAGGCGATTAACCATATCAGCGGGACGGTAATGATTATCGCCGGGTCGGGTATGTGCACAGGGGGAAGAATCAAACACCACCTCGTAAACAACATTTCCAGAAAAGAGAGCACGATAATGTTCGTCGGGTATCAGGCCATCGGGACCTTAGGCAGGCAAATCGTCGATGGAGCCAAGCAGGTTCGGATTCTGGGCCAGAAGTACAACGTGAAGGCAAGAGTTGCGCAGATAAACGGTTTTTCCGCGCATGCGGACAAGAACGAGCTGCTTGGGTGGCTGGAAAAGTTCAAGACGCCGCCGGGCCGGATATTTGTCGTGCATGGGGAGCCGCAAAGCGCGACGGCATTTGCGGACTTTGTCAGGGGTAAAACCGGCTGGGAAATTACCGTGCCTGAGTACGGGCAGCAGATAACCCTCGATTAAAAACCGCCGTTTATATGTTCGATATACCGGTGACGCAAGGAACAAGGCAATCAGGTTGAGATGAGGCCTGCCAACCTCCTGTATTCCTTCCAAATCAGAAAGATTATAAAGGCATCAATGGCGGTAAGAACAAGAAGAAGAACGGAGGAGGTGTGGCTGAATCTGTACAACTGATAAACAACAAAAACAACAAGAACCAACTGTGCCAGAGGATAAACCCACAGTTTTTTTAAATAAAGTCCCGTAACGATTCCGACCTTTATGATTCCGTGACCGAGCAGATAAACTGCGGCGAAGAGCTCGGTGTTTTTAGATATGCCTGCCACATAATGAATCAGGTAGCCGGCAATCGGGTCATCGGGGTCTTCGGACAGAATATAATAAAAAAGGGAGTTGACGTAGTTTATTATAGTGCCGTGTTTAATCAAGAGAAGCACCAGCCCGCCGAGTAATTCGAGAGTGCCGTCGAGCCCCTTGAAAAAGACGGCAATGAGAAACAACAGGTGCCACAATTTATTTTTTATCATAATTCGATACCGCAAGGCCTGCCGCGTTTTTTTTTCGAGAATGATTAAGCCGACTATCCGACAGCTCGGCAACCAATATTCTAAACGGTTTTTACGGCGATTTCCATCAGCAGCTTATAAATGCTAATCGTATCGCAAAAAAGCAGATACACGGTGCGGTATTATCCGTAATTTTACTGCGGGAATTGCTTACTTATGCGTAATAAACATTCGGGATGAAGCGTTAAGGACGGGTCAGCAGCGGAGATTGTGGAGGATGTGCCAGTAGGCGCCGCGTGCACCCTGTTTAATTGCGTTGACCAGCTCGGTATTATCATTGTAGTTATGGTCGGTCAACGCACTGTCTGCTTCGTCAATCGGTTCGAAGAACCTTTCGTCGCCTGCAATCAAGTCCTTAATCAATCGGGCGGGCCTTTCGCCAAGCAGACGCGAGATGTAGAAAGTGGGCCTGAATAAATCGACGGAGCCGGCGTATTTTCTGCGGATATTAGGATTAGTTTCCGGCGGTCCTTCTTTTGCCATCACGTTTACCATTTCCGTTCCGGGATAGATTCTTACACCGAGAGGCGCACCTGCACAGTCGGGATTTATCTGCTTTATGAAATCGATCGTCTGTTTGGCCGTTTCCGGTGTCTCGCCGGGGCCGCCTATGAGCAGGTCAATCATCACTTTTATACCGTTTTCTTTGCACAAGCGGACCGCCGAGGTGAGGTTTTCGGGCGTGTGTAACTGGCGATAGGTTTCGAGCATAAGCGGAGAGGCGGAATCGCCGGTGAAGTCGATACCGACGCAGCCAGCTTTTCGCATCGCCGAGGCAAGCCCGGCATCGAAGGGGACAACGGCCATATACGTGTACCACTTTAGACGGCCGCCGAGCCGGCGGCGGATGAATTCCTCGCACACGGCCAGTGCGTGCCGGCCGGGAACATTGAACTCACTGTCACAGATATGCAGGACGTCGATACCCTGCGCCAGTAAATTTTCCGCTTCGTCAGCGACCTCGGTGGGGCTTCGTGTTCTGTTTGTCGTTCCTTTTGACAGCCGGTCGGCACAATAGATGCAATTTCGGTTGCAGCCGCGTTTTGTTTCGATACCGATTTGTCCGCCGAAATTAAAGTAGGTGACATTGTCGATATTATCCCGGGCGGTGGGCAGCGAAAGCTGTTCGGGTTGGTTTGCTCGGCCGTCCAGTATCGAATCCCGGCACGCCGGGACTGTTTTATTATTTTTCAAGTCGCGGTAAAGTGATATTATCGTCTGCTCGCCGTCGCCGATAACGCCGAAGTCGGCGCCGGTGTATTCGACAATCTGCTTTGCGAAAATCGAAAAGCCAACACCGCCGACGACAATCGGCGCTTTGGTCAGACCCCGTATTGATTTTACGGTGTCAGCAAGACGCGGGACAAACCACTGGCAGCTCGGCCAGAAGCAATCATCGACGTTGCGAAATGAAAGGCCAATCAAATCAGGGTTATGGCCAGCGAAATAGCTGCGGAGAGCTTCATCCGGGTCGTCAACAAGACATAAATCGACTATATCGACGTCGAGGCCCGCTTTTTTGGCAGAGCCGGCGATGTAGTCAAGGCCCACGGGTGCGATTGCGGGCTGCATAGTGTTGGTGTTAATCAATGTCAGCATAATTATTTTTTACGATGTGCCCTTCGTTCAGCCAGCCATGACAAGAGAATGCCCAGCTCATAAAGCAGGTACATTGATATTGACAATGAGAACAGCGAGACGAGGTCCGAGCCGGGCGTAGCAGCAGCAGCAACGATAACTATGCCGAGAATCACGTACTTTCTTGCTTTCTTAAAGGCATCGAGGGGAATGATTCCGGCTCTGTTGAGGAAATAGACCGCTATGGGGGTTTGGAACGCGATACCAAAAATGAGCATCATCAGCGTTACGAATGAGACGTAATCGGGAAAGCTGAACAGGGAGCTGGCGTGCAGGAACTTTGTGTTGAAAATTATAAGAAAACTCAGCATCGCCGGCGAAATTACGAAAGCGAAGAACAGCGCCCCGAGTATGAACAATCCGGCACAAAAGGGGGTGGCAAAATAAACGTATTTTCTTTCGTGCGGATAGAGCCCGGCAGAAATGAACATCCACATCTGATAGAAGACCCAGGGCGAGGAGATAATGAGACCTGAAATCATTGCGATTTTCATATACGCGATGAAGCCGGCGGCAGGCGCTAGCACCTGCAACTTCGCGTCGGGCATAATTCTCAGATATGGCGCTTCGAGAAAGGCGACAATTTTCCCGCCGAAGAGCATACACCCGATTGCGGCAACCACTATGCCCGCCAGCGCCAGTATAAGGCGTGCGCGCAGCTCTTCGAGGTGCTCTCCGAGAGTCATCGTAGTATCGGGAAGATTCGCTTTGTCGGCTTTGCGGTTCATCTGCTGCCGGAAATTACTAATGACCGGGTGCGGCTGATGTGCACCGGTTTATCAGGTTTTCGAGGTATCGTCTGTTTTCGCGGCTTCTTCGGTCTTGTCGGCGCTGTCGATTTCTTTTTTTGTCTGCTCGACTTCGTCCTCGACATCGTGCAGGCCTTTTTTGAACTGGGTCAAGCTTTTACCGAGACCGCGAGCCACTTCCGGCAGCTTTTTTCCGAATATCAGCAGGGCGACAATAAGAATGATAATCCATTCCCATCCGCTGGGCATCCCCAAAGCTACAAGCTGCATATTTTCCACCATTTTGTTCTCCTATTATTGATTTACAGTATCATAACCCATTATTCATTAATAATCAATCGCCATTATTACAGTTAATATACGCCGGTAAATCGATAAGGTGCTTATCGTGCGACACTTACGGAAACAAGCTTTATATTCCTGTCGCGGTCTTTTGCCAGGGCGAGGGTTTTGCCGGTTTTATCGACGGCGATGCTTTGGCCGCCGTAAACCCTGCCGGCCCAGGGGCCGTTTGTTATCTGGCCGACGAGATTTGTGCCGACGACGGCCGCCCCGGTCTTAATTGCGGTTTTTTTCACAATGTCGTGAAATTCCGCGGCATGAGCGGGCCAGTTTTCCTCTTTTTCCGCATAGCCGTATGGAACCAACAGCAGCTTCGGTTTCAAGGCCGCGATGCGGTCAAGAATATCGGCCCTGTGGGTATCTGCGCAAATCAAAAGTGCAATTTTGCCGAAGCGGGTATCCGCAACGGCGCTGACGTCGTTTGCCCCGGTATAAGGGGGCTCCATTAATTCAGGCAAAACCTCCAGCTTGCGGTGCTTGAGGATAATCTCGCCTTTATCGTCAATCAGGACAGCCGAACCGTAAAGGCAGTCCTGGTCTTTTTCGTCGAGGCCCGCGCAGATATATATACGGTATTTGCGGGCCAGCTCACACAGCAGCAGCGAGTATTTGCCGGGAATCGGCAAGGCCTTTTTATGCGCATCGGGATTGACCCAGCCAAAAACAATGCTCTCAGGCAGACAGGCAATCTGCGCGCCGGCGCGTTTGGCTTCTTCTATTGCGTTTTCGATTCGGATGAAATTGCCGTGCCTGTCGCCGTCGAGGATGAAAATCTGGCACATAGCGACTTTTACGGTCCCGCGGACTGCAAAGAATTTTACGGCCGTTCCTACGAGGACAATCACGACTAAAGCAACGCCCCATACGGAGGGTTTTGCGGCCGCTAAAAAAAAGTCAGACATTGTGTCCTGTCTCTCCCAGCTGAACTATGGTTTTATGCTGCGATTAAAAATACCCCCAACGTGCGGGG